>NZ_CP146100.1:1278214-1606071 GCF_037023755.1 Saccharopolyspora sp. SCSIO 74807 | reverse complement strand
CTGCGCACGTTCTGCTCGACCTCGGGAAAAACGCGCGCGTACATCGCGTCCACGCCGCCGCGCATCCAGCCGTAGGAGTTCGCCGGGCTCACCACGGCGTCCACCCGAAGGTCCAGCACCGAACCCTGGTGCACGTCGAGCCCGGTGCGGTCGCCGGCGATGCCGCGCCAAGCTGCGGCCAGCGGCTCGTCCAGCGCGCTGAGGACGAGCCGCAGCTCCGGTTCCGCTCGGTCCGTTGAGCGCTCCGAATCCGCGGTCACGCCCACAGCATCGCAGGAAAGGGCCACTGCATGTAATTGGGTGCGTCACACATTCGTAGATCAACCCTCACCGAACCGGGGCGAGGTGGTAGGAATCGGGCGCCCCGTAGGCTGGTCGCCGTGCCGCAAATCGCCTACCTGGGACCGCCGGGAACCTTCACCGAGCAGGCGACCCGGGTCCTCACCGCCGACTTCGACGCCGAACCGGTGCCGTTCGAGACGGTGCCGCAGGCGTTGAGCGCGCTGCGCTCCGGGGACGTGCTGGCCGCCGGGGTGCCGGTGGAGAACTCGGTGGAAGGCGCCGTGCCCGCGACGATGGACGCGCTGGTCAGCGGCGAACCCCTGATCGCCGTCGGCGAGGCGATGATCCCGGTGCGGTTCGACGTGCTGGTGCGCGCGGGCGCCACCGCCGACCAGGTCGGCACGGTCGCCAGCCACCCGCACGCCATCGCGCAGGTCCGCGAGTGGCTGGCGGACAGGTTGCCGCAGGCCGAGGTCCGGGCCGCGGGTTCCACCGCGGCGGCCGCCCGGTCGGTCGCCGCGGGCGAAGTCGATGCGGCGATCTCATCGCCGCTGGCGATCGAGCAGTTCAGCGGGCTGGAACGGCTCGCGACCGGGGTGGCCGACGTCCCCGACGCGCTCACCCGGTTCCTGCTGCTGCGCAGGCCGGGCGCGCTGCCCGAACCGACCGGCGCGGACCGCACGTCGATCGCCGCGGTCATCGGCGACGAGGTCGGGTCGCTGACCGAGCTGCTGATGGAGCTGTCGCTGCGCGGCATCAACCTGTCCCGCATCGAGTCGCGGCCCACCAAGGACCGGCTCGGCGAGTACCGGTTCTTCCTGGACTTCGACGGCCACGTCGCCGACGCCCGGGTCGGGGACGCGCTCACCGGCCTGCGCAGGCGATGCAGCGAGGTGCGGTTCCTCGGCTCCTACCCGAAGGCCGACCATTCCCCGGCCAGCGTGCGGCCGTCCGCCTCGGAGCAGGCGTTCCAGGCATCGGCCCGCTGGCTGGAACGCATCCGGGCAGGAGGTTCCCCATGACCGAGTTCGCGCTGCGCGCCCGCGCCGACGGGCTGCGGCTGCTGCTGGTGCGGCACGGCCAGACCCCGTCGAACGTGCGGGGCGCGCTGGACACGCTGCCGCCCGGTCCCGGGCTCACCGACGAGGGCTCGCAGCAGGCGGAGGCGCTGGCCGGGCGGCTGGCCGACGAGAAGGTCCTGTCCATCCACGCGAGCCGCGCGTTGCGCGCGCAGCAGACCGCCCGCCCGCTGGCCGACCGGCACGGGCTGGACGTGGAGGTCGCCGACGGCACCCACGAGATCCACGTGGGTGAGCTGGAAGGCAACGCCGACGCCGCGTCCCGGCAGCGGTTCGACGAGGTCTACGCGGGCTGGCACCTGGGTTCCCCGGACGTGCCGATGCCCGGCGGGGAAACCGGCGAGCAGGCGCTCGCCAGGTTCTTCGGCTCGGCGCAGCCACTGCTGGAGGACGTGCTGACCGGCTCAGTGGTGCTGGTCAGCCACGGCGCGATGATCCGCCTCGTCGCCGGGCGCCTGGCACCGGAGGTCGACGGCGAACGCGCCAACGCGGCTTACCTGCCGAACACCGGGCTCATCGCGCTCGAAGCCGATTCCTCCTCGCCGACCGGCTGGCGCTGCACCCAGTGGGACGATCTCCCGGCCTGATCGAAGAGTTGTTCAGGGATCGGTTCGGGTAGCTGGTCGGATGGCGGCGCCGGCTGACGCCGCTTCTTGACAGAGCCAGCGGTTCCGCGAGCACGCCCGCTGTTCCGATCAGACCCGCGATCAGGCCCAGCCCAGCGAGTGCAGCGTCTCGTCGTCGATGCCGAAGTGGTGCGCGATCTCGTGCACGCAGGAACTACCAATGCACACCTGTGGTCCGTTAAGCTGATCACGGGGGGGAGGAGCGAAATGTCAGGCACCGGACAGGGCGCATCGTCGCTTCTGGCAGTGCTTTACCTGCGGATTTCGGATCTCACCGACACGTCGACCTCGATTCCCCGGCAGGAGGATGCCGGTAGGAAGAAGGCCGAGTCGATCAACGCCCAGGTCATGGACGTCTTTAAGGACGAGGACAAGTCTGGTTACCTCGCCCACGTCGAGCGGCCTGGGTTCGAGAACGCCCTGAACTCGCTTCGAGATCGCCGTGCGCACGTGTTGATCGTGTACAAGGTCGACCGTGCGACCCGGCAAGGGATTCCGCAGGCTTCCGAGATCATCAAGGCGGTCTACGAGATGGGCTGCCGCTTCATCTCCATCGCCGACGGGATCGACTCGAACAACCCAGGATGGGAACTACAGCTCACCATCGTCGCTCACCAAGCGCACCAGGAATCGAAGAACACAGCGACGCGCGTGAGCGACCTTCGGGTGTGGGAGCGGAACGAGGGCCGGTGGATGGGGCACCGCCCGTACGGCTATCGGGTGACCCCCGCCAGGAAGTTGGAGCAACATCCCGAAGAGGCCGCGGTCGTCGCGACGGTGGTCGATAAACTACTGCGTGCTGACCCGCCCTGGTCTCTACGCGCAATCGCTCGGTGGCTGAACGAGCAGGGGTATGACTGCCCTCGATGGGCCAGCCGTAAGGAGAGGATCGCGCAACTGGAGTCGAAGGGCGAGCCCCTGAAGGCCCAGAAGCTTCGCGAAAAGCCGATGAAGTACGCGAACTCCTGGTCCTGGACCGTCGTGCGCCAGCTCGTGACCTCGCCCGTAATGGTCGGCTATTTGCCGCACAAGGGCGAGATCTATCGCCATACGGACACCGGTGAGGAGGTCCGGGTGGGCTCCGAGATCATCTCGCTGGCTGACTACACAAGACTTCGCGCGAAGTTCGGGCAACGCACTCCGGTCTACTGGAACCGGGGAGTGGGCAGCAGCAAGCCGGCACCGACGACATCGCGTCCTGCGCGGGGGCTCCTTGTCGATCTGCTCCACTGCGCAGAGTGCGGCGGTCGGATGACCTATGACACCACGCTGATGCGTCAAGGGAAGATTATCCCTCGATATCGCTGTGGCCGTCGAGCGAGGGGCGGTCGTTGCCCGGGGACGGTCATCAACGGCCCCGCCGTGGAATCGCTCGTATTCAGCGCGGTGATTTCCCGTCTTACCTCCCGTACACCCGACGACCCGGCGGTGCTCGCGATTGCCGAGCGGTGGGACGACGTACATCATCCTGATCGAGCGGCCCGCAGAGCCGAACTCGAAGCCGCCATCGGTGAAGAAGAAGCCTTCTTGGAACGTATGGAGGATGAGAAGCTGAAGGGTCTGTTCACCGGGGAGCGTGGCGAGAAGCGGTTCAGGCGACGATACGACACGAGCAACGAGCGTCTGACTCAGTACGAGGCCGAGCTTGCGTTGATCCCGGACGGCCAGTCATTGGATGTTGGCTTTATCAACATCTTGGAAGAGTTCGCTCAGTCCTGGGCAGACTACCCCTTCGCTGAGCAGCGCACCTTCCTGGGCATGGTCGTGGAGCGCGTTTGGGCGCACAAGGCGCGTGTCTCGGGAGTCCGGCCATCGCTCGATCGACTCAAGTTCTGGTTTGTTGGCGAGCCCGAGCCGCCGCCTGTTGGTGTCACGATGTCCCTCACGACCGTGTGATTACTCAGAGCATTCGAACTGTGTGTTCCGAAGCCAGTGTTGCGGATACGGCCGTAACACTGGCTCTGTCCTGTTACAGCCGTGCATCTCCATGCGCTGCCCGGTTACGCGCGTTACGGGGGTTACGGTCCTTGGGGCAAGGTCATTTCGAAGTCGCCCCCGTGCACCTACTGTGATCGCGCCGCCCGGTCGGGCTTTCGTCTTCTCTTCTTATATTAAAAATATAAGAAGAGAAGCGTACTTGCTGGCTCTGCTCCCTCAAGTCGTAACAACGTAACTTCCGTAACTACGCGGATCGCAAGGCCGATTTTGCCCCAACAAGACTAGGCCGTGTTACGGCCCTCGGCCTTCATCAACACATGGTGATACAGATCACTGTTCGGTCTGTGCCCCTTCCGGAAGTCCAGCACCCACTACTAGGGCGAGGGTGCATTCTCTGTGCCTGTCGGGGACGATCCGTGTCCGCGACCTCTGCGGCATACCCCCGACGCCTCGCCGCGTCGTCCCGTAAAGCGCTCCATGCCGCCGTTCTTGCCGCGTGGTCGGTTGACGGCGCGGCCTCTCTCTCTTGCGGTATCGCTGCTGGCAGGACGCCAACACCGGCGCCGAGTTGACGCGAGGCGCGTTGACGGTCGTTTCGGCTAATGGCAAGCCGCCCGGCTGGCACTGAGTCCGTTGTATCTGGGCCTTGGGTAATCCGGGTTCGAGTCCCGGCGCGACCACGTGTGCACGGAACTCCGTGCAGTCCAAGAGAAGTTGGAGGTCAGTGTGACCGAACAGGTCAAGATGGATCAGCTCATCAAGGGTGTCAACGAGGCGTCCGACTGGTACGAGCGCGACTGCAAGCAGGTTCGCGCTGTGCCGGTGGACGCCGTGTATCGAATCGTCGCGGCGGAGGTCGCCCGCGGTGCCACCGCCGCGCAGCAGCGTGCGGACGAGATCGTTCAGGAGATCCCGCGCGAGGTCGGCTGACCCGCCCGCTCCTCTCGTGTCTGCCACGTCGAGAACGTGGCCCCCGACAGCCACGAGGGACGCGGCCCTCCCGTGCCGCCGCGCGGGCTCCTCGGCGGGCCGCGCGTGCGTGGGGCTCTCACCTTCGACTGGTGGTGAGAGCTGCTGCCTGGCTGACGGGGCGATCCCGCGCCTGATCAGTGCGGTTCCCCGGCCCAGGCACACGCGGGCGGGCGTGGCCTCAACTGGCCGCGCCCGCCCACGAGGCAATGGGGGCACACGCCGGCCAACCAGTGATGAAGGACCTGGACAACTGAATACGGACTCACGCGCGACTTCACGGGAGGTACCAGCTATGGCCACCGACACCAGCGACAGCGAGGACCGTAAGTCCTCGTCCTCGGACAGCTCCGACAGCGACTCGGACTCGGGTTCGTCGCGGAAGCGCAGCAGCGAGTCGGACTCCGGGTCGAAGAAGCGGGACAGCGACTCTAAGAAGAGGAGCGACAGCGACTCGGGCTCGAAGGACAGCGACAGCGGCTCCAGCTCCCGTAAGAAGGACTCCGACTCGGACTCGGGTTCCAGCTCGTCGAAGAAGAAGAGCAGCGGCGGGTCTGGGTCGAAGAAGAGCGACAGCGACTCCGACTCTGGCTCGGACAGCAAGAGCGGCAGCGACCGCGGCTCGGGCTCGTCGAAGCGGAGCGGCTCCAGCTCCGACGACTGACAGCCGGGCGAGCAACGCAAACGGCCCGGCAACATCCGTGGTGGATGCTGCCGGGCCGTGCAGCTCGGTTCGGTTTGCGTCTCCGCTAACGCCGTACCTCCGCGGGCGGTCCGCACTTCCTGTTTCCCATTGTCATGCAGTCCCACCCGGGGTCGTCTTCTTCGATCCGGCGGGACTCGTCCGGTGCGGGAACGATCGTGGTTTCACTCCCGATCGGCGGATCAGCCAGGGCGGCACCGACGACCAGGACGAGAACAACGCTGGCAACGCACGCTCTGAGCATCGCGTCAGCCGTCGACTTCGGCTTCGTAGTGAGAACACCCGCGCTCCAGTAGCGCATCGAAATCGTGGCCGAGCGCGTCGCACAGGTGCAGAAGGTCTCCGAGCAAGTCAGAGATAACAGTGTCAACGTCTTCACCGTGCAAGCGCACGGTGTCGCTGAAAGCTCGTAAAGCTGGGACCGTGAAACCGGCACGTCGTGTGTTGTCCTGAACTTGCGCCTCGGGCGAGGCCCCGTATGACAGGTCGCGTCCGCCGAAGTCCGCTTCGTTTAGAGCCTCGATCGAGATGACGTTGACTCGCTGCGCCGGGTACCGCGCGCGCGGCTTCGCCAGGTCGACTTCTTCACAGCTCTCCCAGTCGTAGATTCCGGGACCGATCCAAGTGATTCGTTGGCCGCATTCCTTGCAGCGATTCCCCTGCTCCGGCAAGTCATCGGGACGGTGCACTCCGTCTCGTCGGCAGCTCGGCACCTCGTCCGCCGCGGCGGTAATAGTCGCATCATTCTCGGACATGATTTTCCCCTTCATTCGGATGCGATGGATCAATGCTCGTAATCAAATCGTGAGCACCACGGATACTGCTTCAGCGGTCGCTATGCAGAGTGGGTCTGGTCGGATGTGGCGGCATGATCTCGAATTGAATGCGCGAAAGCGCGAAAGAGTAGAATCGGCGGTGCCCGGTCTGCTCCACGTGCCGGGTGTCCCACCCGTTGCCGTCGTCCGCCGTGAAAACCCACTCCGAGAACTGCCCGCAATCGAGGCAATCCGTCCGCAGCCACGTCGCGTGCGGCCAGTCGGCCGGGGCCTGCGAGAGATTCGGGACGGTGAGGATGTAACCGGCGGGCGACACGCGAGCTTCCTGCGCCCAGGTAGGAACCTGGGGATTCTCTGGCTGTAAGCCGGGGAAAAGCTCGGTTTGCTCCGCTTGCTGATTGATAAGCTGTTCGTCAGCCATTGGAATCTAGCTCCGATGGTCAGCGAGCTGCCCTGGTCCATGCCCGGGGCAGGGCAGCTCGCGCGTACAGATTCGCTGCGCTGCGTTCGCGGCGCGGTATCCCGTTGGGACACCGCAACGCTCAGGGCGAGCCCTGAGCGCCACGGCATGTCTCAACGGGTCAGGACTGCTGAAAGCGCTGGCGAGCGGTCGCGATGTACGCGGCAGGATCCTCGCCCACGTAGTACAGGCGGCCGCCGTGTTCCCACGTCCCGTTCGAAACGTCGGGGTCTTCGCCGGTCTCCTGCATGTGAAGCGTCATCGCGTGGATGCGCTCTTCCCACTCGTGCCAAGGGGGGTAGTACCGCTGCGAGAACTTGCGCAGGGCGTCATAGCGCTTGCGGTCGGTCTCTGTGAACTGGTCGTAGATACCCATGAGCCGGGCGCGGGCGTCTTCAGCGGGTGACATGTTCAA
This sequence comes from Saccharopolyspora sp. SCSIO 74807, assembly GCF_037023755.1. Taxonomy (NCBI): domain Bacteria; kingdom Bacillati; phylum Actinomycetota; class Actinomycetes; order Pseudonocardiales; family Pseudonocardiaceae; genus Saccharopolyspora; species Saccharopolyspora sp. SCSIO 74807. The sequence continues at coordinate 1,598,823 of NZ_CP146100.1, read as the reverse complement.
ACTGGTTCCCCACTGCTGTACGTGCTCGTTGTGGTCGAGGTACATCACCTTCAGGTCCGAGTACGTCGACGCTTTCGGCTTGTTCCACACCTCGCCGGACATCTTGGGGTTCGTGGTCTGCGACACGAACCGCATCTGTCCCTTCGTCGCACCCTTGGTGCCAAACTCGATCCAGTAGCGAATCTTGCACCGCAAACGACGGCCGTACGGGTAGTCGTCGACTACATAGGCCGTTTCCCTGCTGGTGTGGCCGTTGAGGACGTGCACTCGCTCAATGGACATGTTGCTCTGCCCGTCATCCATGATCGTTTCCTCTCGATAGCAACCGGCGGCATGCGCCCGCCGTGTTCTAGGGCCATGAAAAGGCCCCTGCCCAAATCGGATGGAACCGTTGGGACACCGCAGCACGCGGACGAGTCGACCGCGTGCCACGGCATATCTCAACGGCTGCGATCAGCCGTAAACGACGTCACCCAAGACAGCTACCTGAACTATTGCGTCAAAGGCGATAGCGTCGAGCTGGCACAGTCCTTCTTCAGCTTCGGTGCCGCTGCCTGCTTCAATGACGGCGCGAATTTGCTTGACATAGAAATCGGCGAGCTTGGTTTTCCCGTCCGCGATATTCTGCATCGCCTTAACGATCTCGCCATGGCCGATGGTGGCCGTACGGCGATAATCATTGGCATCCGTGACGGTCGCCGTCCATGCGCCACTTCCTGATTTTCCGCATGGCTCGCTGTAAAAGAACCACTCTGAACCGAACAGCATAGAGTCGGTAAGAATGTCATAGGTGTCATGCTGGGTAAGATGTGTACCCGTGATCCGCTCATAGAGCGTTATTACGGGGGAAGGCTGAGACATGTTCTCCGGCCGGACATAGTCGCCGGTAGATGGGTCGTATTCTGTGCCGCGTTCCTGCTTCCATGCGGAACCGGTCGTGTCGACGTGGTGTACGCCGTTGCAGTCGGCCGCAATACAAAATGCATTCCAACAGTTTCCCATTTTCCTCTTCTTCCCGTATTCGTTGGGACACCGCACGGCACGGACCACAGTCCATGCCTCACGGCGTATCTCAACGGGTTACGCGCATTGCACGCACGGACACTTGTGTTCTGTGTGCTCGCACGGTTCGCCGTATTCAGTGCAGGGACGGCCGTTGTCGTTTTCGCAATGCCGCTCGTATCCGTGCACGAGGTCTGTCCGTCCTGTGCACTCCTGGGGCTCTTCGCCACTAGCGGTTTGGTATGCGCCGTGCGTCGGGTTTTCCGGATCATCGTTAACGAGTCGGTAGCGAGCGCCGCAGGTAAGGCATTGCTCTTCGTGGACGGACTCGGTTTCCATGAACCGGTGCCCGTAGCTGCTCCACACTGCCGTGATCATGTAGTTCCTCTCTAGAGCTGAACCCTTTAGGCGTGAGCGCATATCGATATGCGCTCCACCTGAAACGTTCAGTTGACGGAGTAAATGAAGCCTTCTTCGGCTTCGATGTTGTGTTCGCCGTAGACCTTGGCGGATCTGGTCAGTCGGTCGCCCTTGGCGCCGAGACCGCGATCCCAGAATCCGGTTCCGTGTCCCTGACGGGTGAGCATGAAGTCATGGCCTGCCTGATGCGGGTCAATGTCTCCGAGATCTGGCCAGTTGGAGTCGAAGAAGTTCTTGCAATCCTCGTTGATTGTGTCGCGCAGATCATCGCTGAAGTCTTCAGTGCTGAAGTCTTCGTCCATCTGCGTGGTCTCGCATTCGCACTCTTGGCGATTGCAGTCCCAATCGTGGTCGTCCACGTAGTGCGCCTGCCACAGAAGGCAATCGGAGTAGCCTTCGGCCATTGCTTCGATGTACTCTTCGACGCTCATTTCATCCCCTTAGATTGATGTGTCCGGAAAGTTCCTTGCCGAATCACTGCCATTCGGTGACCGCTTTTTACGGGTCAAGGCTCTTGCGGCAGAGATGAGCGAATATGGAGTTCTCAAACAACCTGCAGACCTCGGAGGGTCTTGGGATTTTCGGATGGGTGATAACGACGGAGGCAACACTACAGTCAACGTGTAATCCGTCAAGCAAGTATGACGTGGATCATATATAGCCAGGTAGGGGAGTCTCTTGACCAGGGAAAACGCGCGTATGGATGCATGGGGTAGCAGCACTCGAAAGCCCCGGTTGCCGCGTACCTGGTCGCGCCTGCGATCGCAGGTGATGCGCAGGGACGCCTACACCTGCCACATCAAGGGACCGGACTGCGTGGGTGTGGCTACCGATGTGGACCACATACGTCCTGGTGATCGGCATGAACTGTCCAACCTGCAAGCAGCGTGCAAGCCATGCCATGCACGCAAGTCCGCTCGTGAGGGTGTGCAGGGCCGCGCCCGGCGTGCCGCGCTGCGGCTGCGTCCGGCCGAGCGGCACCCGGGGCTGACCGGCGAGCAGTGACCAGGGGAGGGACCCCTACCCCTGCCTATTCGGGCTCGGTGGGCATAGCGGCCCAGCAGTTGTACGGGTTTTCAGGTCACGAGGACCCGGTTCGCTAGTGAGGAATGGAGATCAATGACGACCGGGTACGTGTGGCATTCGCTGTATGGCTGGCATGACACCGGAAGTGCGGCAGGGCTGTTCGGCGCTTCGCCGCTCCGCGGCATTCAACCGGGCCAGCACTTCGAGCATCCGGACACCAAGCGTCGACTGCACGAGCTTGTCGAATCCTCTGGCTTGTTGGAGGAACTGACGCGCATCGAGCCGGTGTGCGTCGAGCCTGAGCAGGTTCTCCGAGTCCACGACGGTTCCTACCTGGAGAAACTGCGGGAAGCGAGCGCAAGCGGGGGCGGTGCCCTCGGCAAACAGGGATCGAGCCCATTCGGCAGGGACTCCTACGACATCGCGCTGTTGGCCGCCGGCGGCACGCTGTCCGCGGCGTCGGCGGTTCTGTTCGGCGCGGTCGACAACGCCTACGCCTTGGTGAGACCGCCGGGACACCACGCGACCCGGACGCACGGCATGGGCTTCTGTCTGCTGAACAACATCGCCATCACCGCGGCCGAGCTGCTTGACTCCGAGGAGGTCGGCCGCATCGCCGTGGTCGACTGGGACGTTCATCATGGCAACGGGACACAACAGATCTTTTACGACGACCCGCGCGTGCTGACGATCAGCTTGCACCAGGACAATAACTACCCCGCCAACTCCGGCGGGGTGGCCGAGAACGGCGAGGGCGCTGGCACAGGCACATCGATCAACGTGCCCTTACCCCCAGGCTCGGGGAACGGTGCCTACCGCGACACATTCGACCGTGTCGTACTCCCGGCGTTGGAGCGATTCGACCCAGACCTGATCATGGTCGCCGCTGGGTACGACGCCGGTGCCGGCGATCCACTCGGCCGACAGATGTTGTCGACCTCGGCCTACCGCGTCCTGACACGGCTACTGCTCGACGCCGCATGGGAGCTGTCCGCGGGTCGCCTCGTGTTCAGCCATGAAGGTGGCTATGACCCGAACACCGTGCCATTTCACGGTTTGGCGGTCATCGAGGAATTGGCCGGCATACGTACCGGGATCGTTGACCCGTACGAGCCGTCGCACACGGCAATGGGGCAGCAGGACCTCCAGTCGCACCAGCGTGTTGCGATCGACGCTGCCGCGGGGCTGGTAGGCAAAGTGCCTTCGTGCCGGGGCCTACGGTGAAGGCGTAGACGACTCCGTCATGCCTTCGCGCACGCGGCGCAGCATCTCGGCCTTGGAGGACAGTGCACGAAGCAGCTCGGCTGCGTGCTGATGGCGCAACCGTGCCTCGGCTTCGGTATCGGCCGAGGACACGGTGTCGAACGTGCCACCGTCTCGGCAGACGCCGATGAAGAACATCGCCGAGGGCACGTCGTCGATGCCTTCCCACACGGTTCGGAGAACGACGTCATCCACCCGATCCTCAGCGACGACGCGGTAGCTCATGTCCTCCCACAGGTCCGCCCACTTTTCGCGCCCGGACCGGTCTCGCATGGTCATGGGCGCAGCCTAGCGGCCTAGCCGCGGCCAGCAGGTCACAATCGCTCATTTCCCGCAGCGACACGGAAGGAGGGCCGCGGAATGGGAACACGCGGCCCCGTTCCGAAGCGGGCCGATCAGCGCATCCGCCGTAACCACGCCGACATCGATACCGTCACCGTGACAGAAGAGGGTCAAGGGGTCGCTTGCCCGGATCTCGGTCTGGAAGACCCGCACCCGTTGGTCGTCGACTGGTACCGGGCGCTGACCGAGTCGGCGCAGTCGAAGTATTTTGAGCCCAGCGACTGGCAGACCGCGCGCCTTGTCGCGCACGAGGTGGACCGCTACCTCCGCTCGGCGCGGCCGTCGTCGCAGATGTTCGCTGCACTGATGAGCGCGATGTCCGACCTGCTGGTCACCGAAGGTGCGCGACGCCGGGCACGTATCGAGATCGAGCGCGGACAAGTGACGGAGAAAGCGAGCGTGTCGGCGATCGAGGAATACCGACGCCAGCTCGGTGTGTAGCCGTTAAGATCGCTGGAGTGACTGGTATTGATTGGGGAAATGTCCCCACGTGGATCTCGGCAATATTCTCTATATGCGCTTTTGGTACTGCCCTTTGGGCTGCCCGTGCCGCATGGAAACAGGTCAAGTTCTCAGCAGACGAGCAAAAGCGGCGTGACGAGAAAGACGAGCAAGAGCAGGCGAGTAAGGTAGCTGCGTGGCTTGTTGTGGACGAGAAAAGAAAAACAGCCGCTGTTAGATACGTCAACAACAGTGGTGTGCCGGTCTACTTCCTTACTGTTACTCCGATGCTCGCCCCAGATCGCAAACTATTGATTAACATAGCAGAGCCGGGAGAGGGGCCTAGGTCGGTAGAGTTCGATACACTTGCTGACTGGCTGCGAAGCGATGCGGACTATCCTGCCAGGTATGTGCAATATGCGGGTCTTGAAGTCGAATTCTTGGACTCGAATAACAATATATGGACACGTGGTTCGAACGGCTACCTCCGCAGGTCGGAGGGTCACGAACTTTGGAATTGGGTCAATGACCTAAAGCGCGACGAGGGGCAGCATGAAAGGGCGGAAAATTCCTATCAGGTTAGGGTTGTTAATGTCAATTAACGGACTCGAAGGTTAGCGTATTCGAGTTTCAGGTCGCGGGGGTCCTGGTGGAATCGGTACTGCTTGGTCCTCCTGGTTTGCCTAAGATGACCATGGGATGGGATTTGCTGGCCTGGACGGCGGGCTACTTGCAGCAGCCGGATGGCGACAATGCCGGCCAGTCGTGGCGCTTCACCGCGGAGCAAGCCCGGTTCCTTCTGTGGTGGTACGCCGTTGACGACGCGGGCCGTTTCGTCTATCGCAATGGCGTACTGCGTCGAATGAAGGGCTGGGGCAAGGACCCGCTCGGGGCGGTGCTTTGCGCGTTGGAGTTGTGTGCTCCTGTGCGTTTCGACGGGTGGAACTCGAACGGTGAGCCGGTGGGACGTCCGGTGGCGGCGCCATGGGTGATCACGGCCGCGGTGTCGAAGGATCAGACGCGCAACACGATGCGGCTGTTCCCGTCGCTGCTGTCGAATGCCTGCATCGAGGAGTATGGGCTCGACATCCATCACGAGATCATCCACAAGTCCGGCGGTGGGCAGATCGAGTCGGTGACCAGCTCCCCGCGGGCTCTCGAAGGCGCTCGGGCCTCGTTCAGCCTTATTAATGAGTCGCACCACTGGCTGGCGAACAACGATGGCCACGAGATGTACAAGGTGATCGTCCGCAACGCGGTGAAGACGAAGTCCCGGCATCTTCAGATCACTAACGGCCACGTTCCCGGTGAGGAGTCGGTCGCCGAGCAGGCATGGGAGGCGTACCAGAAGATCCAGGCGGGCCAGGCCCGCGAGACCGGGATGCTCTACGACGCCCGCGAAGCCCCGCCCGAGACTGACATCCACGATGAGGAGTCGCTGCGGGCGGGGCTTCTGGCCGCTCGTGGTGATGCGGTGTGGCTGGATGTGGACAGCCTTGTGGATGAGATCCACGACATTCGCAACCCACTGTCAGTGAGCCGCCGGTTCTACCTGAACCAGATCGTCGCCAGCGAAGACAGCTGGATGGCCTCGCACGAGTGGGACCGCTGCCGGGTTGACGCCGAGCTGAAGCCCGGCGAGCGGGTCACCCTCGGCTTCGACGGCAGCCGTAGTAACGACTCCACCGTCCTGATGGCCTGCCGCGTCGATGACGGGGTGCTGTTCCGGCTGGCCGCGTGGGAGCACCCAGCGCACCAGCCGGACTGGGAGGTCCCGCGGGAGGACGTCGACAACCACGTGCGTGCCGCGTTCGAGCGCTACCGCGTGATGGCGATGTACGCCGACATCGCGTACTGGGAGTCCTATGTGGACTCGTGGGTGGCCGACTTCGGCCGCCGTGCCAAGCTCAAAGCCTCGCCGCGCTCGACGTTCGCGTTCGACATGCGTGCCCGCATCCGCGACTTCGGGTTGGGCTGCGAGAACTTCCTCGAAGCGGTGCTGAACCAGCACGTGCGCCATGACGGCGATCCGCTGCTGCGGCAACACGTGCTCAACGCCAAGCGGCGGCTGACGAAGTACGACCACATCGGTATCGGCAAGGAGACCAGGGACTCCAAGCGCAAGGTGGACGCGGCCGTGACCGCGGTCCTGGCGTGGATGGCCCGCCAGGAGATCGTCAAAACCCGAACGCTCGGAGCAAGAAAGGTGGTGTTCCACCGCGGATGAACCAAGCTGAGCTGGACATCATCGATCGTCTCCAAGTCGAGCTAGCTACGCGCGAGCCCTACACCCAGGTGGAGACCGCCTACTACGAGGGCGAACAGCGGCTGCAAAGCATGGGCCTGGCGATCCCCCCGGAGATGCGCAACCTGTCGGTGATCGTGAACTGGCCGGCGATGTTCGTGGACTCCGTCGAGCACCGGATGGACATCGAGGGCTTCCGGTTGGCCGGGCAGTGGCGGGCCGATGAACAGCTCTGGGACTGGTGGCAGTACAACGACCTCGACGAGGAGTCGAGCCTCGCCCACCTGGAAGCGTTGATCCACGGTCGCGCGTATCTGTGCGTCGGCTACAACGAGGAAGACCCCGAGGTCCCGCTGATCACGGTGGAGTCCCCGCAGAGCATGATCGCGCTCACCGACCCGCGTACCCGCCGGGTCACTGCTGCGCTTCGGCTCTACGAGCCCGACCCCTCCCGCGCTGTACAGGGCTGCGTGCTCTACCTGCCGGACGTCACGATCTACGCCGAGCAAGCCGATGGCCGGTGGGTGGAGACCGACCGGCACGCGCACAACCTGGACGTCGTGCCCGTAGTCGCACTGACGAACCGGGCTCGGGTGTCTGATCGGCAGGGGCGTACCGAGATGCGGCGCATCATGGGACTGACCGATGCGGCCTGCCGTTCGTTGATGAACCTCCAAGGCGCGCAAGAGCTGATGGCCACGCCGCAGCGCTACATCCTCGGCGCAGACGAGACGTTGTTCCAGGACGAGCACGGCCGCCCGGTCCCGACATGGCAGGCGTACCTGGCGCACATCCTGGCGATCCCGGAAAGCGGCACCGAAGTCAAGGTCGGCCAGTTCTCCGCGGCCGACCTGCGGAACTTCACCGACACCTTGAACGCCTACGCCCACCATGTTTCTGCGCTGACTGGGCTGCCGTCCCACTACCTCGGACTGTCCACCGACAACCCGGCCTCGGCCGACGCGATCCGCTCGTCAGAGGCCCGATTGGTGAAGTCGGTCGAACGCAAGAACCGAGCGGCCGGGGGCGCGTGGGAACAGGCCATGCGGATCGGACTGCGCATCACCGGCGGCGACCCCGACGCCTACCGGCGCCTGGAAACGATCTGGCGCGACCCGGCCACGCCCACGGTCGCGGAGAAGGCCGACGCGGTGCAGAAGCTCTCCGGCGGCCAACCCCTCTACGACCGCGAAACCGCGCTCGAAGAACTCGGCTTCAGCCCGGAGCGGATTCGGATGGTGATGCAACGGGTCGCCGACGACCCGATGCTCAAGCTCATGGCGATGGAAGGAGGCGCAGCCGCGGATGGCGCTGACGATGAACCAGTACAGCAACAAGCAGGCGGGGATCGTGCGCCGACTAGCCCGAGCGATCCTCAAGCTGCTTAGCCCCTTCCGCGCCCAAACCCTCACCGACCAGCAGTACACCGTCCTCATCGGACAGATGTATGACCTGGTCGACGACGCACGCCGCGAGTCCGCGAAGGCCGCACGGGAGTTCTTCGACTCGCAATGGAACGCCGAGTTCGACCAAGACCCACCCGACGTGGACCTACCGGCCTACCGGACCGAGTGGTTCGAGGCAGCGATGCAACCCCTCAAACCGCAACTGACCAGCCGCAACAGCCCACGCGACGCCATCCACCGAGCCTCCCAGATCGCGACTAAAGAAGCCGAAAACGGCGGTCGGCGCACCGTCATCCGAGCCGTGGACGACAACTCGCGGCTGATCGGCTGGGCACGGTACGACCCCGAGCCACCGACCTGCGGGTTCTGCCTGATGCTCATCTCCCGCGGCCCGGTCTACAAGACCCGCCGCACAGCCGGAGACCAACAGCTCTGGCACCCAGGCTGCACCTGCAAGGCCGTGCCGGTCTTCTCCCGCGACCAGTGGGAAGGCCGGGACCAGTACCTCGACGCTGACCGCCTCTGGCGCGAAGCGACGCGGGGATGGTCCGGCAAGAACGCCATCAACGCCTTCCGCCGCGCTGTCGAAGACAAGCATCGTCGCGACTTATCGGTTGCTGCGTGATAGCGTCAGCGAACCGTTCGGAAACTTGTTTGGGTTTGGCCGTGCCTCGGTTCTATCGCGGTTCTTGGCGCCCGAGCTGACGAAATCGATGTGGATGTGGTTCTCTTCCTCAGCCTTTGACAGGTTCCTGACCTTGTCCTGCCGAAGGGTGGTGGTCATCCATGTCTTGTCATAGTCAATCTCGATCTCGTGCAAGAAGCCACTGGCATCGCGCCTCCAGGTCTGCTTGTTTGCGTCGAGGAAGATCACAGAAACGCCAGTTTCCTGCAAGCTTTGACATAGCGCGTCCGATTCAATCGAAAATGTGCCATCCCTGTAAGTGCTTGGCAAATCGTCACTGAGCGTTGCCAGTTTACCGTCGATGACTGTCCGAGCCCATCCAGTGGCTGCGTCAAACGGAAGCACCTGAACCTTGTCGGTCGGCTCCGCCACGAGGAGCCTTACTCGCCGGGTGGTGCACGCTTCGAGGATCACCATTAGATTCCACACTGGAAGCCCGCTCTTATTCACGTAATGCAATTTGACGAGCGGGAACCCATCTTCGGGATCGCGTGAGGCGGAAACCCACACCGCAACCTTCGAAGCCTGCTCCTCTCGGTCCTTCGCATTGCGATACTCGATCTGGTCTAGTGCAACGTCGCGCTGTATTTCTGAAGATCTCGCGCTTCGTCTGGTGAATGTCAGCGCGACGGATGCAATAAGTGCGGCGAAGCACGCGGCGAGTGCTGAAACCCACGAAGGAAGATTACCTGGATCTAACTCAAACATGAGATCGAGAGTATCAGCGGTCACGAGTATTTGATTACAAAAACGTCGGCGCGGCTCCTGGAGGGTCGGCGCTGAGATCTGGTCCTGGAGGCCATCTATGTCTGAACCCCTGTCCGACCCCGCCGAGCACGACGTGACCCCGGAGGCCACGTCGGTCGAGCCGGAGCGGGAATCGGTTGAGGATCTGCCGGCGTTCGCTCAGAAGATCATCAGGTCGTTGCGGTCGGAGGCGGCGACGCATCGGCACAAGGCCCGCGTCGCGGCCGAGAAGGCCGCCGCGCTGGAGCAGGAAACCACCGCGCTGCACGCCGCGAAGGTCAACGCCGAAGCGACCCTGTCCGAGTCCCGGATGGAGCTGACTCGCATTCGCGCCGCGCTCGACGCGGGTGTTCCGGCCGAGATGGTCGAGGACTTCGCTGCCCGATTGCAGGGCTCGACCGCGGAGGAGATCGCCGCCGATGCGGCTCGCCTGAAGTCGACCTTCGGGGTGTCGGCGCGACGTGGTGATCCCTCGCAGGGCGCCTCGGGTGGCTCGGCTGTGACCGATCACCCGCTGACGAACTTCTTCCTGTCACACCGAACGTAAGGAGGGGCTGTGGCGTTCGAAAACGAGATCGCCCCGAACGAGCCCACGACCAACCACGCCATCGCCGATGGGCGCCACCAGCTCCGGATGGCGCACCTGCAATCCCACGACGTCCCCCGGGAGATCGTCAGCGACATCTTCCGCGAGGCCCAGGAATCCTCGCTGGTGTTGCGGGTCGGCCGCCGGATTCCGGTCGGCTACGGCGAAACCATCATCCGTGTCGACGGCGTGGAACCCGAAGTCGGACAGGTCGGCGTCGGCACCCGGCCCGAGGACCGCGAGGGCTACACCAAGCCGGTCTCCGGGGTGAGCTGGGGACATAAGAGTTTCGGGCCGATCAAGCTCGCGACGATCGTCACGGCCTCGGCGGAGTGGGAGCGGACCGATCCGCTGCCGTTCTACCGCGACCTCCAGTCGAAGATGTCGCGTGCGATCGGCCGCGGTGTCGACCTCGCGGTGTTCCACAACCGGCGCCCGGACACCGGTGCGCCGCTGCTGGGCACGGAACTCAACAGCTACGTCAACGCCACGCCGAACCGGATTTGGCTCTCCGGCGACATCTACACCGACATCATGACCGGCTACACGATGCTGGCCGAGTCCGACAAGGACCTGACCCAGTTCGCCGCCGACGAGCGTGTGCGCCCGCAGTTCATCTCCGCCCGCGACCACAACGGCAACCAGGTGTTCCAGTCCCGGTTGAACCTGGCCGACCCGTTCGACTCGATCGCCGGGCTGACCGTGGAGTACGGCAAGGCCGTGCCCGGACGTATCGGCACGTCCCGGGACACCGGCGTGCGCATGTTCGCCGGGGACTTCAAACAGATCGTCTACGGATACGCCGATCAGATCACGCTCAAACGCACCGACGTCGGCTCGATCGAGGTCGACGGCCAGCAGATCAACCTCTGGCAGACCAACCAGGTCGCCTATCTCGTCGAAGTGACCTTCGGGTGGCTGGTCAACGACCCGAACGCCTTCATCGCCTACGACATGGCGCCACTGCCGCACGTGGCCCCCGCTGCTGCCTGAAAGGAGCCGAACATTGGCTGACATCAACGCGCTGCCCGAACTGCACGAGGGCGATTCGGGACACATCGAGGCCCACAACACCATCCGCACGATCTTGTGCGAGCACGAGAACCAGTTGCGTGCACTGGGCGAGCGGCTTGCCCGTGTGGAACGGCGCCCGTGGTTACCGGAGGACCCGGACAACCACGAGGGGCAGCGGCCGTTGCTGCCTGATGACCCGCGGCAGGCTCCCGAGCTGCCCGAGCAGCCGCCGAAGCGGCAGAACCCGGAGATCCCCGCGCCGCGGTCGCCGCGTGAGGACGGGAGCCGCTGATGCGCCTGATCAGCCCGTACGGCCGCGAGATCCACGTCTTCGGCCCGATGGTCCCGGCACTGCTCGCAGTCGGCTACAAGGACGCCGACGCCGAGTGCCCCGACGAGGACGAGGAGGAGCACGGCGATGCCGGTCGCGACTCCGCACGACGTGGCGCTGAGGCTCGGCAGGGACATGGACGCAGCCGAGGTTCCGCAAGTGGAGGCGCTGCTAAGCGACGCGGAAACACTGATTCTGACGAGGCTGCCTGACCTGTACGCCCGCATCGAATACGGCCTGCTCGCTACTGAGGTGGTCGTGCTCGTCGAAGCCACCGCGGTCCTGCGGGTGCTACGCAACCCGGCCGGCATCCGCTCGCAAACCGCAGACGCCTACAGCGTCAGCTATGACAACCGCGCCGCATCCGGCAATCTGAACCTCACACCCGAGGAATGGCGCCTGCTCGGCGTGCGCACCGGGCTGGGTGTACTACGCCCCTTTCTCCCGCCTGCGGCGTGGTGGTGAGCCCGTGCGGTTCGCCAACCCGATCACGGTCACCGTGCGGCGCTTCGCGGTGGATGGCTTCGGCGACGAGACGGTCACCGCCGAGTTCACGCTCACCGGCTGCGCTCTCGCGCAGCAATCGTCCGAGGGCACACCCGGTGACTTCCGGCAGGAAACCACCACCCGATTACGGCTGCTTGCTCCGGCCGGCGCCGCCCTGCACGCCGGTGACGAGGTGACGCTCCCGGGCGGGGCGCGGTTCCGCGTCAGTGGCACGCCTTCCACGCCGCGGTCACCGTTCACCGGATGGCGGCCCGGCCTCGTCGCCGACATCGAAGACATGAGGGGGTAGGGCAGTGCGCTACCGGCGCAACAGCCGCTCCACCGGCCGGTTCCTGCGCTCGTCGCAGCTCTACCCGGTGGTGCAGAGCATGACCCGCGAGATCGCGCGCCGAGCGCGGCGGCTCGCGCCGGTCGGCGATAGCGGTGAGTACCTGGACGGGATCACTACCGGCTACCGCGCCGGGTGGACCGATGGACGTCTGGTCGGCGAAGTCGTGGCCACCGCGGAGCATTCGGCCGCGGTCGAGTTCGGCAACGCAGGCAACGCGCACTCTGACCAGCATGTGTTGCGCCGCGCTGCCTCCGGCGAGGAGTAACCCGTGTACGCCGATCAGCGCCCGTTTCCCGACACCGAGCAGGTCGCGATGGCGTTGCTGACACCGCTGGCCGACGTCGTGGTGGTGAGCCCGCGCCAGTTCACCAGCCCGATGATCCAGGTGCGCCGAGCCGGTGGCGCCGACAACGGGGTCACCGACACCGCCCGGTTGGAGGTCGAATGCATCGCCTTCTCCCGCCACGAGGCATGGCGCCTTGCCGAAGCGGTGCGCCAGCGCGTCCTAGCCGCCGGAGCGACCGTCCACAGTGGAGCGCTCATCGATCGCACGGCCGTGGAGATCGCTCCGCAACAGATCCCCGATGACAACGTCGACATCCGGCGGGTGGTGGCGACCTACCGGGTCTCGATGCGCCGCCCGTTGCGCACGGGAAAGGACTGAACTTTTGCCTGCATACGAAGAGATCGCGAACCGGCAAGCCGAACTGATCCGTAAGGCCCTGGCCGGGTCCGTGTTCGTCGCCCCCATCGCCGCACCCCTCCCCGAGCGATTGACCAGCGGCGGCAACGCCGAGCTGGTGCCATTGCCGCAGGGCTACGGCGACCTCGGGTGGATCAGCAAAGAAGACGGCGTGAACTGGGCACGCGAAACCGAGGTCTCCGAGGTGACCTCCTGGGGTGCGTGGGAACCCACCCGCCGCGATATCCAGTCCGACGTCACCGAGATGACCGTGATCGCCCAGGAAACCAACATGCGCACCCTGGGCATGTACAACAACACCGACCTGTCGCACGTGCGCCCCGACCCCGAAACCGGCGAAGTCTCCTTCGCTACCGCGGTGCGCCCGGCTACCCAATATTGGCGGGTCTTCGCTGTGTTCGCCGATGGTGCCGGCGACGACACGATCTACGTCGGCCGCCTGCTGCCACGCGCCATGGTCTCCGAGGTCGGCGAGCAGATCTGGACCGATGGCGAAGACGACCCTGTCGCCTACGAGATGACCCTGACCGCCACCCGCGACTCCGAGGCCGGATTCTCCATCCGGCACTTCTTCGGCGGCCCCGGCTGGCGCAAGCTTCTGACCAAGATGGGCTTCGAACCCGAGCCTGCCCCGGCGCCGAAGCGCGGGCAGGGCGTCAGCGTCGTGGCCGCAACCGTGACGAGGGCGGCATGAGCAACAACAGAAAGGGCAAACCGGTGGAGCGCAACGTGCGCACGTTCGAGCAGTTCCGGGACGAGGCCGGTCGCGCCGAACCGTATCCGCTGGATCTCGGTGGCGGCGACATCATCGACATCCCGCCACCGGACACCACCGAAGCGGTGTTCATCCTCAGCGAGAACGGTCACAAGCCGCGCGAGGCACTGAAGGCCCTGTGCGGCCAGCACTACGGACGGGTCTACGCCCGGCTCAAGGGCGAGCACATCTCCGTGTTCAACGGCCTGGTCGCCGACATGGCCGAGCACTTCGGCATGGGCAGCTCCCCTTCTGGAGCTGGCGGGAACTGATCGAGATCATCGACCGCTACGGAGAGGAGATCGAGTACGACCTCCTCAGCCTGCTCGGGGTCGACATCCTCGACTTCTTTCGAGGGGTGCACCCGTGGATGCGGTTGTTCCGGATACTCCGTCAGCTCCCGCGCACCTCGCGCTACTGCGCCGCCGTGCACAACGACGACGAGCGCGCCGCTGAGCTGGTCGCCGACGACCAGGAGCCGGCGGCGCGGCCGCCGTTGGAGACCTGGTCGCAGGAGGCTGAACTTCTCGCCCTGATCGCGGACCTGTTGGCCCATCAGCGCGCGGACTTCGCCCAGGTACACAGCAAGTCCCACCGGTGGCGGGCACCGAAATCCGTGCCGCGGCCGGAAACCGCGCTCGACCGCGCCTCACGGCGCAGTGACCACCAGCGACACCGGGACATCGTCACGTCGATGCTCCGTGCCTAGGACCTGTTCTCGAAGCTACCGCGGCTGGCGTGTTTGGGTGGTCAACTTAGTAACCATGTGTCGTCCGGGCTAGCTTCGGTAGTGCTCGGCGAGGTGATCACGGAGCCGCGCATGGCGGAATTGGTAGACCGCGCCTGTCCTGCGCAGTACACCGCGCTCGTAGGCGTCTTCGAGGAACAGCTTCGGGCGCCACGGCAAACGACGGGTTATCGGCAACCACAACCGCGAGAACAAAATCCATTGTCCCCATGCTGACAGTGGAAATCGTACGACCCCGACCAGAATTCCAATGAGGAGGCCCTCGCTTAGTCCGATCGCGGCGACATGTCCGCGATCAATCCCACCCATGGGGGCGAGCATCAAAAGAGACGTTAATGCGAACATGAAGATGGGAATAGTTGCGGATGTCCGGACAATTGTGACCTTCCGGTCGGAATTGAGGAGCGTCCACGGGTGATTGGCGTGTGGGATCGCTGTGTCGCCGAAGTCTGTTACAGCGAAGTACGCTGACAGCACCGCGGCCGCGAGTATGATCCCAACTCCGACTCCGTTGAGTCCGTACTGAAGACCGCCTCCAAGTAGGCACATAAATCCAATGGCAAGTCCGACCGTAACCTGAGTCTTAGACTTCTTGAGGTGTGTCAACTGTAGGCGTGTTTGGGGGCCTTGTGGTGGTATCCAGAAGCGTGGCGGATCGCTGCTTTTGGTATTCCTGTACTTGAATCCAGATTCGCTGAACCATCCAGCGATGAGGCCGAAAAATGCACCGAAGAAGAATCCAAATGAAAGACCTTCTTTGATGCCGATTGCGAACGTAGTCCCAGCCTTAAGCCCGTCGGCGAGCCCGAGGGTGAGTCCCCAAAGCCCCCCGACAAGAAGCCCAGTGGGGAGTCCGAAAGCGAGCCAGACAGCAACCGTGGTGACGCCGCGGCGAGTCAGGTGGTGAAGGGTGTCGGGGAGTCGCCACCAGGCGAGGTCGTGGGTGTTGCGTTCTTGCAGATGGGTGGCGAGGTAACCGAGCCAGCGGCGGGCTTGCTCCGGACGCCACTCGGGGTGTCGTGCTCGGTTCGGGCCGACGCCACCGCGAACGTACGTCGTGCGCAGGTAAGCCGCCAACAGATGCCCTTCCAGTGCCGCCGTGGTGGGGAAGCGTTCGGCGTCGAGGAGCTCACCAGGGTCGTGTCCTCGATCGTCGTTGTAGACGGTGCGGGCGAGCGTGATCATCAGGGGGGTGGTCAGCACGGCGGTGAGATTCTGGCTCAGAGACTCGTCGGGTGCGATGCGCATCTGCTCGAACACCGAAGTCCAGGCGGGGGCACGGGTCTTGCCGGTGCTGTGGAGTAGGTATTCCTCGGCTTCTCCGAGAGTGAGGTCTTCCAGCGCTATCGCCGCGGCACCACCGACCGCTTTGATCTCGTGCGCGGCGCGAGCGTAGTCGTCTAAGCGACTTGTGACGATCAGTGGCAGGTCGAGGGTACTGATCTGGCGGATGGCGGCGGGGTGATGCTGTCCGAGGATCTCATCGAATCCGTCCAAGACGGGCACGATAAGACCGCGTTCGATGAAGACCTCGGCCAGCTTGCTCCCGACGGAGGTTTCCTTGGTGCCTAGGAACGGATAGTCGCGGATGAGGTGTTCGGCCAGCCAATGTCTAAGTTCGGTTGAGGGGTTCCAATCGCCGAGGCTGAACAGCACCGGCACCGGACCCGTCGGGTTGTTCTTGAGCAGGTCCAGGATTAACCGGTGCGCAAGCATGGTCTTGCCCGCGCCGGCCCGTCCCAGCACGACCAGCCGTCGAGACTCGACTGCCTCGTAGGTCCGTCGGATCTTGGTGAACTGACCCTCCAGCGACACCGGCGCACCGCTTGTCTGGATCTTCTCCCAGTAGTCGAAGAGGTCTTCTGCTGCGGTGTGCCAGCGCACAGGCAATGCATCCGACCCACGTAGGCCCCACTTCGACAGTTCCTGGCCGCTTGCCGAGCTGGTCTCGTCGGCGAGTTTCTGGAGAAGTTCCGCTTGCTTCCCGTCAAGGTTCGGCGGGGGCGGTGGGCTGGTCATGGAGATCGGCCCGTTGTTGACGGCGATCTGGAAGCTGGTCCCGGCCTGCCCGGTGAACTCGTTGTGGTTCCTGTGCACCTCTTCCACCTCGCACAGTGTGCCGCATCTGCCTACGTACTGTGCGCGATCACGCTTGATTACCCGAACCGTCGCTGAGGACGGATCCAACACGTGAAAGGAGGCGGTGCCGCGTGGCGAAGTTCGAAGCGGGCACCGCTTTCGTGCAGGTCGTCCCGAGCTTGCAGGACTTCCACAAGAAGATCGGCCAGGCTCTGAAGGGCTTGGACGATCAGGTGGCGGTGCCGGTCTCCGCCGATGCTGCCGAGGCGCAAACGGCGGTCGCCCAGCTCGGCAAGCAGCTCGACACGAACGCCACTGTGGACGTCTCGGCCGACACCGCATCTGCGCGGGAGAGTGTGGAGCAATTCCAGCGCGAGGCCGAAAACACCTCGGCGAATATCCGCGTCTACGCCCAGACCTCGAACATCGAGGCCGACACACAGACGATGCTGGCCAAGCAGAACACCACCAGCGTCACCGCCGAAGGCGACGTCGCCCGCGCCCAAGCGCAAATCGACGCACTCGCCGCCACCGCGCCGGCCGTTGAAGTGCCCGTTGACGCCGACATCGCCAAAGCCGAAGCCAAGATCGCATCCTTGGCAGCGAAGAAAGCCACAGCCGAGGTCGAGGTCACCGCCAGCATCGATCAGGCCCGAGCCCGGATCGAGGAGTTGACCACCCAGCGGCGTGCGCGGGTGATGGCGATCGAGGCGGACATGGCCCCGATCCGTCAGCAGATCGCCGCGCTGGTCAAACAGCGCGACGAGAAGCACATCGACGTCACCGCCGAGATCACCAAGGCGCAAGCCCAGTTGGCCAAGCTCGACGCCCAAAAACGCGGCGTTCAGGTGCAGGTCGATGCCGACATCTCCCGTGCGCAGATGCAGATCGCCAAAGCCCAAGCGCAGTGGGAACACACAGCCTTGACCGTGGATGCGGATACCGCGGTGGCCGAGGCGAAACTGGCCGAGTTGCGTGAAGGCGCCGAGAAACTGGACGGGCGCAAGCTCGCGATGCGGGCGGATGTCGAGGGCGCCGAACGCGCGATCAACATCACCGGTCTGCTCTCGGCCGCACTATCCACGCTCGGCGCCGCAGCGCCGGCCGCCGCCGCGGCACTCGCAGCCGTGCCAGCATCCCTAGTCGGTATCGGGCAAGTCGCCGGAGCGGCCATCGCCGGGTTCAACGGCATCGGGGACGCCGTCGAAGCGATGGAGACGGTGCGGTTGGACAACCTCACCGGTGCCGGGGCCAGCAAGGAACAGCTCGACAAGATGCACGACGCGCTGGCGGCGCTCACACCGGCAGGGCGCGAGTTCGCCGTCTTCCTGCACGGCGAACTGATGCCCGCGATGAGTGGTATCGGCGACCGCGTGCAGTCCGAGATGCTGCCTCCCATCCGGGACGCACTCGGCCAAATGATGGCGCTTGCGCCGCAGCTCGATCGTGCCTTGGTCTCGACCGGGCAAGTCCTCGGAGACGTCGCCAACCGGTCAGCGCAGATGATGACCTCGGGTGTGTGGAGCAACGACTTCACGCTCGTAGCCGAGGCCAACAGCCGCATCATGGGCTCGCTCGGCGGCGCCGGACTCGCGTTGGCCGATGCGCTGCGGTCGCTGACCGCCGCGGCCATGCCCATGCTGGAGACCTTCGGCCAATGGGTCGAATCGCAAGCGATCCTGCTCAACCAGGTCGTCCAAACCTCGCGCGCCAGCGGCGAGCTGGGCGTGTGGTTTTCCCAGATGGGAGACCGGCTCGCCGAGTTCGGCGCCATCGCCGTCCAAGCAGCAACCGGCATCGCCGGATTGCTCAACACCCTTGCCCCACTGGGCATGGCAGTGGCGGGCATGGTCGGCAACCTCGCCGAACTGGTCGGCAACTTCGCTACGGCCAACCCGGCGTTGACCCAAGTCACCGCCGCTGCCGCTATCGCCCTGGCCGGTTTCGTCGCGCTCGGCCGCGGGATCGGCGGTGTTGCAGCGGCCATCACCTCGGCGCGTGCCGGATACCAGGCACTCACCGGTGTCATGGCCACGTGGCAGGCCCGCGCCACTGCGGCGGGCGCCGCGATGGGCACCGTGGCCACCTCGATGACCGGCAGTGTGGCCGCAGGCCAGCGCATCACGACCGCTGTCGGCGGCGTGGCCGGGGTGTTTTCCCGATTGGTCAGCGTGGTTCCGGTCGCCGGAGTCGTCCTCGGCGGCGCCGCGCTCGCCTTGGATGCCGTGGGAACCAGCGCCGACGAAGCCGCGAACTCACTGCTGAAAGGCGGCACCGCCGCGCAACAAGCGGTCGCCTCCATTCAGCAGGACAACCAGTTCACCGGGCTCGGTTGGCTGGACGCCTTCGGCGGACCCGGCCAGTTGATCAAATCGCAGTTCACGACCAACCTCGACGAGGCCAAGGCGAAAGCGGGCGAGCTGTACGCAGCCATGACCCCGCTACAGCAGGCGCAGACGGACCTGACCCGGGCACAGAACGACTACGCCTTGGCGGTGCAGCAGCAAGGCCCCGCCTCGTCGGCCGCAGCCGCGGCACAGCAAGCCGTTGCCGCCGCCTCGAACCGCGTGGAGCTGGAACAAGCCGCCGCGGCCAACGCCACCAAGTCCCACACCGACCGGATGGTCGAGCAGCAGCTACAAGCGATTGCGGCGCTCGATAAGGACTTGGCGCTGCGCCAGGCGTTGACCGCGGTCACCCAGGCACAGCAGCAGGCCGCAGCCGCCACCGCCCAACACGGAGCCGGCAGCCTCCAAGCCACCACCGCGAACCAACAACTGGAGCAGACGATGCTGCGGGCGGCACAAGCTGCCCGTGACAAGGCGCTGGCCCACAACCAAGGGCTTCCTGCCGAAACTGCCGCCACGATCGCCAACACCGAATACAACCGCACCCTGGCAAACCTGGTCATGCAGGCCGGAGCACAAGCACCGGCCGCGCTCATGGGCTACCTCGGCAGCCTCAACCGCGCCCAACTCGGCGCGATCGGCGCCCGCATCTCCACCGACCAGTTCGGCCACGCGATCGCGATCCTGCCCAACGGCAAAGCCATCCCCATCACAGCACCCGGCGTGCTGGAATCCCTGCGCTACACCCGCGAACTCATGACCGCGATCAACACCATCCCGGCCCAAAAGAACATCCGCGTCCACATCGATCGTGTCCTCGGGCCACCCGTGGGGCCGACCAACCCCGGCAGCGGCATCCCGCTTCCGCTCGGCAACGCCACCGGGAACCTCGTGCATCGGTTCGCCGCAGGCGGCATCGCGGGACTCACACCGATGCGCCCGGTCGCCCAAGTCGTCCCGCCGCAGACCTGGCGTGTGGTCGGCGATCGGATGCGCGGCGACGAGGCATACATCCCCGTCAACAAATCCCCACGGTCACAGGCAATCCTCGCCGAAACCGCCCAGCGCATGGGATACGGCCTCCTGCCCCAACAGCAACAGTCGGTCGGCATGGCCTCCGGCGGACTCGTCGGCGGCGGTGTTGCTTACAACAACACCGCACCACCACGGCGGGCACTGCCGCGAGACCGGGGTCAAGTAACGGCACCCGGGCAGCCGATGTGGTCGCCGCATATCATTGTCAACGCCCGAACTGAGGCGAATCCCGATCACATCGCTGCGGTGATCAACCGGCAGTTACGGATTCGCTCTCGGCTGTGAAAGCGCGGAACTGATTCTTCCGCCAAGTCAGGGGTCCATCCCAAACCTCATGATCATGACTGAAGTGCGCCCTTTTTGTGATTTGTGCAATCTCGCCAAATAGCACCGAAGGGATCACCTGAACCGCTCCAGGGGGCATTAACGCGAAAAGTGCAGAGATTAGGGAGTGATCCAGTAATTCCCCCTGTGTTTCATGCCCTTCTTTTGCCTGATCGAAATGTTCCGCTGCTGCCCGGAGCGCTGGGCGGAAGGCGGGGGTGAAGCTGTATCCATCCCCGCGGAGGGTTACGATACTCAAATCGTGCATTACATCGATAAGCTGCAAGTGGATATCCTCACGGATTCTTCCTGCGGCTTCGATATCGTCCTCGGCTACGTCGATCATGTCATGGTACGAGGCCTTCATGAGGCGCATGGCTGCAAGCAGCCTTGCTTCCCATGCGAGAATGTCAGCTGTCGCCGTGTCGAATTTCGCGTCCCGTGAAAATGGGATGGACACCTTCTTTTGGCCAGCTTCTAAAAGTGTCGTGAAATCAAAGTCGTGGTCGGCCGGTATCGCATACCACCCGACATTGTTGGCAACATCCCAAAGTACAACTAGGACAGGGTCTCCGAAGCGGGACCAGCGGATTAGTTGCCGGACGCTCAGGTTGACAGATGGGAGATTAGTCCCCTCATCAAGGCAGTTCCGCTCAGTTCCTTTGACCTGGACCCAGATTGGCCTCGGGTCTACCCTTCCGCGAACGCGAGTCTTGACCAAAAGGTCTTCGCCGTAGTCCTTATGAATTTCGTCTACGGCAGCTCCCTGTCTATTCCAAATTAGACGGACAGCGGCGGCTGCCTGGTCTCCGATGACATGCTCGTTCGGCCTTGCTGTCATTTGCCGAGCGTACCCCTTGCTGGAAAACCGCTTGTCTCCGACCGCTGGATTCTAGGCAGCGTACCCAGTTTGCCCCTATGAAAGGACATCTCTGTGGACGGCTCCCCAATCTGGAGCCTCGGCCCTGTGGTGCTCGATCCTGAACGTCCAGATCACAACGGTGTGCACTGGATCTTGACCAGCGAGGAAGGTTTCTGGGCTTCGCCGGCGACCAACGCGGAGCTGAACCCTCAGTTGAGCACTCATGGTGCGTTCCGCACGCCAGGTTGGAAGACCGAGCGCACGATCACGTTGGAGGGCCAGGCATTCGCGCCCACCGCGGCGGCGTTGCGCCGTGCCTCGGCGGCGCTGACCGGTCTGCTCAGTGACCCGACAACGCCGGTGACGTTGACCTGCCACTCGGAGATCGGTGCCCAGAGCTGCGATGTCTACCTCGATGACCAGATTTTGACCAAGCCGACCGAGACCGCAGCGCTGGGGTTCGAGTGGTCGCTTCAAGTTGTGGCGCCGGACCCGCGCCGCTACTCGTCGGCGTGGTACCGCACCTCGACCGGGCTGCCGTCGCAGGGCGCGGGCGGGTTGAAGTTCGGCAGCGGTCTCGACTTCGAGCACGGCCTGCACTTCGGCTCGGGTGCGAGTTCGGGCGCGATGGTGTTCTCCAACGAGGGCACCGCGCCGACTGCGCCGCTTTACACCCTGCACGGGCCGCTGCATTGGCCTCGGCTGACCGTTGATGCTGGCGGCAGCAGGGCGGTGTTGGCATACGAAGCCACGCTGCGGGACGGCCAGTCGCTCGTGATTGACCCCGCGGTGCCGACCGCGTTGCTTGACGGCCGCACTCCTGTCCGGGGGCGGATCTTTCCCGCGCAGTTCGGGGAGTTTGTCGTCCCCGCGGCGAGCTTTGACCGAGAACCCGGACGGCTACACGTCCGGCTCAGTCACGACGGCCCCGCTGGTGCCGAAGGCCGTGTCGAGGCGGCCTGGCGGCACGCCTGGTTCTGACGCCCGCTTCTACTTCTCAGGGAGTTTCCTTATGTCCACCGTCAGCATGTACGTGACCTCGGATGTTGATCCGTGGGCCGTCGAAGGACAGATCGGTCTGCGCGACGCGCGCATGGCTTTCTCCGCGCTGCTGGCCCCGGAACCGCACAAACCCATCGACGTGCGTCCCGGCGTGATGGTCTCGGGTGATTCCGAGGGGTTCGACGGCTCGTGCCACACCGGCCTTCGGGTGCAGGCCGCGCAGTCGATGAGTCTCACCGTCGAATGCGGCAGTTGCGTGATCACGACCGAGGACGGGCCGTACATCTGCACTCTCAACACCACCGCGCGCCTGCACCTGGAGCCGGCCAGCCGGTACATGAACCGCATCGATCTCGTGGTTGCTCGCGTCTACGACGACCTCAGCGAGTCCTTGCTGCCATCACAGGGACGTCGGCATTTCTGCATCGAGGTGTGGAGCGGTGACCCTTCGCCGACGATGCCGGCGGCACCAGAGCCGGACGGCATCGGGTGGATTCCGCTCGCCAAGGTCCGCGTCCCGGCCGACACGACCCAGATCACCGCCGAGCACATCACCGACCTACGAGGGCCGGGATTGGCTACCCGCGGCGGTGTTCGGATACTGCACGGGCAGGACGCTCGCCCAGAATCACCGGTGTTCCGGCAACCTGGTGCCCACCCTGGCGAACAACGATGGGTCACCGGTTCCGTCTTCGCTGCCCAGGTCTGGCATGGCGGAGGTGAGGACAGAACGGTCCACGGCTGGCACGGAGTTCACAACGCGGCCACGCACACAGCTAGCTGTATGAGGCCATGACGTTGGTGACGCCGGTGGAGAGCCGGGATGCTGGTGGCTGATCTCCGGCGGCAGTGTGTGGCCGATGGTAGTTGTAGTGCACGTTCCAGACCGCCAGAGCCGCGGTGCGGTGGTGTTCGCTGGTCCAGACGCGGGCGTAGAGGAATTCTTCGGCCAGGATTCGGTTGTAGCGTTCGACTTTCCCGTTGTGGCGTGGGGTGTAGGGCGTGATCCGCTGGTGGCGGGCTCCGCGCAGGACGACGGCGAAGTCCTTCGCGCGGTAGCAGGCGCCGTTGTCGGTGACCAGGCGATGAATGTGGGCGATGCCGTGACGGGCGAAGAACGCGCGGGCGCGGTGGACGAATCCGATCGCGGTCCGAGCCTTCTCATCGGGGAGAGCTTCGGTGTAGGCCAGGCGGGAGTAGCCGTCGATCGCGGAGTGCAGGTAGATGTAGCGGGCCCGCTCGCCGCGGGTCTTGCCGCAGGCAACCCGTTTGTCCTGGTCGCTGCCTTTGCCGTGGACGCGCCAGCCACCACCGTCGGGGATCTCGCCGGTCTTTTTCACGTCCAGGTGGACCATGTGCCCTGGCCAGCGAGCGAGGATCCGCCGCGGCTGGCGGTTGCCGGCGCCGGTGGGGTCGAGGAACCTGCGCCGGTTCAGCCCGAGATGCAGCAGCTGCCGACCAACGGTCCGCACCGAGATCATCACACCCTCGGCGGAAAGTTCGGTGGCGATCCGGCGCGCTGAATACTTCCGCTGCCGGCGCAGCTGCTCGATCCGGGTGATGGCCTCGGCAGGTGTGGCGGTGGGCTGGTGGTGCGGAACGCTCGGGCGATCGAGCAGCCCTGCCTCGCCGTGGCGGCGCCAGCGGTTGACCCACTTGCTGGCGCATTGGCGGGAGAGGCCCATCTCGGCGGCGACGTGGGCGATCGGGCGGGTCTGGCACCGCTGCACGAGCCGACGGCGGCCCTCGACAGACAGTGGGGCATTACGGTGATGCATGGACGGGTCTTTCTGTCCGGCGGACGAGTTGGTCGCACTTCTCATCCTGCCGCCGAAAGACCCGTCCCCCTCCTCAGACCCCGCCAGCCGACACCAACGTCACGACCCGCAACAGCTAGCCCCGGCAGCGGCGATTGGCTGTGGCTGCGCGGAGGGGGAGCGCTGCGCGAGGTATGCAGCGTGACGATCCCCGATCCCGGTGTGCCTTACACGATCTTTCCCACCGGCCGCGTCGTCGCGCAGCAGAGCCCCAACACCGCCGTCGACGTCCACATCAAGGTGCACGACCCGAACACCGGCCCGGCGGTGAACTGGGACGGCGGCGAGACCGGCAACGCCGACTCCGACACTCGACAGGTATATGGCGTGCCGCCGCTGCGATTCGGGCCGTTCGTCGGCGAAATCCAGGTCTTCCTCACTGTTCAGGTCATCCGTACTGATAACCCCGAGTTCGGCGTGGCCTATCGAGGTGATGACGTCGGCGACAACACGTTGTCCGTCGAGGTCTGGCCGCTCCCGCGTCGGGTCTAAGGGCAGCCGTGGCTGACGAATGGCGTGTGCTCGTCGCCCGGACGACAACGGGGGAGATCGTCGGCGATATTCGAGCTTCCGACGTCCCGCGCTTCGAGCGCCGTATCAGTGACCCCGGTAGCTACAGCGTCGATGTCTTCCTCGGCACCGGTGCCAACACGGCCGCCGACCTGCACGAGTTCACCGAAACCGGTCGCTACTCGTGGATCGTGGCCTACGGCGACCACATCTGCCAGGCCGGTCCAGTGTGGACATGGCAGTTCTCTGACGAGGAACGCAAGCTCAGCGTGTCCGGGTCGAACGTGTCGAGCCTGTTCGACAAGCGCATCCTGCGAAACCCGCACGGACACACCGCCATCACCGATCCCAGCGAGGACCTGATCCTGCGCGACCTGTCGGTGCGGGGGCTGGTCGCCGAGCTGGTGCGCGCCAACCTTGCCCAGCGCGGCTACCAACTCCCCATCACCATCCCCGACGCCGAGCCAGGCCCGGAAAGCATCACGTACTACGGCTACGACCTGGCGACGGTCTGGGATCGCATGACCGATCTCGCGGAGCGCGATGACGGTCCGGAAGTCGATTTCGCGCCCGAGTTTGTCGACGGTGGGCGCAAGATCCGGTGGCGCTTGGAGATCGGTGGCCCCTTGCTGGGTGATCAGAAGACGCCCGAGGTGTGGGACTACGGCTCGGTGGTCGGCCCCATCGACACCGATGTGGACGGGGCGACGACCCCGGCAAGCCGGGTGTGGGTCAAAGGCGCCGGAGAGGGGCGCACCCTGCTGACCGGTGTCGCGGAAGATCCCGCCCTGCCCGCGGCCGGTGTGCCCGGCATCGATCTGGTCGACACCACCCACGCCGCCGAACAGCGCCAAGATCTATTGGACTCGTACGCCCGTGCAGCCCTGGAATCGCAGCGTCGACCGGCCAGCAGGTGGGAGACCACCTTGCGCATCGCCACCGGACGCCGTGGCAGCGAGGTTTCGGCGGCGCTGGGCACCTGGTCTTTGGGCGATGCGCCGTTGATCGCGGTGGACGGGCACCCGTGGGTGCCGGCGGCGCACTACCGACGCCGTGTCGTGTCGTTCGCCGACAGCTCTCCGACCGAACTCCGGATCGATCTCCAACCCGTCCCGTGATGCCAGGAGAACACAGTCATGCCACCACCTGATGATCTCGCACGTCGTATCCGCCGGCTGGAACGCCAGATCGCAGAGTTGACCCGCCGAACCGGCTCGTCCGGGCTCGGAGGTTCCGGCCCGATTTCGGACGTCGTCGGAGACGTCGTCACCAGTAGCGGCGGTGGTTCGTCGTGAGTCTTGATCTCGTCGGCGTACTCCGCAGTGCCGGACTGGTGGTGACCGCTACTCCTGGCTGGGCGCAGCGCGGTGTCCGCGGCACGCCACCGGCTCCGGTCGGCGTGCTCAACCACCACACCGCCAGCAGCTCCAGCGAGCGCAACCCGGCACCGAGCGTGCAGCTGACCATCAAGGGTCGTTCCGACCTGGACGGCCCGCTGTGTCACATCGTGATCGGAGCGGACGGCACCAGTCACATCATCGCCGCAGGCCGGGCTAACCACGCCGGACGTGCGAAGGCGTCCGGGCCGAACCCGGCAGGCGACGGCAACACCCTCTACCTCGGCGTGGAGTGGGACTACGACGGCACTCATCCCCCGAACTCAGCCCAGTACAACGCCGCGGTCCGGGTCAACGCGGTACTGCTGCGCCACCTTGGGCGTCCTGCTGAGGCGGCCCGTGGTCATAAGGAAACCAGCACGACCGGCAAGTGGGACCCCGGCTACGTCGACATGGACCGGTTCCGGGCCGATGTTGCCCGTGCCATGAGCGGAGACACCGACATGAACCTCAACGACGAATTCACCGACTGGGCCGGGACGACGAAGACCGTTCAGGGCCTGTTCAACGATCTCGATCAGCGGATTGCGGCACTGCACCACGTCTTCCTGAAGCCGGGCGCCGAGCCCTCGCGCATCCCTGGCGATAAGAACCGGACGAACCTGCGCGACGCGATCATGGACACCACCGCCAAGGTCGTAGGCGCAGGCGGCGAGACTCCGCCGCAACCGGTTCCACCGGTGCCGCTGCCGACTCCAGTGCCGGAGAACCAGCCGACTCCCGAGCCAGCACCGGTCGAGCCCGCACCGGTCGAGCCGGTGCCGGAAGCGCCTCCTGCTGCTCAGGCACCGACGGACACCCCGGCGCCGAAGCCGTCGCGGAAGCCTGGCCGCACCGTGGCCGCCGGTGGCGCGGCCGGTGCGGTGGGGACCGTGGCGGTCTGGATCGCCAGCCTCTACGGCGTGCAGATGCCCGAACCGGTCGCCGCCTCCATCGTGCTCGTGCTCAGCGCTGGCATGTCCTACTTCGTCCCCGACCGGCAGGAGGCCCAGCAGTGACAGTGACACCGAATCGCCCCCTGACACCGGAGATGGAGGAGTACGCGGCGCGTGCGGTGTTGAGTTCGCCGGTCTTCGCGTTTGTGGCCGGTGCTGCGGGAAGCCGGGAAACCACCAAGGGCCTCAACCGCCATCGCTGGGACGCGGTGCGCCTCGCTCACCAACTTCCCGCGGATGTGGCACGGCGCGATCTGCGGTCGCGGGTGTTCGGGATCGACTCCTCCGCGCCGATGGCCGTCGCCCCGATGGGCAGCCTCGGTGCCGTCTATCCGGACGGAGATCTCGAAGTTGCTCGGGCCTGCGCCGTGGCCGGGATTCCCATGGTCGTGTCCACAATGGCCAGTAGCCCTGTTGAGGACATCGCTGTTACCGGGGCAGCTCTGGTGTTCCAGCTCTACGCACTGCGCGACAAGCACCACCAGCGCGACCTGGTCCGCCGGGCGGAAGCTGCCGGCTGCCGCGCCCTTGTGCTCACCATCGACACCCCGGTCCGCCACGGATCGGCTCGCGAAAGCTCTGCCGACTGCGAGCAGCGGGCTCCGAAAGGGCACTTCGTCGAGGGAGACGCGGACATCGACCCCGCCTTAACGATGGAGGAGATCACGGCACTGGTTGAGCAGACCAGCCTGCCGGTATGGATCAAGGGAGTGTTGCGGCCGAGCCAGGCCGAACGTGCCCTTCGTGCCGGAGCATGTGGCGTCATCGTGAGCAACCACGGTGGTCGGCAATCCGATGCAGCACCCGCCACCGCCGATGTTCTGCCCGCCGTCGTCGATGCGGTCGCAGAGTCGCCCGTCGATGCGGGCGTGATGGTCGATTCCGGCATCGTGACCGGCACGGATGTGCTGCGTGCGTTGGCCTTGGGCGCCTCCGGGGTGTTGGTGGGCCGGCATGTCGCCTACGCCCTCGCTGCGTATGGCGAACTGGGCGTGATCATGACGTTGACACGGCTGCGGCGGGAACTGGACCGCGCGCTGGCGTGTTCGGGAAGCGCCACCCCGGCGGACGCCCGAAGCCTGCTTCTTTGAGCGTTTCGGCTGGTCGGCGCGGGGACTGGCGTCGCCCCGTGTTTGTCCCACGGATTAATTCTCGCTAGGCTTGTCACCAGCTCGTGATGAGACCGTAGGTGAGGAGAACGACTGTGGGGATGCCGAATTCCGCTGAAGACCTCAGCGGTGAGTTCCGCAGTCGCGTCGCCGCCGGGGCACGGCATTTGCGCAATATCCATAACGCGCCGAACTCGGAGCAAAAGCAAAAAGATTCCGACGACCTGGCCAGCATCATGTTGTGGCTGCGGAAAAACTGTCGGCGGCGCGATGGGGAAATGGATCTGCGTGGCAAATCTGGGGAATATACTCAAGCTATTGGGCTGATTCGCAAGGAAGCCGGGTCGCCTGGCGATCCACTAGCGGTTCCGGCGGCAGTCAAGTACAAGGTCAGTGAACTATTGTTTCAAGATCCCGATATCAGCGAGGAGACCCGCGAATCCTACGGATTCGGGTCTGCTCCTTCGCATATCGCCTCTCGGAGGCGGTACGATGATCGGCGATCAAGGGATCGTGCATTTCGGCGATCAGGCTTGTCGGAGAATATTTCCCAGCTTGTCCGCGATGTCGAACAGCTCGAACTTTCGAAGCTGGATGACGCGGATGAGGCCGAGCGGGAGACTGTGATCGAGCAGTTGAGCCGCCTGGAAACCCTGGTGCGCGAAAGGCGCGACGAAATCGGATCAATCTTCTAGGTTCCGAATGGGAGCGGCCCGTCTCTTCATGTGAGAGGCGGGCCGCTCTTGTGTTTGCTCCATCCGAGTGAACTGGAGCGGTGGCGTGCCCACCTTGCGCAGTGCGGCACCCCTTGTCTCGGTGTCAACACCAGCCCAGTTGAGGAGCATCGATGACAGGGGTTCAGACCCTCAACCGTTCCGGCAGTCGCTTCTACGTGGACCCGGAGACCAACAAGAAAGCTCCTTCGGTGACCAGCGTGGTCAGCATGTTGCCCAAGCCGTTCCTGACCGCATGGGCGGCCAAGCTCACCGCCGAGAACGCGCTGGAAAATCTCGGGTCCATCGTGGATCTCGCGCTCACGGATCGGGACGGCGCGCTCGACTACATGAAGCGTGCGCACCGCCGCGTCACCAAGGCGGCCGCGGGTGTCGGGACTGAAGTGCACGACCTGTTCGAGCGGGTCGCTCGGGGCGAGACCGTCCGTCACGTCCACCCGGACGTGCGTCCCTACCTTGATCACATTCACGCCTTCCACGAGCGCTACCAGCCCGAACACCGTCACATCGAGGATGCCGTGTGGTCCGACGAGCACGACTATGCCGGGTCGTTCGACGCGATTAGCGACATCGACGGCGAGACGGTGATCATCGACGTGAAGACCACCCGTAGCGGGGTGCACGAAGACGTGGCGTTGCAGCTCAGTGCCTACGCCCATGCTGACCGCATCATCAAACAGGATGGTCAGTCACATTCGTTGCCGGACATTCAGGCTGGTGCCGCGCTGCATCTGCGTCCGGAAGGCTGGCGGCTCGTTCCCGTCCGCGTGGACGAAGAGGTCTTGGCGTATTTCCTGCATCTGCGCAGCATCTTTGATTGGAACAACGAGGTGGCCAAGACGGTCATCGGCAAGCCTGATTACGAATCCTCTGCGTCGACCGGGTCACAACGCCGGAAGGCGACGCGCTGACCCCGGTGGCGGGGAGGAAACGTTCGCCGGACGCTTCCGGTGTTGCGGTGGAAGTGTTCATTGTTGTGGTCGTTGTGTGGCTGCTGTTGTCTTTTCTTTCGCACGAGGGGGTTTTATGAGTCTGCGCATCTGGGAAACTGATCCGGAGGCCAAGCCGAGTCCGCGCACTCGGTTCGCCGAGGACGTCGTGGGTTACATCCACGGTGGAATGATGACCAAGACGAAGCCGCTGTCGTTGAGTCTCTGGCGGTTCACGTCCGACGATCCTGATGTGGCCGCGCGCATTGCGGAGCTGTTCGGCGGCGAGGTCGAGGAGTGGGATACCGATAAAGCCAACAAGCTGCAAGTGCTGTCGGAGTCCGCGAGTATCGATCTGATCCTGGAATCCCCGGAAGAGCTTCGCTCGCGCATGGTGCTGTGGGGGCGCAAGGGCGTCATCCATGCTTGCGACGGGGTGTACTTCGTCGATGGTGAGGACCGAGGAAATCCCTGCGGGTGCCCGCCGGAGTTTGCGGTGCGCAAGGCCAACGCTGAGAAAGGCACCGGACCGCAGCCGGAGATCACCGTGAAAGCACGGCTGGCTGAGGACGAAGGGCTGGGGTTCTTCCTGTACCGCACCAGCTCATGGACGTTGACCAAGGAGTTGCACGCGGTGGAGAACGCGGTCGCCGAGGCCGCCGAGTCCGGTGCTCGGGTGCGGATGACGTTGCGGCTTGAACACGTGCAGTTCACGACGAAGAAGGGCCAGGACGTCGACTACTACCGCCCGGCGCTGACCGACATCACGGCAGAAGCGTCCCCCACGGACGCCGCAGCGTAATCGAGCCGCTTGCTGCGCCCCGGCCACCTGCTGGTGGCGAAGGACGGGGCGCTTTTCGCGTCCAAGGAGCCCCATGCGCGCCGAGCCCACGCCGCCCGCGGCTGAGACCCCGACTGCCCCCTACACCGCACGACCCCGCCGCAGGCGGCATTTCCCTCCGTCGCCGAGTCGCACCCACATCTGAGATCGGAAGTCATCGTGCCCGTCTACGTGTACCTCGTCACCGGTTCCTGCCCGCGGCCGGTGGGAACGTCCTCGCACCCGATGCAGGTCGAGCTGGATCGCGCCCATGAGTCGATCACCGTGCTCTGCGACGAGCTGGAGCAGGTTCAGTGCGCGCTCGCGGCCAAAGACGCGAAGCTTGCCGAAACCAGTACCGGGGTTTCCGTCGATCGGTTCGAGGCGATGCGTGCCGACCGTGATCACTGGCGTCAAGCAGCCGAGTCGACGTGTCGGGCGCTGGCCATACTCAAACGCCGCCTGGCCGAGCTGGCAGGCCGCGAATGAGCCGAGCCCGAGCAACCGGCACCAACTGGGAAAGCCGTTGCGCGTCCTACTACGCGCAGGTCCTCGGCACACCGGTGCGCCGCCTGGCCCAACACGGCGTGCTGGACATCGGTGATCTGGAAGGGATCTACCTGCACGCCGCCGAAGCCAAGGCCCACCGCCGGTGGGACGTCTTGGAGTGGGTCCGCCAGGCGCGGCGCGAGGCCGACAACAAGCAGGTTCCCTTCCACGTGGTGCTGGCCAAGCGTCCCCACGTCAAAACCCCGGAGTGCCTGGCCATCTCGACCATCGACAACCATGCCCGCCTCGTCGCCCGGTTACGCGACGCCGAAGAGGCATTGCGGCGAACCGATCCGGCGACCTATCGGGTGCACGTCGCCGAGCACAGGACAACAGCACGGGGGTAGAGCGGTGCACATCGACACGCTGGTGCAGCGGCTCGCGGCAGGGGGACCGGTCGAGCAACGCGGTGATGGGCGGTTGGTGCGGTGCCCGGTGCATGGAGACCGCCGCCCGTCGCTGCTGATCAGCGTGAGTCCGGAACGCAAGGCAGTGCTGCATTGCCGTTCCCAGGGGTGCGATGTCGGGTCCATGCTCGACAAGGCCCATCTGACCTGGTCGGATCTGTTCGATGTCCGCGGCGAGATCACCGCGGGGTCAGTCCCGGCCGATGGCCTCGGCACAGCAGAGGTCGCCGCTCTCGCGTCCTTTCTGGACCGTACGCAGGGGGCGTTCGCCGGCTCGCCAGCGGCGGTCTACGCGCGCGAGCGTTTCGGCATCACCGACAGCGCGGCGCGTGAGCTGGGGCTTGGCTACGACGACGGCGCCACGCCGTTTGTCCACGCCTCGGAAGCGTTCCAGGAGCACCCCCGGCTGGTGGTCCCGTTCTGCACCCCCGATGGCATCGCGCAGGGAGCCCAGGGGCGTGACCTGTCCGGTTCGGACCCGCATCGGTGGGCCGGACTGACCAATCCGGACGGCAAGCGCTGGACGCATCTGGCGTGGTTCCGAAGGCAGCCCACGGGGCCTGTGGTGGTCACCGAAGGCCCTAGTGACGGGCTCGTCGTGGCCGCGGCGGGTTACACGGTGGTGTCGGTGGCCGGGGCGTCGCACGCACGCCGACGCGCCACAGCAGAGGAGATCGTGGCCGGGGCCGCGGGGCGGGATCTCATCCTTGCCGGAGATGCCGACGAGAGTGGGCAGCAGTTCAACGCGCACCTTGCTGAACACCTGGCCGACGTCGGGATGACGGCGAAGCAGCTCGTCCTCCCGCACGAATGCGGGGACCTCGCCGAGTGGTTCCAACACAGTGGTGAAGGCTTCGCCGGGGAGTTCGCCGAGGCGATCAGACGAGCCCGGCCCCTGCGGCTGGAGGAGATTTTCGACGATGATCCTGTCGAGCTGTTGGACGCCGTGCACGCCTTCCTCCGGCGGTTCCTGCTCATCGAGCCGGCCGGCTGGTTTGACGTGATCACGTTGTGGATCGCGACCTGCTTCTTCGTGCGCCGGTCCGATGCGGCCGATGTCGCTCCGCGGCTCGGCTTCCTCAGCACTGTGCCGGGATCGGGAAAGACCTTGGCGTTGGATCTGGTGTGCCGGTTGGCGCAAGGACGATTGGCCGTGGACCCCACCGCCGCCTCGGTACTGCGCACGATCAACGCGATGACCTACGAGGAGTCCGATCCGGACAAGCCCGACGTCCCGGTGCCGCTCGGGCTGGACGAGGTCGACAACCTCTATGCCGCCCGAGGCCAGGACACCAGCAGCATCACCGCGGTGTTGAACTCCGGCTACAAGCGGGGCCAAGACACCATCCGGGCCGACACGAACGACCAGCGCAAGGCCATCGCCTACACCACGTTCGCTCCGATCGTGTGGGCTGGCCTCGCTCGTGCTGCATTGCCCGACGCTCTGCTCTCGCGCACCTTCGTGGTCTCGATGCAGCAAGCGATGTCGCACGAACGCCCTGCCTCGTTCCGGCCGCGCCGCGACGGCCCGGTGGCCGATGACCTCGCCGAGAAGCTGTCGTCCTGGGCGGCGTCGGTCGCCAGCGATGACGCGGTCAGTGAGGTGTTGGACCAGGTCGAAGACGACCTGGCTCCGATGGTGTCGAACCGGGATCTGGAGCTGTGGTCGGTGCTGTCATTGCCTGCGGTAATGGCCGGCGGGCATTGGCCAGCCCGTGCCTACGCCGCGTGCGAAGCACTGCGGGATGCCGGTAAGGACCAGGCCGAGAACATCAGCGTCCGATTTCTGCGCGCCACGCGGGATGTGTTCCGTGCGGGCAACTGGGGACGCGGCATCAATGACCGCGTGGTCTTCCGCTCGGCGCTGGCCGAGCGGGTCATCGACGCCGACGCGATCTTCGGCCGCTGGTCACGGGGGCAAGGCATCGACGACGAGCACGTACGGCGCTTCCTGGCCGAGTTCGGCGTGCGGCCGGTCGTCGTCCGCGTCGGCAAGGAGACCGGACGCGGCTTCCGCTGGAGCGACTTGGCACCCGAGTGGCAGCGCTACCTCGGAGAGGACCACGAAGAACCCATCACGGGATAAGGGAGGTGACCATGCGCAGCTATTCCTACCGGGTCGCCGGCGACGAGACGGTCACCTACCTGCCGGAGACCGCCGAGGACCTGGAAGCGTTTACCGCATGGGCGCGTCGCGAGCGTGGCCGCGTGATCGGAGTGGACACCGAAGGCACCGGTCTCGACACCTTTGTGGACGGCAACCGCTTGCGGACGGTGCAGTTCGGTACCACGCGGGAGGCGTGGGTGCTGCGGGTCGAAGGACGCCCGAGGTTCTGGGCCGCGGCGCGAAACACGCTGCTGGGGCTGTCTCGGATCGCACTGCACAACGCCCCGTTCGACTGGCTTGTGCTCGACCACCACCTGAAGGTTCCGATGGAGAGCCTGGCGAAAAAAACCATCGATACGCGGATTCTGGCCCATCTGCTCGACTCGCGAGGCCGGGAAGACGGCGGCATTGGGCACGGGCTCAAACCGTTGTCGGAGCATCACCTCGATCCCGAGGCGCCCGACACCCAGGACGGCCTGAACAACGTGTTCCGAGAACTCGGGCACACCAAGACCACGGGGTGGGCGGCGATCCCATCCCACCACCCGATCTACGTGCGCTACGCCGGGCTCGACGTCATCTTCACCTCCCGCCTGCTCGACGTACTCGGCCCGCAGGTGCACCAACGCGGCCTTGCACGTCTGGCCGAGTTCGAACACCGGCTCGCTCGGGTCTGCGCTGCGATGGAGCGCCGCGGCATTCGCATCGATGACGAGTACGTGTCCCGGCTGTCGTCGCGGCTGTCGGCCGAGGCCGAATCCCAACGCACGCGGGCGCTTCGGTACGGGGTATCGACGATCGGCTCGACCAAGCAAGTCGCCGACGCGCTGGTGGCGATGGGCGAAACCCTGACCGCCACGACCGAGACCGGAGCGCTGCGCGTCGACAAGGACGTCCTGCTGCCGCTCGCCGACCTGAACCCGCGGTGGGAGCCGCTGGGCGTCCGAACGCCGAATCCGCTGGCCGATGCCGTCGTGCGAGCCAAACGGGCTTCCAAGTGGAAAACGACCTACGCCGACGCCATTGCAGCCGGCCTCGATGCACGGTCCCGGCTCCACCCCAAGATCAACGCTCTCCAGGCGAGGACAGCGCGCATGTCGATCAGCAAGCCACCAGTACAGCAACTTCCCGCCGGGGACAGCACGATCCGCAAAGCGATGGTGGCCGAGCCCGGCAACGTCCTCGGCAGCGTCGACTTCTCGGCCATCGAGATGCGGGTGCTGGCGGCGTTGTCCGGGGATCGCGCGATGGTGGACGCCATCCGCGGCGGGCTCGACCTCCACGACTTCACCGCCGAACAGATCTACGGGCCGCGCTTCACCAAGCACCACCGCAAAGTTGCCAAGACAGTCGGCTTCGGCAAGGTCTACGGAGGCGGGGCCGACTCGATCGCGCGCCAGACCGGGGCGCCACTGGCCGACATCCGCCGCGCCATCGCCAGCTACGACCGGACCTTTCCCGGCATCAAGCGGTACTCAACGCGGCTGACCGCCCGGGGCCAGTACGGGGCTACGGAGCTGATCTCACCGACTGGTCGCGTTTTGCCGCTGGACCGAAGCAGGCTCTACGCGGCAACCAACTACATGATCCAGAGCGTCGCCCGTGACATCTTCGCCCAAGCACTCATTGACCTTGACGAGGCAGGGCTGGCCGAGCATCTGCGGCTACCGGTACATGACGAAGTGGTCTTCGAGGTCGCCGAGGATGGCGCCTTCGAACTCGCCGAGGAAGTACAGCGCCTCCTGACCGTGCCCGACTTCTTCGGTGTCGAGTTGACTACCGAGGCCGAGCTGTTCGGCACAGCGTGGGAGCCCGACGCCGCCCATCACGTCCGAACGGGCGCACAACCGTGGAGGTTGCAGGGTGCCGATGCTGCCTAATGCAAGGCGGCCAGCGCACGATCTCCAGTATGGGAATACCGGCAAATGGGGGTTCTATGTGTCGGTCCGCCGTTTGGTCTAGGTACCCCTACCTACAGGGGGAAGAGTAGAGGCACGTCAATAGTCCATTTGTGCGGACTGCGCCACCTCTACTGGCCAGTAAGTGATCAAATCGTTACTTTTGGCGTGCTTCAAATTTCGTTCGCAACCACACGAGTCGCATACGCTATGTAGCGATCGCGTCTGGGCTGTGTTCGCCCGAAAGGAGGTATCGGCACGACAGTGCGCAGGAACGACGAGTGCATGTGATGTCGGGGGGGGGGCTTATGTGCATGAATGCAAGCTTATGCACAGAGAGTTTGTAGGGGGAGATCTGTGGACGGGCGCACCTACGTGGACCGGATAGCAGCCACCCGAAGTGCTGCTTTCGGAAGTAGTCCGCTTTCGTCGGTCGGCCGGTGCCTTATCCGGAACGCAGAGTTTCAAGATGTCGCGCAAAACGAGGACGATCCCGGCGACTTAGTTCGGTGGATCGCCCAGCACGGAGCCGACGCCATCGGCGAACTGAAGCTCTATGCGCAATACGGGATGCTGATCGAATCCATCGGAACCCGGTTCGGGCGCTACCCCGCGTTCGGTCCCGAGGACGGCCACCAGGAAGGCGTGTTGGCGCTGCTGGAGATGGCCCGCGCAGGGGCAGCCGACTTCACGCGACGGGTGAAGCGCTCGATCACATACCGGGTGTCCACCGAGGCGTCCCGCCTTTCCCGCGCCGTAACCGGGTTCAGCCGCGATCAAGTGCGCACCGTGTACGCAGCGCTCGAACAAGCGG
Source organism: Saccharopolyspora sp. SCSIO 74807 (assembly GCF_037023755.1). Taxonomy (NCBI): domain Bacteria; kingdom Bacillati; phylum Actinomycetota; class Actinomycetes; order Pseudonocardiales; family Pseudonocardiaceae; genus Saccharopolyspora; species Saccharopolyspora sp. SCSIO 74807. The sequence goes on along the minus strand of NZ_CP146100.1, from coordinate 1,562,596 downwards.
CCCATGACCACCAGACCGCCCGTGAGTTCGTGCTCGCCCACCCCGATGTGAACCGGCGTATGCGCGCGGACACATTCGATGCCATCGCGGCGCTGTTGCAGCCAGCGCACTACACCATCGACGACGCGCTCAACGATCACGCCGACCCGTGGCTCGACGAGGCCGCCGCGTACGTCGATGAGCTGCTGAGTCACGAAACGGTCAGCGAGGACGAACACGAACTGCTGTGCCGCGCTTACGGGCTCTACGGGTTCGCCCCACATACCGACCACGACCTCGGCCAGCACCTCGGAGTCGATCGCAGCGTCGCCGGCAAAGCGCGCCGCCGAGCGCTGGCCACGCTGCGCGCTGTTGCCAAGGACGTTGCTGCTTGAGGGCAGGCAGACAGACGTGCCGCACTCATATTCCCGCTCCCAGGAAGGAAGACGACTGTGCCCAGTACCCGCTCGGACTGGCCCGAGCCGGCCGACACCTACACGCTCCAGCCTGTCTGGGAAGTGTGGAGCAAGCACAAGGAATACCTCGGCGTGGTCCGTCGCGAGGAGCGCTCAGGCACTAGCGTCTACATCCCCGAACGCAAAGATGGAAACCCGATCGAACTTCCACGAAGGGGCAGCCGACCGGGCTGGTCCAGCAAGAACAGTGCCGCCGCGGCACTTGTGCTCTCCTACCGCTGACGGTACGGGCGTGCCTTGTGGCAGCGTCCTGCTCCGCCGCCGGGTTAGGCGGTACTTTTGTGCACAAATGACTTATAGTCTTGTGTTAAGCTTCTCTCGTCAGAAGATGACGGCACCGTCCGTCACCGAGCATTGTCACCGCACTGACAATAGAAGGGCTCCCCGATACGTCGGGGAGCCCTTCTTGCGTCTGCGCTAAGGTGGTTGAATCTCATGGCGGATCTTCCGTCGTACCTGGGGCTGCACTGTTGACCTTCTTCAACTGTTGGCCACCGGTGAGGGCTCACCTGGGTACTCGTCACTTGATCGTGCCCCAGCTACGCTCGACGAGCCGGACGAGAGAGAGCTGTACCGCGAAGGCGGCTGGTCGACTCAGGGAACGTGGTGGTTGTAGGTGGAACACAACGATCTGCCCGTCGGTAACCGCATCCGTCAGGCGCGGGAGCGCTCCGGCATAAGCCGTCGGGTGCTCGGTGGGCTCGTCGGTCGCTCGCCCGAATGGGTGAAGGCAGTCGAATCCGGCCGTCTCCAGACGCCAAAGCTCCACATGCTTACCAAGATCGCCGGTGCTCTCGACATCAGCGACCTCGCCGAGCTGACAGGCGACGGAGAAGCAGTCTCGATCTCCCGGTACGCGATCGGCCCCGCGCACGGTGCGCTCAACGACGTGCGGGCGGCCTTGATGGACTACCGGCTCAGCTCGGATACGCGCCCGGTAGACCTGGCGCACCTGCGTGAGCGGCTTGCTGCGGCGTGGCATCTTCGCCACTCGTCACCGGACCACCGGACACAGGTCGGTGCCGTTCTGCCGAACCTCATTCGTGATGCGCAGCGTGCTGTGCGGGCACGATGGGGACAAGAACGTCGAGACGCACGCCGGATCTTGGCGGGCGTCTATCAGTTGGCGGATTTCTACGTTGCCTACCAACCGGCTCCTGAGTTGGTGTGGCTCGTCGCTGATAGAGCGGTTACCGAGGGGCAGGACGCCGACGACCCGTACGCGATGGCGGCAGGCGCATGGGCACTGGTGCAAGCGCTGCGCGAGTCCGGGCGTTGGGACGAGGCGATCTCGGTCGCACATGACGGCGCCGCACAGCTTGAGCCCTATATGGAGTCGGCGCCTGATGACTGGCGCGGGATGGTCGGAGCGCTACGCGCGGAAAACGCCCTTACGTACGCCCGGAAAGGGAGGCATGGGGACGCCTGGCGGTACTGGGAGTCCGCGTACGAGATCGCCCGAAAGCTCGGGCCGAGCTATCGCCACGTCCAGTCCAGTTTCAGTCTCTCGATCATGCAAGCGAATGCATTGAGTCTCGGTGTTGATCTCCGCCGCAACGGCGAGGCACTGAAGGCCGCGAGAGGACTCGACCCTGACCACATCGTCTCGATCCCGCGCCGTTCACGGCACTTGATCGAGGTGGCGCGTGCTTACGCAGAGCACGGCGAGAGTGCGTCAGTACTGGAGATCCTGGCCAGAGCGGAGCGAACAGCTCCGGAAACGGTTCGATTCAACGGCTGGGCACGGGACCTGAGTCTGAAGCTTCTTGACCACCCGCCAACGGGGGAGCAGGCAGCCGTCCGCGAGCTTGCCACGAAGATCGGCACCCGCTGATCGGGTGAGGGTACAAAACGTACCTACTCTCTTGCTGGTCGTGCACGAAGGTGCCGATCATGAGCTACAGCCTGTCCACCGTGGACCTGCTCCCCGAGTGGCTTCGTGCGCACATCGAGGCGATTGAGGACAGCAAGCGTGCCGGCTTCATGTTCCTCTACCTTCCGAGTTTGGCGAACCTGACGACGTTGCAAGGGGTCCACAAGACGCATGGCGCGATGGACGTCTACAGCGCGAGTTCGACGTCAGACGCCGTCGCGGCTCGGTTCCGGCTCGAAGACCTGGAGGGTGGAAGACCGCGGCCATTGTGGCAAGCGCATGGATCGGTCACGGACGTGGTGGGCGAACTAATGCAACTGCCGCCGCATGGGTCCACGGGGGCGCCGAATCTCGCGCTTCCGCTTCCAGGCGAGCTGTGGGTGCCGCCGTTCGCCCGGTGACCTCGCAGCAGCGTCTGCATCGCGCATTGGTGCGCTCCGAGTAGATCGTTCAGTTTCGCCAAAGCCTTTCAGGGGAGATCCGAAAGGCGGGGACTAGCCGTATTAAGAGTCAGGAGTATTCGTGTTTCACGAGATAATGTGGATATTGGTGCTTCTTGTTGCCGGGCTCAGTGCGCTCGCGTGGTGGGCGTCTTCGCCGGAGCGGGAGCAGCAGGGGATCAACGAGGGAAAAGACCGAGCCACCCGAGCGTGCGACCGATGAGTAGACCGGTCGATTTCGTGTGGGTGGCGAGCGAGAAGGAATCCAGGCTGCATCTCGTCGAACGGTCCGTATCCGAGATGGGAGCGGATTTTTTCCCCGGTTTATGTGAGCACTGGGTCCGCGGGGTCATTGGGGCATGGTCGGGCCGCCCCCCGCACGTTCACGGCTACGCCTTGTGCGAGCCGTGCTGTGTGATTGCGAAGATTTTTCCAGTTCTGTCCGAGTCGGCCGTGTCTCTCGACGAAGCCCTATCGAGGGCGTTGGGCAGCTCCCGGCCGGGGGCGCACTCGACGGATCGGGCGACGGCACTGATTCCGCGCGTAGCGGATGTCGAGGCAACCGACCAACTACCGGTGATCCGCGATGGTGTTCACGTCGTGGATTGGCCTGTGGTTGACCAAGATCTTGACGGCCCCGGCTTACACATTGGTGTCCCCGGCAGCGCTGACGAACGGTCCTGGCAGTCCTCACCTGCCAGGCACACCCGTCAAGCATCTCCGCCGGGGACGGCAGCCGAGCCTACTCGGCTTCCGGGGCAGTCGTACAGGCCGCGCCACGCGCTGGAATTCGGGGTGGAGGCGGCATGACCGAGCACAGTGAGCGGACCACGGGAGCCGCGGACAACCGTCAGTTCCGTGCCGTGGTTCCGGGTGTGGATCCCGACGCCGCTTATCAAGCTATGCGGCAGGCGGGCGGATTTCGCTCGTGGGAGGACCCGACCCGAGATCTGCACTGCCTTGGGCCGAACCGCGTCGAGGTCTACCGGGCCGGCGGGCTGTGGGTGCTGACCGTTAACGGTCCGAGCGTTGAAGCCGTCCGCGACGGTGTGCGCCTGCTGCGGTGCGGTGCGGACCGGGATGTGCACGAACTGAAGGGAGCAGTGTGATCGTCATGACGTTGGTGGCAGCCCTGTTCGCCGTGGTTGTCGGCGCCGCCGTCGGGTCGTACAACGCCCGCACCCTGTGAAAAAAGTTCGGGTCGAGGGTTGTCGTCAGCACCGGACTCGGCCCGTTTCGGCCCTGGCCACTGGCACACGAGGTGGTGGCCAGGGCGTCCAACCAAAAAGGGGAGGGCTAGCTCGCAAGTTTGGCCCGGCCCGCCTTCGCGACGGCTGGTTGGACCGGCGATGCCACCGCCGACATCCCTGAGAGGAGAGGAATTTCGTGCCCGAGGACTCAGACTCGCAAAAAGAACCGGAAGACGGGGACGACGAGCAGGCCAAACCCGTCTACGACTCGAAGGGGACGCCGCATTGGCCGGGGGTCGGGCCGCAACTGTGACCCAGCGATTAGAAAGAATCCTGAAAAGGGGCTGAATATGTCAAAAACTCCAAATGCCGAGAAGGAGGCTGTCGCGGGGGTGCCGATTCCTGTTCCGGTTGAGATCTTCCCGACCGCTTCCGGTGTTGGGGTCGACACCGAGCATGAGTTCACAGGCGCCCACGAGACTGAATAGTCCTGCGGGCTGGTCCGTCCAAGGCCGACGCTGTAGAGATCGATTACGGCGTCGGCCTTGCTCGCATGAGCATCGAGCTGTCCAGGTGAGTGTCCTGGCGACCCTGCGTCTTGGACTGGTCTATCCAGGTGATCCGGGGAGCTGAGTAGTTATCCCCCCGCGCCGTCGGTGCCTTGTTCGTTACCGTGCCCTCGGAGAGATCGTCTGAGGAGGGGTGTTGGCTTACGGGGACCGGGACGTTCTCCAGCAGCATGGGGATGTCGCACCGTCGGTGATCGGCCCGGAGAGCGTCGCACCGCTCGACGCCGATGAGCAGTTGCCGGAGACGGTGTACCTGCCGTCCGAACGTGTCACCGACCGCAACGCCGAGGTGACCTTGGAGCTGCGGGCGACCGGGCAGGGGCAGATCGCCATGCTGGCGTTTACCTCGTTGGAGGAACTCGTCGCCGGGTGCGGCAATGCGCAGCCTTGGGTGTCGGTGCGCGGCCATCAGGTTGACGAGTTGCGATCACTCAGTGGCGCTGACGTGGTGGTGTGGGATTCGGCGCTGCCCTATGAGGAGCGGAAGACCCAGTTGGAGCGGCAGAAGGGCAACGAGAACTGATGGCCGATCAGGTAGGCGTCGACCCAGAGCTGTTGTCCTCACTGACCAGCAAGCTGCGCAACGTCGCCGCGGACGTGGAAGCCGAGGCCAGCGAGCCGCCGATCCCGCAGGCCGGAGAGGTCACCGATGTGATCGAGGCAGCCCTGCGGTTGATCTGCACCGGCGTGGGCAACATGTCCGCCAGCGCGGGCGGTGTCGGCGACGCTGTGGCCGAGAGCCGAGACACATACACCACGACCGACTACGAGTCCGCGTTGCAGCTGGAAAAGACGCAGCTCAATGCAGAGAACCCGAACTGACGATCTCTGAGGATTGAGAAGCAGTGGGAGAGCTGGACACCGAGGTCAAGGGCGACCCCGAAACCTTGACCGTCACCGCACAGTGGATGCGCGAACGCTGCGTCAGCCTGGAGGACCTCGCCCGAGCGTTCGCGTCGGCACGCGGCGAATCGGAGACCGGATGGCTTGGCTTGGCCGGTGACAATCTGCGCGCTCTGCTGACCGAAGGCGACAAGATGGCCAACGGCCAGACGATGCTCATCACGAGCATGGTCACCGCGCTGGAGACCCACCAAGCCGACCTGCGCACGGTCCGAGCCCGTATGCAGCAGGCACGTGATGTGGCGCGCGAAGGCGGCTTGGTCATCGAGGGTTTCAAGATCAAGGAGCCGGGTCCGGCGCCTGCCGCCCCGGGGCATTTGCCGAAGAACGCCACCCCGCAACAGAAGGAACAGCACGCGGGCCTGACCGAGGCGAACGCTGACTACGTCAAGCAGGTCCGCGCGTACAAGGAAGCAAGCCAGATCGTCAAGGCCGCCAAGGACAAGGAAACGAACTCGCAGTCGATGGTGGTGCAATTCCTCTCCGGCACCTTCGACCCGGCGAAGTTCACGGTCACGCTCGGCGATATTTCCGGTGGTACGGCTGCTGCGATCGCTGCGCGGACCTCTGCATGGCGCACGATCGCCTCGAACGTGAAGAGCCCGGCCCTAGCCTCGAAGATGGCCGCAAACCCGAGCATTAGCGCAGCCGGTCAGCTTAAGGCAGCATCGATCGCCGCCGAGCGCACGATGGACCACAAGTATGCGTTGAACATGGCGCAAGCTACCCGCGCGTCCCGGTTCATCGACAAGTACGTGCCGCCGCGGGTCACGCGGATGCTCGACGCGAAGATTGTGCCCAAGAGCGTGACCCCTCCCGCCAATATCTTTGTGCGGGGCGGCAGCAAGGTCCTCAGCAAGCTTCCATGGGTTGGCCTGGGCTTCACCGCCGTGGGCGTCGGTCTCGACGTCTCCGGTGGCAAGGATCCGACGCAAGCGGTCGTGTCCAATACCGCTGGCTTCGCAGTAGGCGGCCTTATCGGGGCCTCTATCGGCGGCCCGGTAGGTGCTGTCGCAGGCGGGTTGATTGGAGTCGGAGTCGGCTTCGTCGTCGATGAGGTGTGGGAAGCGGCCGGGTAGCGTTCTCGCCAAACCCCGGACCATGAGCAGGAAAGCAGGACTGCACTGTGCCGCAGGTCGCCCCGAAACCCGACCCGACCACTGGGGAACCCCGCCCCCCGCGCGCCCCTGTGCTCAAGGAAGACCACCACGAAAAGAGCAGGGTCGACCCCACCAAGGCGAACTACCCCCCGGCCCCGGAAGGTGAAGGGCCGGTCCTGGAGTGGTACCAAAGCTCGGCCCGAGACTTCTTCCTCATGGGCGTCTATGCCTCAATCGCACTGCTGCTCTTCGCCATCCTCCGCGACTGGGGCTTTGGGTGGATGAGTACCTGGTGGATGTGGCTGATCATCCTGGCACCCATCCCGGTGTTCAGCCTCGTTGTCCGCTTTCAGCAGCGGGTCGGGATCTCCGCGGGCGCGGAATGGTTCGCCAGCGACCGCACGACCTACGTTCGGGTCTACGAACTCGCCGAGGTCAAACTCGAAGGCACCTACGGCGGGTGGGACCTAAGCCTCGAAGATCGAGTCGGTGGCCGAGCTTTGGTCAACCTCCGCGACGTGCAATGGGATCGCGACCTCTGGGACCTGGTCTACAACGGCATCGTGTACTCGGTCCAACAGGGTGCGAAGACGAACGCGCGCGCTGACTCGATGTTTCGCTGATTTGGCAGGTGTGAACTGGTCAATCCCGGGATCTGACCTGACGCCGACGCCAATAACCGTCGCGCGTTCGGTATAATCGTCCCTGACGGGCGTCGCCGCGTACCTGATTCACTAGCGCTGCCGCATCAGCCGGCACCTCCGCGACCGTCCAACGTCGCTTCCGTTGATGCCGTATCGACGGTCACGCCTTGCACGAACAGCTGCGCCTCGCCGAAGCTGATTCCGCAGCGGATTGCTGTGGCGGTGCTCCCACCGCACACGGCGGCGGCCGCGGACGCTGCCGCCGTCGACGAGAGACCGCCACAATCCCTTGCGCTCGCTGCAGGAGGCGGCAATGCCAAGCTGACGGCGACCGAAAAGGCACGACGGTGGCTCGACGAGCAACGTGAAAGGTCGTGACCTCCGAATCAAGGTCACCGCGGGGGTCGGCTGCGCTGAAGGCTCGGCGTTCACGGGCGTCGGCGCCACATCAACGCAAACAGTACGTCTAATGCTGCTTTTCGGCGCTTAGCGCACTTAGTGAAAATTGCCATTGTTGCAGCTAGGGATATCAGCGCCAAATAGATCAGTGTCACGACGCCGGCCATGTCGGGTATAGCCATGGTGGAGATCAGCATCATCGCGACCCCCCGTCGTTGCGATGCTTGCTCGCCACAACATTTAGTTCTGGGCTCTCGTCTTCCTGTATCCTTTTCCACGATTCGAGTAGCGGCGCTGGGAAATCTTGCGGATGCGCGTCGACTATTTCGTGGCAATGCTGACACAGCATAAGAGTGTTGTCGAGCGTGTCGAAATGTTTTGATGGGTCAAAGCCGGGTATTGACATTGACGCTGGGCGTATATGAACTATTTTTGCCGCGTTGATTGCACGGGGCTTTCCGGCAACCCAAGCGATACACGTCTCCGCGCATTCCGGATTGGCGCATGTACGCGCTGTAGCGAATAGGCTCTCTGCAAATTTATTTGGCGGGGGCGAAATCTTCTTACGCCGATTTTCGACCGCCTGAAGGGCTTGGCGGTAGGAACACCCGTGTTGTGCCTGATATGCCCTGGCCGCGCGCTTACGCGCCTGGTTCACTTTGCGCTTAGGGGGCGAGTCACCCATGACAGCCTCCGCAGGAGCCCATGCCGTCCCACACGAGGTCGGGTAACCGGCGCTGCCGTCGTGGACGACTTGTCCTCATCGTCACCAGCTGCATGGGAACCAGATGACTCGGAGCGGGCCTGCGTTCTGCCCGCCGCCGAGTGTAGCTGTCCGCGCTGACACGCCCGCTCAACGGGTCGGCATCTAATGAACGCCGCAGGGTATGGCCTCAGGCGGACAGCTCATTCCCGGGGTACGTGGTGGCACGGATGCGATACATGATGGTTGCATGAAGCTTTCCCGGGCCGAGTTTGAAGAGCTGGTGGCCGATGCGCTCGATACGATCCCCGGCGAGTTGATGCGGCTGCTCAACAACGTCGTGGTGCTAGTCGAGGACGAGCCGGATCCTTCGGACCCTGACGTGCTGGGTCTGTACGAGGGCATCGCGCTAACGGAGCGCGATAGCACCTACGGCGGTGTGCTACCGGACCGCATCACCATCTACCGAGGCCCGACGCTGCGGGTGTGCGAAACCCTTGACGAGGTCGTGCAGGAGGTTGCAACGACCGTCGTCCATGAGGTCGGACATCACTTCGGCATCGATGACCAGCGGCTTCATGAACTCGGATGGGCCTAGCTCGACGGGTGTATATCGGTATAAGCTGCACGACGGTGATCGCGACCTCGTCGACGACGTCCTGCTCGCTGTCGCACATCTCCAGCAGCGGCTCGCGGTAGATCATGATCCGGTCCGGCAGCACGCCCGCGTAGGCGCTGTCGTCCCGTTCGGTCAGCGCGATCCCGAAGTACAGCCCGAGCAGCGAGGGATCCTCCGGGTCGCGGTCCTCGACCAGCACGACCACGTTGTTCATCGCCGTCGCGAACTGCTCCGGCACCAGGTCGAGGGCATCGGCGACGAGCTCCTCGAACCGCTTCCGGGTCATCTCCACCGGCACCGGTTCAGCGCTCCCCGGTGGCGGGCACGCCGGGTTCGATCGGCGCGCTGTCCTGCGGCGCGGGTTCGGTACCGACCTGCACGTCACCCTTGACGCTGCCGGTGACCGGGGCGAGCCCGCTGCCGTCCGGCAGCTGCGCGCTGGCCTTGCAGTTGACCTGCCGGGAACCGGCGTCCCAGCTCTCCTGCGGCAGCGTGTCCCAGTAGCTGACCAGCTTCTTGTCCGCCACCGCGGTCGGGCTGCCCGCGTATGGCGCGGTGAGTTCGGTGCAGCGGGTCGCGAGGAAGCCGTCCTGCTGGTCCTCGCCCGGGAAACCGCCGGGGAACTGCCGGCCGAGGTCGACCAGTCCGGTGATCTCCACCGAATGCGGCTGCGCGCAATCCACCGGATCCCACACCGCGGTCCCGTTGACGCCCAGGCAGCGACCCACCTCGTAGGTGTTCGACTGGTCCTGCTTGGCCACCTGCCCCTTGATCGCGTACAGCTTGCCGGACGGGCCGGGCTGCTGGAGCCCGCAGTGCAGGGTCCGGTCCCCGGAATCCCAGCCCTGCTGGCTGGGCGTGAACGCGCCGACGGCGAACCGGCCGTTCGGGTCCAGCCTGCCGCCGAGGTACCGGTTCGAGACCTCCGTGCAGCGTTGCTGCTTGAGCTGCTGCCACTGCTCGCCGCTCGGGTAAGGCGTGTTCGGGCCGAACTCCGCGTTCAGGTTGGCTTGACCGGTGACCTCGAACAGGTGCCGCTCGCCGCACTTGACCTGGCGGATGTCGGCCGCGTCGGGTTCGGTCCAGTGCAGGCAGCTGCCGGCCTTCGCCTGGAACACCGGTGGCGTGGCGGGCGAGGAGCCTTGCCTGCCCGGGCCGCCGATGCCGGAGCCGCCACCGCCGGTGGGCGTGTTCAGCAGTGCGCTGATCAGCAGCACCAGTCCGCCGCCCAGCGCGGCCATCACCATCAGCAGCCAGGTGTGCGGCTTCTTCCGGCGGTTCCCGGATTTCTTGTCGGCGGCCATCGAGCTACATCATGCCTGGCGGCCGATGGGCACGCGCGGGTACCGAGACAACGTGTCGAAACCGATTCGTGTCCGGTTGCGTTGCGGCATTGCATCCCCTGCCCGGGGCGGCGATGGGTAGGGTTGCCGCAGGGAGCGGGCGATGACGGGAAGATGGCAGACCATTGGTTGAGCAGGACAGACCACGGCGCGAGGACGAATCCCCCGACGGACAGCAGCCCTCCGGCGCTGATCGGACCGGCGGGACCAACGGTGACGAGCCGACCGAGCAGGTGCACGCGCCGCGTGGCCGGGTGCGCCAGCAGGACGCGGAGACGGCCACGCCGCGCGAGCCGACGCTGAGCGAGCAGCGCGCCCGGGTCGCCGCCGAGAAGCGCCGCGAGGAGCAGGAGCAGCGCGAGCTCGACGAAGCGGAGCGCAAGACGCAGAAGCGCCGCCGCGTGATGGTCGGCGGCGGGGTCACCGTGGGCGTGGTGGCGCTGGTGTCGGCGTTCTACTCCGGTGCGGCCTACAGCGAGCAGAAGAACGCGGTCGAGCAGTACTGCGCCGCCGCCGACCAGCAGCCCGGCCAGACCACGGTGGAGCGTCCGGAGCTGTGCAACGAGGACTACGTGCGCAGCCAGGGCGGTTACCCGACCGGCGGCGGCATGATGTTCATGCCGATCTTCTTCCCCGGCACCAGCACGCCGATTCCCGGGCAGGGCCACTCCTACCGCTACGGCTACACCCAGCCCGGCACCTCGGCCCCGCCGGTGGGCGGCACGGTGAACTCGCCGAACTTCAACAAGCCGTCCGGCGCCACGGTCAAGGACGGCAAGGGAACGACCGTGTCCCGCGGCGGTTTCGGCATCAACAGCAAGGGCACGAGCGGGAGCTGACGAGTGCGTCGCAGGACAACCGGACGACGGCCGGACTGGCAGCGCAAGATCGAGGAACTGGGCCTGGTGTTCGGCTCGCCGGCCCGCGCCGCCGACGGATCGCGGCGGCCGTACTGGGACGAGGCCGTGCACTACGAGTTCGGCCTGGACGAGGTGCTGTCCCTGGAGGCCGACGTCGAACTGCTGCAGTCCATGTGCCTGGACGCGGTGGACCACGTGATCACCACCGAGCGGTTCAAGGACTTCGGCATCCCGGAATGGGCTTGGCCGCACATCGCCGATTCCTGGAAGCGCGGCGATCCGCACCTCTACGGCCGGTTCGACCTGCGCTACGACGGCTCCGGCCCGGCGAAGCTGCTGGAGTACAACGCCGACACCCCGACCTCGCTGCTGGAGGCGGCGGTGGTGCAGTGGCACTGGCTGACCGAGTGCCACGAGGGCGACGACCAGTGGAACTCCGTGCACGAGAAGCTGGTCGAGCGCTGGGGCGAGATCAAGGACCAGCTCTCCTCCAACGAGGTGCACTTCACCTGGTCCGGCGCGGACACCAGCGGCGAGGACAACATCACCTCCGCGTACCTGCAGGAGACCGCCGCGGAGGCCGGGATCGACACCGTCGGCCTGGTCATCGAGGACATCGGCTGGGACAGCCTGCTGGAGCGCTTCGTCGACCTCGAAGAATCCCCGATGAGCTCCGCCGTCAAGATCTACCCCTGGGAGTGGATGGTCGACGACGAGTTCGGCAAGCACGCGGTGCACAGCCTGCCCGCGACGCAGTGGATCGAGCCGCTGTGGAAGATGCTGCTGTCGAACAAGGCGCTGCTCGCGGTGCTGTGGGAGATGTACCCGGGCCATCCGAACCTGCTGCCGACCTTCCTGGACCAGCCGGGCCTGCTGACCGAGTACGTGCGCAAACCGCGGCTCGGCCGCGAGGGCAACAACATCAGCGTGGTCGCGCCGGGCTGGGAGCTGGACACCGGCGGGGTCTACGGCGAGGAAGGCTTCGTCTACCAGGCGTTCGATCCGCTGCCGGAGTTCGACGGGATGCGCCCGGCGCTGGGCGCTTGGGTGGTCGGCGACTCCGCGGCGGGCCTGGGCATCCGGGAGACCGCGGGGCTGATCACGGACGACGGGGCCGCGTTCGTTCCGCACCGCATCCCGGGTTCCTGATCTCCGCGGTGTCCCCTGTCCGGCGCGACATGCCGCGCTGAACTGTGTTTTCGTGGGCTGGTGGGGCGTTCCGCCAAGGGGGAGGGCACGCCCCGACGAGCCAGCGGGGTGGGACCGATGCCCTACAGCCAAGCGCCGCAAGACGACGGCACCGGCCCGGACGAGCAGCGGCAGGACGAAATCCGGCCCGAGTCCGGCGCGGCGGACGAGCAGCGCGCCGGTGATCAGGAGCCGGATGTGCTGCTCGACGTGCCGGTGCTGAAGGTCGATGAGATCAACTTGGAAGTCGAGGACCTGCACGCGAAGGTCTCGCTGTCGGCGGAGGTCCTCGATCTGCTGCGGCTGAACGTCGGGGCGGATGTGACGCTGGGGCGGGTCGGCCTGGACATCAAGGGCGTGGAGGCGGAGGCGCTGCTGAAGGTCCGGCTCGGCAACGTCGCCGCGATCATCGAGCGCGTGTTGCAGACGATCGACCGGAATCCGGAGATCCTGGAGCAGATCACGCGGGGAGCCGGAGCCGCCTTGCGCGATGTCGGATCCGGTGCCGGTGAGGCTGTGGAAGAGGTCGGCACGGGAGCGGGTCAGGCTGTGGAAGAGGTCGGCACGGGAGCGGGTCAGGCTGTGGAAGAGGTCGGCACGGGAGCGGGTCAGGCTGTGGAAGAGGTCGGCACGGGAGCGGGTCAGGCTGTGGAAGAGGTCGGCATGGGGGCGGGCCGCGCAGCCGAAGAGGTCGGCACGGGGGCGGGACGAGCGGTCGATGACGTCGGGGCCGGAGCCGGTCGCGCGGCGGAAGAGGCAGGCTCGGGCGCGGGCCGCGCAGCGGAAGGCGTCGGTGCGAGTGCCGGACGGACGGCCGAGGAGCTGGGCGAGCGGGTCGGCCGGGCTGCGGGAGGCGTTCGCCGCATCGCCGGGGAAGCCGGCCGGGGCGTTGGGAGAGCCGCCGGCAGCGCCGCCGGTCGCGGCTCCGAACGCAGCGCGGAACGCAGATCCGAAGGCAGCACCGAACGCAAATCCGACGGCACCGAAGCAGCAGGCAGGTCGCGGCGCCGCACCGACGAGGGCGATGCCCGCGAGCCTCGCGGCCGTTCGGGGCGCGCGAGGATCCCCAAAGGGGGTCGGTCCGGCGAGGACCCTCGCCGGGAGCCGCGACCGCGCCGTCGTCGCAGCGACGAGTGACCGAGCACGACGCGGAAGTGTCGTGGACCGCCACCGTGGCGGCCGCGGAGCTGACCTTCCGGGCGGTTCCCGCCTCGCGGGTCGACTTCACCGGGGACCACGCCCCCGGATCGACTTCCGGCAGCGTTCGCCGTGGCGTGTCCCGCCCGGCTCGGGAAGAGGTCGTGTACCGCGACGTCCGGGTGCACCACTGGATCTTGGCGGCGCTCGAGACCGAGTCCAGGGCGAGTCCGGAGCCGACGTGACCGCGCCCGCGGCTGCGCGGCGCCCGGCCGCCACCCGTGCGGTCCCTGGCCGGTGCGGCCCGCTAGGCTGACCTGCTGTGATCGACCTGAAGACGCTTCGCGAAAACCCGGAGGCCGTGCGCGCTTCGCAGCGCGCCCGCGGTGAGGACGCGGCACTGGTGGACGCTCTGCTCTCCGCCGACGAGCGGCGCAGGTCGGCGGTCTCCCGCGCGGACACGTTGCGGGCCGAGCAGAAGCAGCTCGGCAAGCAGGTCGGCAAGGCCCAGGGCGACGAGCGCGAGCAGCTGCTGTCCCGGGCCAAGGACCTGGCCGCGCAGGTCAAGGAAGCCGAAGCGGAACAGGGCGCGGCCGACGACGAGCTGCTGGCCGCGCAGAAGAAGGTCTCCAACGTCGTCGAGCCGCAGACCCCGCACGGCGGTGAGGACGACTTCGCGGTGCTCAAGCACGTCGGCACCCCGCGCGAATTCGACTTCGACGTCAAGGACCACCTGGAGCTGGGCGAGGGGCTGCGCGCGTTCGACATGGAACGCGGCGCGAAGGTCTCCGGCGCCCGGTTCTACTTCCTCACCGGCGTCGGCGCGCAACTGGAACTGGCGCTGCTGAACATGGCCGCCGCGCAGGCCACCGCGGCCGGGTTCACGCTGGTCGTGCCGCCGGTGCTGGTGCGTCCGGAGATCATGGACGGCACCGGTTTCCTCGGCGAGCACTCGACCGAGGTGTACCGGCTGGAGGAGGACGACGCCTACCTCGTCGGCACCTCGGAGGTCCCGCTGGCCGGCTACCACGCCGGCGAGATCCTGGAGCTGTCCGGCGGCCCGCTGCGCTACGCGGGCTGGTCGACCTGCTTCCGCAGGGAAGCCGGTTCGTACGGCAAGGACACCCGCGGCATCATCCGCGTGCACCAGTTCAACAAGCTGGAGATGTTCGTCTACTGCCGCGAGCAGGAATCCCGGGCCGAGCACGAGCGGCTGCTGGCCTGGGAGGAGGAGATGCTCACCAAGCTCGAGCTGCCGTACCGCGTGGTGGACATCGCCGCCGGTGATCTCGGTGCGAGCGCGGCGCGGAAGTTCGACTGCGAGGCCTGGGTGCCCTCGCAGGGCGCCTACCGCGAGCTGACCTCCACCTCGAACTGCACCACCTTCCAGGCGCGGCGGCTCAACACCCGCTACCGCGAGGCGGAGGGGCCGAACCAGTTCGCTTCGACGTTGAACGGCACGCTGGCCACCACGCGGTGGATCGTGGCGATCTTGGAGAACCACCAGCAGGCGGACGGTTCGGTGCTGGTCCCCGAGGCGCTGCGGCCGTTCCTCGGTGGGCGCGAAGTGCTGGAGCCGGTGGCGTGAACGTGCTCGGTGACCGGGTCACCGAGCACGGCGGCCGGCTCAGGCCGGGGCCTTGATCTCCTCCAGCAGTCCCTTTTCCAGCGTGATCCGGACGAGCGCGGCGGAGAAGCGGGCGTAGTCCGCGGCGTCCACCAGCTCGGCGAGGCGGCCCGCGTCCTTCGGCAGCCCCGCCTTCTCCGCGCCGGAGAGTGCCTTCTTGTCGAAGTACGGCCGCAGTTCCGGCCACACCGCCTGCGCTTCGCGGCAGAAGATGTCGATGCCGACCGGGCCGAGGTTGGGCACCTCGCGCAGCAGTTCCTTGATCCGGCGCACGTCCCCGCCCGCTTCCTTGCGGAGCTTGCGCAGGTCGCCGCCGTACTTGTCGAGCAGCAGATCGGCACCGTTGCCGAGCGCGGTAGCGGTGCTCTCGTCGTAGCGGACGTAGCTGCCGCGGCCGAGCGCGTCGACGCGCTGCTGCCAGGTGGCCTCGCGCATCCGGCGGGCGGTGGGGAACGCGCCGAGTTCACGGGCGGCGGAGACCGCGATCTCGGCCTTGATGCGGGTGGACAGCAGCACCGACAGCACCAGCAGCCGGTACAGCTGCGAGGGCTTGTCGGTGAGCGTGAAACCTGCTTGCGCGGCGTAGCTCGTGCCCGCTTCGCGGATGATCGCGCGAGCCGTGGCTTGCTCGGACATCTTTGGCACCTCCTCGGGCGCCGGTCTACCCGTGCGGGCGAGCGGGCACACCGCGACGAGCGCAGCGCGTGGCACCTGCCGCGCGCTTATGGTGGTGAGCGTGTCGGATCACTCGGACGAGGTGCACGGATCGCGCGGTGCGGCGCACAGCCGTGTGCTGACCGGGCTCGGCGACCGGATACGCCGCCTGCGCACCACCCGCGAGCTGCCGCAACGGGATCTCGCAGGCCGGGCCGAACTCAGCGAGGAACACCTCGCGGGAGTGGAGCAGGGCGATGTCGCCCCGTCGCTGGCGGAGCTGACCAGGCTGGCGGACGCGCTGCAGGTCGCGCTGGCGGAGTTGTTCACCGACGAGGCCCCCGGCCCGGCCGCGGTCGTGCTGCGCGCCGAGGAGGTGCCGACCGTCGAGTACGGCGACATCGCGGTGCAGGTCCTCACGCCGCGCTCGGTGATCCCCGGGATGTACGCGGCCCGCTACCGGTTGTCGCCGACGAGTTCCGGGGTGCGGCCGGTGCAGCACGAGGGGCACGACTGGTTGTACGTGCTCAGCGGGCAGCTGCGCATCGAGTTCGAGCAGGACGCGGTGACGTTGTCGCCCGGCGACAGCGTCAGCTTCAGCTCGAACGTGCTGCACCGGCTGGTCGCGCCCGATGCGGCCGCGGAATTCCTGGCCGTCGGCGCCACCCTGCTGGGCGATGCCGGTTCCGCTGCTTGACCGGTCGGAAGCCGCGGTGATCCGCGATTCGTCCCGGAGACCGCGTGGACCCGCCCGTACGGCGAATCGGGATCAGGACCGATTCGCGCGCCGGGCGGCCTTGTTCCGAAGAATCCGGACGAATGCGGCGGTACCGCCGGAAACTCACAGTTCCGGCAGCACTTCTGCCGCGATGTCCTCCACGGTCGACTCAGTTCCCGCGTACGGCTCGTCCGTGCGCGGCCAGTGCGTGATCACGTCGGTGAAGCCGAGCTCCTCGGCCCGTCCCACCACCTCGCGGAAGTACTCGAGGCTGCGCATCGAGTAGGCGGGCGCCGCGTCCGCGGACAGGTACCGCTGCACCCGCTGCGGATCGCGGCCCTCGTCGGCCATCGTGTCCGCGAACCGCTTGGTCAGCTCGGCCACCCCGCGCCACCAGGCTTCGAGGTCGTCCTCCGCGGCCGGGCCGGTGGTGACCCAGCCCCGGCCGAAGCGCGCGGCCAGCCGCATGCTGCGCGTCCCGTTCGCAGCGATCACGAACGGCAGCCGCGGCATCTGCACGCAGCCGGGCGCCCGGCGCGCTTCCACCGCCGTGTAGTGCTCGCCGTACCAGGTGGTGCAGTCCTGCGTGAGGATCTTGTCCAGCAGCTCCACGAATTCCGCGAACCGGTCCACGCGGGTGCCCGCGTCCGGTTGCGCCCCGCCGAGCACCGTCGTGTCGAAACCGGGACCGCCCGCACCGATGCCCAGCGTGATCCGCCCGTCGGAGACGTCGTCGAGCGCGAGCACCTCCCGGGCGAAGTGCACCGGATGCCGGAAGTTGGGCGAGGCGACCAGCGTGCCCAACCGGATGTTGGAGGTGACCGTGGCCGCTGCGGTGAGCGTGGGCACCGCGTCGAACCAGGGTTTGTCGACCAGCGATCGCCAGCCGAGGTGGTCGTAGGTCCAGGCGTGGGCGAAGCCGTATTCCTCGGCCATCCGCCACAGCGGTTCCGCGGCCCACCACCGGTGTTCGGGCAGTATCACAATCCCAACGCGCACATCGATGACCGTATCGGTACTACCCAGATGTGTTCGACCCGATGCGGTCCGTGCCGCGCGGCCCGGCACACAACTCGATCCGGTTTCGCCCAATTCAGGAAAGATCCACACGCTCAGGTGAAGACAGATTAATCCGGACCAATGCTGACCTGCGGCTCGCCAGCATGATCGCGTGAACAAACCGGATCTTGTCGCATCCGATCTGGACGGCACCCTGCTGGACCCGTCGGTGCGAGTGAGCGAGCGGACCGCGCGCACCGTGCGCGCGGTCGCGGCGGACACCCCTTTCGTACTCGTGACCGGAAGGCCGCCGCGCTGGGTGCCGCAGATCGTGGACGGGCTCGGCGTCGCGGGCGTGGCCGTCTGCTCCAACGGCGCGGTCATCTACGACGCCGAGGCCGACCGCGTGCTGCACAGCACCGACATCCCGCCCGAACGGCTGCGCGACGCGGCACGGGAGCTGCGGGACGCGTTGCCCGGCTGCACGTTCGCGGTGGAGCGCTCCACCGAGCGCGCCCGGGACCGGGTGGACGATCAATTCCTCGCGGAGGCGGGGTTCCACCGCGTGTGGCCGAACCGGGACATCCGGGTGACCGGCGCGGACGAGCTGTTCGACCGGCCCGCGGCGAAGCTGATGGTGCTGCACGAGCAGCACCGGGGCGCGGACATGGCTCCCGCGGTGCACGACGTGCTCGGTTCCCGGCTGTGCCTGACCTGCTCGATCGGAGGCGGTCCGGTCGAGCTGTCCTCGCCGGGGGTGGACAAGGCCAGCGGGCTGGCGTTCGTGGCGGGCGAGCTCGACGTCGAGCAGGATGCGGTGATCGGCTTCGGCGACATGCCCAACGACATTCCGATGCTGGACTGGGTCGGTCACGGCGTCGCCATGCGCAACGCCCATCCCGGTGTGCTGGAGGTGGCCGACGAAATCACCACCTGCAACAGCCAGGACGGCGTCGCGCAGGTCCTGGAGCGCTGGTGGACGAACTGACCGCGGATCAACTTCCCGGGCCCGCCACGGCGGCGGGCTCGGGCCGAGCCGGGGTGGCCGCGCGATCGCGGTGCAGGAAGAACGCGACCGTTGCGGCGATCAGGAAACCGATGCCGAACAGCGTGTAGGCGTTGCCGACCACCTGCTGCGAGAACGTCCAGTTCAGTTCCTTGTCGTCGGTGTAGGGCAAGTACCACTGCGGCCCGATCAGCACCACCAGCGTCGCGAACAGCACCGACAGCTGCACTCCGTACCAGCGGTGCCGCAGCGCCATCGCGAACAGCAGGGCCAGCGTCGGCGCCGCCCAGACCCAGTGGTGCGACCAGGAGATCGGCGAGATCAGCAGCACCAGGATCGCGTTGATCATCAGTGCCAGCGGGGTGTTGCGCGTGGTCAGCGCGTAGCGCATTCCGAGCACGGCCAGCACCAGCAGCAGCACCGAGCCGCCGATCCACAGCCCGTCCAGCGCACCGCCGGTGATGTCCTGCTTGGCCAGCAGGCTGCGCAGCGTCAGGTTGCCCGCGTAGACCGCGCCCATGTCCTCGCCGGTGGACCACATCTCGCTGAGCCACCAGTCCGCCGAGTCGTTCGGCGCGGCCAGCAACCCCACCAGCACCGTCGCGGCGAACGTGCACGCCGAGATGGACAACGCCCGGAAGTCCTTGCGCAGCAGGAACAGCAGCAGGAACCCGAGCGGGGTGAGCTTGACGGCCGCCGCGATCCCGACCAGCAGCCCGCGCGGCCAGCGGGTGCGCGGCAGCAGGCAGTCCGCGGCGACCAGCGCCATCAGCACCAGGTTGATCTGCCCGTAGTTGATCGTGTCCCGGGCCGGTTCGATCAACGTGATGAACGGCAGCAGCACCGCGGTGCCCACCGCGACCAATCCCGCGCGCGGGGCCGAATACGGCGAGGAGCGCGCCAGCGAATACGCGGTGACGAGGATCGACAAGTGCGACAGGATCGCGACCGCGACCACCGCGCCGTCCTCGGACAGCGCCATCAGGGGGCTGAACACGATCGCCGCGAAAGGCGGGTAGATGAACGGCAGCGTGCTGCTGTCCGGACTTTCCGGAGTGAGATCGCCGCTGTAGATCTCGTAACCGTTCAGCCACGCTCGGGCACCGAGCCGGTAAATCTCGGTGTCCATGTATCCGCGGGTGTCGATCCAGTGCACGAACCAGATCGCGAGCACTTCCAGGACTATCGCCGTGACCAGCAGGTACCTGCCGTCGCGTACCCGAGTCACGCTTTCGATCACCTTCCCGGTCAAGGGCTGCTCGCGGGCGGCGACGATGCTACCGAATCCGACTCGCCGAGCGGGTCGCCGACCGGAGCGATATTGATCCGCGCGCACTGCCGCAGACGACTCCGGAGTGTGGCGAAATATCACTGTTCGTGGTACCCAATCCGTCCTGATCGGACTTCCGACCACCCGTATGGCCAGGAAAAACACGGGTGGTAACGGCATCGGGCGAAGAACGTCAACGCGGTTTCGGAGCGCGCGCCGGCGGCCGCTACCCTCGACGGCTGTGAGCTTCGCAGGCTATGACCTGATCGTTGTTGGTTCCGGGTTTTTCGGACTGACGATCGCAGAGCGCGCCGCCACCCAGCTGGACAAGCGGGTGCTGGTGCTGGACCGACGTGACCACATCGGCGGCAACGCCTATTCGGAACCGGAACCGGAAACCGGGATCGAGGTGCACCGCTACGGCGCGCACCTGTTCCACACCTCGAACAAACGGGTGTGGGACTACGTCAACCGGTTCACGGATTTCACCGATTACCAGCACCGGGTGTTCACCCGGCACCAGGACCAGATTTACTCGTTCCCGATGAACCTGGGCCTGTTGTGCCAGTTCTTCGGGCGCGCGTTCTCGCCGGACGAGGCGAAAGCGCTGGTCGCCGAACAAGCCGCGGAGGTGGACACCGCCGAGGCGCAGAACTTCGAAGAGAAGGCGATCTCGCTGATCGGCCGCCCGCTCTACGAGGCATTCATCCGCGGCTACACGGCCAAGCAGTGGCAGACCGATCCGAAGGAACTGCCCGCCGCGAACATCACCCGGCTGCCGGTGCGCTACACCTTCAACAACCGGTACTTCAACGACACCTACGAGGGTCTGCCGGTCGAGGGCTACACCGCCTGGCTGGAGAAGATGGCCGAGCACCCGAACATCGAGGTGCGGCTGAGCACCGACTACTTCGACGTGCGCGGCGAGCTGCCGGACGCCCCGGTCGTCTACACCGGGCCGCTGGACCGCTACTTCGACTACGCCGAGGGCGAGCTGGGCTGGCGCACCCTGGACTTCGAGTCCGAGGTCGTGCCGACCGGCGACTACCAGGGCACGCCGGTGCTCAACTACGCCGACGAAGAGGTGCCCTACACCCGGATCCACGAGTTCCGGCACTTCCACCCGGAGCGGGACTACCCGAAGGACAAGACGGTCATCGTGCGGGAGTACTCCCGGGCCGCCGAGAGCGGCGACGAGCCGTACTACCCGATCAACACCACCGACGACCGGGCGAAGCTGGAGGCGTACCGGCAGCGGGCCAAGGCGGAGGCCAAGGACCGCGGCGTGATCTTCGGTGGCCGCCTGGGCACCTACAAGTACCTGGACATGCACATGGCGATCGGCTCGGCGTTGAGCATGTTCGACAACAAGCTCGTCCCATATTTCACCGAGGGCCGCCTCCTGGACGGCTCGCTGGAGGACTGACGTGACCGACCGGACCCCCGCCGCGTCCGGGGCTGCCGCGCAGCCCGCCGGGACCGGCCAAGCCACCGAGGGCGAGAGCAAGCTCAGCGACGTGACCTCGGTCCGCTCCGGCGGCCGCCGCAAGGTGGCGCCGGAGCAGGTGCTGCAGCGCGTGGTGTTCCCGCGCGGCGAGGACCCGCTGGACGTGCGCGCGCTCTACATCGACGAGCCGCAGGTCGGCACGACCACCGTGTCGTCCCGCCGGTCGATCAAGGTGCCCGCGCACAACAAGATCTCGCTGGCGTCCTACTTCAACGCCTTCCCGGCCAGCTACTGGAAGCGCTGGACGAAGGTCGACGAGGTGGTCCTGCGGCTGAAGGTCAAGGGCGCGGGCCGGCTCGACGTCTACCGCTCGAAGCCGAACGGCGACAGCGTGCACCTGGAAGGTGCGCCGGTGTCCAGCGGGAAGGCCTGGACCTACCTGGAGTTCCGGGTCGCGATGCAGCCGTTCGAGGACGGCGGCTGGATCTGGTTCGACGTGTTCACCAACGACACCGCGCTGGAGATCGACGAGGCGGCCTGGACCACCGACGTCGAGCTGCCCAAGCAGAAGGTCGTCGTCGGCACCACCACGATCCGCCCGCAGGACTGCGTCGTCGCGTTGCAGACCCTGGGTGAGGACCCGCAGGTGCTGGACGTGGTGGAGAAGGTCGTCGTCGCCGACCAGGGCGGGCAGAAGATCCGCGACACCGAGGGCTTCGAGCTGGCCGCCGAGCGGCTCGGCGAGAAGCTGCAGGTGATCGAGCAGGCCAACCTCGGCGGCTCCGGCGGCTTCACCCGCGTGATGTACGAGGGCGTGCACAACTCCGACGCGGAGCAGGTGCTGCTGCTCGACGACGACATCGCGCTGGAACCGGACGGCGTGCTGCGCGCGAACGCCTTCGCCCGCGCCGCGACCCAGCCGGTGATCGTCGGCGGGCACATGCTCAACCTGCAGGCCCGGTCCCGGCTGCACACCATGGGCGAGGTCGTCGACGTCGGCGCGGGCATCTGGCGGGCCGCGCCGGGCGCGGTCACCGACTACGACTTCGCGAAGACCCCGCTGCGCAAGAGCAAGAAGCTGCACAAGCGGATCGACGCGAACTACAACGGCTGGTGGATGTGCCTGTTCCCGCGTGAGGTCGTGGAGAACACCGGGCTGCCGCTGCCGCTGTTCATCAAGATGGACGACGCGGAGTACTCGATCCGCGCGGCCGCGCGCGGCTACCCGACGGTGACGCTGCCGGGCGCGGCGGTGTGGCACATGCCGTGGACGGACAAGAACGACGCCACCGACTGGACGGCCTACTTCCACACCCGCAACCGGCTGATCATGGCCGCGCTGCACAGCCCGGAAGAGGTGCGCCAGGTCCTGGTCAAGCAGGGCCTGAAGCTGACCCTGCGGCACCTGCTGTCCATGGAGTACTCCACGGTCGCGGTGCAGCAGAAGGCGATCGAGGACTTCCTGTCCGGTCCGGACGAGTTGTTCCGCTCGCTGCGCACCGCCCGGCCCGAGGTGGTCGAGCTGCGCAAGCACTACGACGACGCGAAGACGCTGCCGTCGGCGCGGGAGTTCCCGCCGCCGTCCGCGGACCCGATCATGGCCGAGGGCCTGCTGAAGCCGCCGGTGAACCCGGCCGTGATCGCCGCGCGCGCCTCCAAGGCGCTGCTGCACAACCTGAAGGATCCGGAGCGCGAAGCGGGCGAGCGCCCGCAGCTGAACATCCCCGCGGACAGCGCCCGCTGGTTCCTGCTCGGGGCGCTGGACAGCGCGACGGTGTCCAACGCCGACGGCAGCGGGGTGGCGTTCCGGCGCCGCGACCCGGAGGAGTTCCGCAGGCTCGGGTTCCGCGCGTTGGCGAACTACCGCAGGCTGGCCCAGGAATGGCCGCGGCTGCGCGAGCGCTACCGCGCGGCGCTGCCCGAGCTGACCAGCCCGGAGTCCTGGAAGCAGGTCTTCGACGAGACGTGAGCACGCCCCCGCTGCAGACCATCCTGCCCCGACCCCGGAGACGAAGTGACTGCTGAACCGACGACGAAACCAGGCGCGACCGGCGCCGCGGAGCAGGAGTTCATTCCCGGCACGGACGAACCGATGCCGGAGGTCACCAACGAGACCCTCGCCCTGCGCAAGGTGCAGGGCACGCTGGCCAAGCCGCCGGTGGTCAAGGCGGCCAAGGCGATGTCGCTGTTCGGCGAGCACGCGGCCGGTTGGCTGGCGATCGGCGCCCTGGGCGCCGTGGTGGACCGCAAGCGCCGCGGCCAGTGGGTGACGGCCGCGGCCGGGGTGGCCGCCGCGCACGGCGCCTCGATCGCGGTCAAGCGGGTCGTGCGGCGCAGCCGCCCGGGAGACCCGCAGGTGAAGGTGCTGGTCGGGACGCCGAGCAAGCTCAGCTTCCCGTCCTCGCACGCGACGTCGACCACGACCGCCGCCGTGCTCTACGGCGGCCTGGTCGGCAAGCGGCTGACCCCGGCGCTGGTGCCGCCGATGATGGTCAGCCGGATGGTGCTGGGGGTGCATTACCCGAGCGATGTTCTCGCCGGCTCGGCGCTCGGCGGTGCCGTGGCGCTGGGCGTGCGGCGGTTCATGAGACGGCGGAGGAACCGTGGCTGACAAGAACGAGAGCGGCGCGACCGTCAGCGAACCCGAAACCGATTCCGGCGCCGCCGGGACGAACGGTGTCGCGGCCGCGCACGAGGACGCTGGCGAGAACGGCCAGGTCGTGACGGAGACCGACGGCGAGCAGGCCGCGCGCGAAGAGGTCGAGGCCGACGCGGACGGCTCCATCGGCTCGGAGGCCGGCGGCAGCGCCGCCGTGCTGGAGGAGACCACCGAGCAGGCCGAGGACGACAAGGACAAGTCCTCGGACGCCTACCACGCGAAGGTGACCGCGAAGGCGGGCACCGTCGGCGGCCTGATCAGCGGCCTGATCAAGGAGCTGCGGCCGAAGCAGTGGGTGAAGAACGTCCTGGTGCTGGCCGCCCCGTTCACCGCGGGCGCGCTGTGGGACCCGACGATCCTCGCCGACGCGGCGCTGGCGTTCGTGGTGTTCTCGATGGCCGCTTCGGGCATCTACTTCATCAACGACGCCATCGACGTGGAGTCCGACCGCCAGCACCCGACCAAGCGGAACCGGCCGATCGCGGCCGGTCTGATCCCGCTGCCGGTCGCGTACCTGGTGTGCGGGCTGCTGCTGGGTGGCTCGCTGGTGATCTCGGGCGTGGTCAGCATGGGCCTGCTGACGGTGATGGCGGTCTACATCGGGGTGCAGCTGGGCTACTGCTTCGGGCTCAAGCACCAGCCGGTGATCGACCTGTGCATCGTCGCCTCCGGCTTCCTGCTGCGCGCGGTCGCCGGTGGTGCCGCGGCCGGGCTGGTCATCACCCAGTGGTTCTACCTGGTGGTGGCGTTCGGCTCGCTGTTCATGGTGGCGGGCAAGCGCTACGCCGAGGTGAAGCTGGCCGCCGAGACCGGCGCGAAGATCCGCAAGTCGCTGAAGGCGTACTCGCCGTCGTACCTGCGGTTCGTCTGGGCCATCTCGGCGGCGATCACGATCATGAACTACTGCCTGTGGGCCTACGATATCCGCGCGATCGAGCAGTCCCGCTGGGGCATCATCTCGATCATCCCGATGGTGATCGCGATCCTGCGGTACGCGGTGGACGTGGACAAGGGCGTCGCGGGCGAGCCGGAAGAGGTCGCGCTCAAGGACAAGGTCCTGCTGGTCCTGGGCGCCTGCCTCGCGGGTTGCCTGTTCCTGGCGTACTACCTGTAAACCGCCGGCGGAAGTACGCGAACGCTCGACCGGGGTTTTCCCGGTCGAGCGTTCTGCTTTTCGCGGGTTGCCGCGGGGTCCTCCCGGTTGTCGCCGCAAGGACGACCTTTTCGCCCGCTCCGTTCGTAGTCTCACCGGCATGTGCGCAGTGCAGAAGGCCGGTGTCCGATCGCGGCGCAGACCGGTGCTGGCGGTGAGCGCAGCGGTGGGCTGCGCCGCGTTCCTCGGAGTTTCCTGCCTCGCGTGGTCGGCGGATTTCCCGCTCGGCTCGACCGCGGGCCACGTCGTGGTGGACGACGCGAGCGGCGAGGTCGAGTCGCAGGACAACGAGCACCTGAAGTTCCGCGCCGCGTCGGTGGTGAAGCTGCTCATCGCGCTGGACCACCTGGAACGGCTCGATCCCGACGTGCCGATCACCGAAGACGACCGGTTGCTGCTGCAGCCGATGTTGCGCTCCAGCAATGACGACGTGGCCACCGCCTTGTGGGCGGAGGGCGGCGGGGTCGAGATCATCGAACGCGCGGTGGACAAGATCGGCTTGTCGGACACCGAACCGCCGCCGGCGGGCCAGGAAACCACCTGGGGCTACACCAGGATGAGCGCTTCGGACGTCGCCGCGACCTACCGCTACATCAGGCACGGGGCCGATCCCCGCACTCGGGATTTCATGCTGGAGAACCTGCGGCGGCACACCGCCTGCGCCGCCGACGGTTTCGACCAGTCCTTCGGCCTGCCCAGCGCCGCGCCCGAGGTGGGTGCGGTCAAGCAGGGCTGGTCCGGTTTCGGCGCCTCGCCCGCGTCGGGCCGCAGGTGCAACGGCTCCGACGATCCGGCCCGCACCGGTGAGCTACTGGCCGATCTCGCGGGGCAGGCGGTGCGCGCGCCGGCCCCGGTGGACGACGTCCCGACCGCGGCGGACGACGTCCCGGCCGCGGCGGAGCAGGCAGCGGACCCGAACACGACGCGGCGAGCCATGCACACCACCGGCATCGTCGACGACAAGATCGTCGTGCTGCTCACGCTGCAACCCGACGGCACCACCTGGCAGACCGCGGCCGACGCGGTGTCCGAACGCACCGGCGAGTTGCTGCAGAGCTGATCTCCGCGGCGGGCCTCCGGGGTTCTGCGATCTCTTCCGGGCTGTCGAAGGGAATCCCCGATCTTCCGTCCGAAGTGGACCACTCGGCCGCGTAGCGGCATAGGGTCCGCTCGTGGCCAGTATTCGAAACCTCAAACATGCCAAGGAATTCGGTCGTTTCGTCGGTGCCGCGGCGGTCGGCCTCGCACTGCTGGCGTCTCCGGGAGTCGCCTCGGCCGCCGAACTTCCCGCGAACTCCACCGCCGCCCACGTCGTCATGGACGAGTCGGGCGGGAAGGTCCGTTCGAAGCACGACGAGCACCGGAAGTTCCGCGCCGCGTCGGTGGTGAAGCTGCTCATCGCCGTGGACCACCTGGAACGCCTCGACCAGGCCAAGCCGATCCCCGAGGAGGACAAGCTGCTGCTGCAGCCGATGCTGCGATCCAGCAACGACGACGCGGCCAGCGATTTCTGGGTGCGCAACGGCGGCGCCGAGATCATCGATCGCTCGGTCGCCAAGATGGGGCTGCAGGACACCGTGCCGCCGCCCGCCGACCAGTCGAGCGTTTGGGGCTACACCGGCACCAGCGCCTCCGACATCGCCAAGACCTACCGCTACGTCCTGGACAAGACCGATGCCCGCACCCGGGACTTCGTGCTGACGAACCTGGGCAAGCACACCAAGTGCGCCGCGGACGGTTTCGACCAGTCCTTCGGGCTGCCCAGCGCCGCGCCCGAGGCGGACGCGGCCAAGCAGGGCTGGTCCGGCTTCGGCGACGGTCCCGCGCCGGGACAGGAGTGCAACGACTCCGACGATCCCGCGCGCACCGGGCAGCTGCTGTCCTCGGAACCGGTCCAGCGCTCCAAGGCGTCGGCTTCGGCGGAAAGCCGCGGCGGCGCGCGGCCGTTCGCGGCGAACGGCGACGTGGACCTCACCCGGCGAGCCATGCACACCACGGGCATCGCGGACGGCAAGATCGTCGTGCTGCTCACCCTGCAGCCCGATGGCACCCCCTGGCAGACCGCTGCCGACGGGGTGACCGCCAGCACCGAGGAGCTGCTGGCCGGCTGACCCGCGGCCAGCGCCTCCGGGCCGCACCGCCTTGCCGACCGCTCACCGCGCGGGCGCCGCACCTCCGGGCCCGGGCGTTGAGCGGTTCTGCGCGGCGGGGCCGCTGATTCCGCCCGCTACCGCCGCTGCCTGCTCACGACGGGCGGTCGAGCCCGAGGCGGCGGGTGACGTCGTGCGCCATCCGCACCGCATAGCTCTGCCCGCGGTCCTGCGGATAGATCTGGGACATGGTGGCGAGCGTGACGCCGGGCATCGGGGTTTCGTGCGCGGGGATCAGCGAGCGGTATTCCGGGGTGACGATCGGCTGCGCGAAACCGGCCTTGGAGAAGTGCCAGTTCGAGATCCACGACTCGTCGAAGTCCGGGTTCAGCTTGCGCAGCCACGGGATGTAGCGCTCCAGCAGCTCGGCGGGCTCGGTGGTGAACCGCCAGTCGTCGCGCGGCACGTAGTTGCCGACGTAGACCACGTGCTTCCCGCCGTACTCGGCGCGGTCGACCATCCGGGTGTGCTCGACGACGGCGAGGAACGGGAACTCGGTGTCGTTGATGTTCAGCCAGTAGTACGGGATCAGGCTCCGCTCGCACTCCAGCACGAAGCAGGTGGCGCCGAGGTACTGGTTGCGCCACAGCACGTCGTCGGATTCGAGGTCGGCGGCGCGGGCGAACGCCGGCTGCGGAACCGTCACGACCAGCCGGTCGAACTCGTACTCGGCGCCGTCGGCGGTGCCCACCGCCACCAGGTCGGGCTGGCTGATCGAGCTGACCGGTTTGCCGAACTCGACCCGCCCGCCGCGGGCGGTCACCGCCTCCAGCAGCGCCCGGTACACCTGCTCGAACCCGCCGTGCACGTAGCCGAGGCCGAACGTGCGGTAGTGGATCCGCGCCCACAGCCAGGCCATCGAGATCTCACCTGCGCGCTCGCCGAACTTGCCGGTCAGCAGCGGTTCCCAGATGGTCTCGGTGACCCGGGGCCCGGCCCAGCGGCGCATCCAGTCCAGCGCGCGCACCGAGTTGAACCGGGAGCCGTCGCGGACCGCTTTGAGCGCCGCCGAGCTCGCCCCGAACCGCAGGCGGTCGAGCAGCGAGAACTCGGGGAACCGCAGCATTTCCGCCGGTGTGCCGAACGGGTGCGTCCGCCCGCCGTAGTAGACGCCGGTGGCGGGGGAGTGGAAGCGCAGCTTGTCGCCCAGGCCGAGCTCCTCGACCAGCTCGATCATCGCCCGGTCGGTCTTGAAGCTGTGGTGGTAGAACCGCTCCAGCGGTGTGCCGCCCACCTCGATCGAGGCCGCGAGCCCGCCGAGTTCGCCGGAGGCTTCCAGCACGGTCACGTCGTGGCCGGCCTTGACCGCGTCGAACGCGGCGGTCAGGCCGGTGGCACCCGCACCGACGACACCCAGCTTCATCCGAAACTCCACCTCTTGTTGATCAAGTACTGCAGCCCGACGACCAGCGGGATCGCGGCCGCTTTGACCAGGTTCGGATTCCAGCCGAACGCCCCGGAGCCGAGCTGCAGCAGCAGGAACGTCAGCGCCATCCCGGCCAGGCCGACCGTGTAGAACCGGGCGAACCGCCGCAGCAGCCGGTCCCGGGTGCGGAAGTTCAACCAGGCGTTGAACACGAAGTTGTTCGCGATGCCCACGCTGGTGCTGATCGCGTTCGCCACCTGCTCGTGCATCCCGGCCACGTTGAACAGCAGCAGGAACAGCAGGTAGTCCAGGGTGACGCCGCAGACTCCGATGATCCCGTAGAGCACCAGCGCGCGGCTCGGCAGCGGCAGTTTGACCTGCTGCTCAGTCCTGGTCATGCCGGATCTCTCTGCGCACGATGTACAGCGGCCGCTGCTGGACCTCGTGGTAGATCCGCCCGATGTAGCTGCCGATCACGCCCAGCGACAGCATTTGCACCCCGCCGAGGAACAACATCACCACCATCAGCATCGTCCAGCCGGAAACGGTGATCGACGGCCACAGCAGCCGCATCGCCACCGCGTACATGATGCCGATCGCGGCCAGCGCCAAGCTCACGAACCCCACCCGAGTGATCAGCTTCAGCGGTGCGGTGGAGAAACCGGTGACGCCGTCGGCGGCCAGCCGCACCATCTGCTGCAGCGGGTACTTCGTCTCGCCCGCGGCGCGCTCGTCCCGGTCGAACAGCACCTCGGTGTGCTGGAACCCCATCGAGGCGACCATGCCGCGGATGAACCTGCTGCGTTCGCGGAAGCCGCGCAGCTCCTCGGCCGCGCGCCGGTCGAGCAGGCGGAAATCGCCGGTGTCGGTCGGGATGTCCACTTCGGCCCAGGTGTGCAGCAGCCGGTAGTAGGTGTGCGCGGTGAGCCGCTTGAACCGGGTGTCCTGCCTGCTGCGCCGCCGCGCCGAGACGATCTCGGCACCGCCGCGCCAGGCGTCGATCAGCTCCAGGCTCACCTCCGGCGGATCCTGCAGATCGGTGTCCATCACGATCACCGCGTCGCCGTCGGCGTAGTCCAGGCCAGCGGTGATGGCGATCTGGTGGCCGAAGTTGCGGGCGAAGTCCAGCACCCGCACCCGCGGATCGGCGATGGCGAGTTCCCGCAGGATCACCAGCGAGCGGTCCGCGGAACCGTCGTTGACGTAGATGAACTCGTAGTCGAATTCGGGGCGCGTCCCGGTGGCCGCGAGCAACGCGCGGTGGAAACCGCGGATGCCCTCGGCTTCGTTGTAGACCGGCAGGACGTAGCAGATCCGCAGGCCGGTTCTCGCGCGCTCGCGCCGCGGTTCCGGCGACGGCACGGGTACGGCTTCGCCGATCGTTTCCGCCACCTGAAAGACCTCCCTCGCTCCCACCCGCTGCGTGGACGCCGCGGACCGCCGGTGCGTTGCCCGTGGAACGGGCCCGGGCGGGGCGGTGCCGGGCGCACTCGCGCACGATCAGTTTTGCGCAGCACGGCCGCGGTTCGCAGCCCGATCGTTTGATCGTTATGTGCGCGCGGGGTCAGGGATGCAGGTTGCCGGGCTCGAACGGGTACTCGCCGTCGCCGTCCGCGCCGCCCTGCCGCACGCGGCGGGTGCGGGTGTCGTAGGCGTCCCGTTCCACGTCGTAGCTCACCGACAGCACGTGGCCCCAGATCACTCCGGGCGCACCGCGCAACCGGCTCGGAGTCTCCAGGCGGCGGGACTGGCTCAGCGCGCCGGTGAACACACCGCCGTAGGACGGGTCGAACGCCATCGAGCCTTCTCCGCCGGGCGGGGTGACCAGCACGCCCGGACTGTCCGCGGTGCCCCGCGTGACGCGCGGGTAGTCGATGTGGCACGGGAACAGGAAGCTGATCGGCCAATCGACCAGCGCAGGCCGCCCGCCGTCCAGAACGTCGCGCAGCGGCACCACATCTCGCACCGCCGGGCCGCCGAACGCGAGCCAGCCCTGCTCGTCGGTGGTGGTGTCGGTGGCGCGCAGCCGCACCCGGTCGGTACCGGCGGGCAACTCGTTCGCGTCTACGGTGAGCAGCCGCCAGGAGCTGAAGTCGCGCCAGTCGACGGGCCTGCCCATCCGCGGATCCTCGAACGGGAGCTGCTGCGGCGGTGCGTCCCGCAGCGTTCGCGAGCCGAGGCCGCGCGTCCCGGAACCGGTCGAGCCGCCGAACTCCATGCGCAGGTCGTTGCCCTGCTCGGGGCGTCCGGCGACCCACACCGACAGCACTTGCCCGGGGCGCGGGCGGGGCAGCTCGAACCAGCCGGTGGTCACTTCGCCGACGGTCCGCGGCCCGTTGGCCAGGCTGTCCCACATCAGCGGACTCGCCTCGGCCGGTGTCGCTTCCGGGCCGGTCGGGCGCAGCGGTCGCTCGCCCGGCGGGCGGCGCAGCAGCGGTTCCTGCGGGGGCCATCCGGGACGTCCTTGATTCGCGGCGAAGCCGCTGCCCGTCTCGCCGCTGCCTGCTTCGCCGGTGTCGTCCAGCGGGCCGTCGGTGATCCGCAGCGTGCCGTTCTCGGCCAGCGGCAGCGTCTCCACCTCGTTCTCGATGCCGCAGCTGCGCGCGCGAACGCTGTCCCAATTGGACTGAGCGATGGAGAATTCGCCGGCCTTGGCGGGCGCCTGCGCGAACGAGCCGAGCAGCACCCCGACCATCACCAGCGCGGACAGCGTGAACAGCGAAGAAGCAGGCAGCGTGACCGCCGAAGCGAGCACCCGCAGCCGCACCAGTCCGTATGCCGCGAGCCCGACGACGGCGGCCGCTGCCAGCCACGCCAGCGGGCTGTCCAGCGGCAATCCCAGCGGCCGCACCGGGGCGTCCGACCACGCCATGCCGAAATCGGAGTACTGCCACCACGAGTTCGGCCCCATGAACGACAGCGCGGCGGCGACCGCGGCGGCCACCGCGCCGAACAGGCCGAGCAGCTTCGCCTCCCGCCGCGCGGACTCCAGCACGCCCGTCCGGGACAGCAGCACCACCGTCGCCGCCAGCAGCGCGGGCGCGAGACCGGCCAGCGCGCCGAAGTGGTGCGTCCACTTCGACGGCGTGAACCACAGCGTCGCGAACACCGCGACCACCGAGCCGAGCAGCAACGGCAGCTCCGGCATCCGCGTCATGCGGTGCAATCCACGCATCGCGCACCCGGCGGTGATCAGCACCGCGGTCACCGTCAGCAGCACGGCCAGCCGTTTGCCCGCCGAGCCCCACGAGGTGGTGCCCAGCAGCTCCGCGTACCGGTCGATCTCCTGGTACCAGCCCAGGCTCGGCCCGAACTCGTTGTGCACGGCATTGGCCTGTTTGAGCCCGTTCCAGGTGGAGTCGGTGAACATCGCGACCACACCGACCGCGCCGAGGCAGCCGAGCAGCGCGACCCGTGCGGGCAACACCAGCCACCGGCTGACCGTCCCGGGGCGCAGCAACAGGCGCCGGATCCGCGGCGCGAACATCGCCACGATCAGCAGTGCGGCGATCCCGGTGGGCGTGACAGCGACCGTGAGCCCGGTCAGCAACGCGGCGGCGCCGAGCCATCCGAACGGCGAGCGCGCGCCTTCGGCGCTCGCCCGCAGCAGCGCCGCGACGACACCGGCGGTGCCGAGCGCGACGAACGCCTCCGGCCGGATGCCCAGGTCGAACGGCAGCCAGCAGACGAGGAAGAACACCGCGGTCAACAGGTGCAGCGGCACTCGCCGGGTGCCCCGGCACAGCCGCGCGACGATGCCGTGGCCGAGCACCAGCCAGGTGAGGAAACCGGCGACGACGCTGGGCACCCGCAGCCACGCGGGCGCCAGGCTGTAGTCGGAAACCCAGCGCATCAGGTGCTGCACCAGCGTGAACGGGGTTTCCGAGGCGTTGAACCAGCGGTAGAAGTTGCCGATGTCGCCGGTCTCCGCGAAATTGCGCACGGTCAGCATCGCGAAGCCGTCGTCATCGCTGAGCGGTCCGATGACCAGCCACGACGCGAGCGCGGCAGCCACCGCGGCATCAGTCAGCAGTATTAGTGAAGTGTTCCACCGAATGCGTCGGCGCAGTGCCAGCCGGACCCCGGTCCACGTCGGCGGCGCGTGCGCGACCAGCAGCAGCAGCGACACCGCGGCGAGCAGGATCGCGGTGAGCGCCAGCGACCTCTTCAGCGGCGTCGGGGACGTCTCGAACCACGAGTAGGTGCGGGCGTCGACCGACAGCTGCGCCGCGTCCGGCGGCGCGAGCCCGGTGCGGAAGGTGAAGACCTCCGGCGCGGCGACTCCCGGCAGCGTGATCACCGGGCTGTCGCCGATCGAGACCTGCGAGTCGTGCCCGTCCGCGCGCACGGTCAGGTCGCAGTCGGCAGGCAGCGGCGGCAGCGGCACTTCGCGCTGGCCGAGCACCAGTTCCGGCTCGCCCGCCGCGGTGCTCAGCACCATGCCTTCGCGGTCGCTGCCCGGCGGCAAGGTTGACAGCAAGGTCGTCGGCGCGGGCTTGTCCAGCGCTGTGCGCAGCACCGGGCAGGGCACCGTCGCGGTGAATTCGGCAGGCCGGTAGGGAGCGAGCAGGGCGGTCGTGGACACCGCGGGTTCCTCGGCGGACGGCCAATGCACGTCCGTGCGGTCCGCCCACACCGGCGCGAACGGCAGCACCAGCGCGCAGATCAACCCGGCCACGCCCGCGAACAGCGCCAGCGAGTGCGCGGCCCACCGAGCCCGCAGCGCCGCCCGCGCTTCCAGTTCGTCGAGGCGGGAGCGCTGCGCGATGTCCGGGTCGTCCGCGCGGACCGGGCTGCTGGGCTCCACGGCACCGTCCTCAGATCGCCAAGCCGGGTGGGGTAGCGAAGGCATTCTTCCCCACGCGCCACAGCGGTTGCGGGTTGCCGTCTGCGGCCACGACCCGGGCTATCAGCGCGGACCGGCGGCGGCCAACGATCCTGCGCGGCAGCCGATCGAACCGTGGTCCCTTCGTGACCGGACCGAGAGCGGATCAAGCCCCGAGCAGCTTCTCCAGCAGTTCGGCACTGCGTTCGGTGTTCAGCGCGGTGTCCTGGAGCCGGTCGAAGGTGCGCGCGTACCAGTCGGTCTGCGCGTTGCTGTCGAGGTAGCTGGAACCGATCAGCTCCTCCAGGTAGACCACCGAACTCGGGGTCGGCTGCTCGGTGCGCACCAGCTGGAACGACGTGGCCATCGCCGGGTGCGCGCCGGTGTCGAAGGGCAGGATCTGCACCGCGACGTTCGGCAGATCGGCCAGCTCGCGCAGGTGCTCCAGCTGGTTCTGCAGCACCGGCTCGCCACCCACCGGGCGGCGCAGCACGGCTTCGTTGAGCACGGCCGCGATTTGCGGTGGCTGCTCCCGGTCGAGCACCGTTCTGCGTTCCTCGAGGACCGCGGAAAGGCGTTCGAGTTCTTCGTCGCTCAGGCCGGTGTCGGCGGCGCGGTTGATCGCCTTCGCGTAGTCGGCGGTCCGCAACAGCGCGGGCACGAGTTCGGACTGGTAGATCGAGACCGCGGTGGCAATGCTTTCCAATGCGACGAAACGTTGCGCCCAATCGGGAACGCGAATCTGATTCCGCTTCCGCGCCTGGCGGGCGAGTTCCAGCACGGCTTCCGTCGGATCGCCGTGCACCCCGTAGAACCCGACGAGCAGCCGGACGTCACCCGGGCCGATGGTGGCCTTGCCGGTTTCGATCTTGCTGATCTTCGGTTTGGTGCACTCCAGCGCGAGCGCCGCCTCGGCCTGCGTCTTTCCGCAGCTCTCCCGCATGTCGCGGAGCAGCCGTCCCAGTCGCAGGCGGGCCACGGGCGGGCTCAGCGCGCGGTGCGCGACGCTGTCCGCGGGAACGCCTCCGGCGGAGCCATCGGCGCGGATGCGCTGCCGGCCAACGCCCTCCCGGGAGAGGCTCTCGGCGGTGCGGCTCATGATTCCCCTTCTGCTCGGATTGTCTGATCCGGATGCGATCCGGTGGTCTGATCCGCCGGTGGTTCGGTCCGGTGATCGGGCGGGCTCCGGCGCCGGAATGACATGGCTTCACTTTCAGTTCTTCCAGCGGAATCCGCGCACGGCAACCAAGATCATCCAATTGGGTAGTTCCCGGTGCGAAGCAGGTTTCTTTATCGTTCATGAGGGCGGTCGCCACGGCGGCATTTTCCCGCGACGCCGGACCGGGGCGAACGGGTGGAACCGCCCGGAGCGAGTCGCAGCAACGGGCAAGGAATACGAATCCGGCCGCCGGTGCATCCGGCGAGAGCTCCCGAGACGCGAGGAAGCGAGCATGAGCATCGAAATCTGCGCGACGATCGCGCTGTTCGCGCTGACCACCGCGGTTCTGCTGGCGTTCCCGCTGCGCAGCGGCAACGGCGAGCACGCGCACGCGGGCCCGGGCACGTTGACGGTGCACCGCCTGCACGAGGTGGTCGCCGCGCTGCCCGCCGGTCCTGCGCAGCTCGCCATTCCCGAACCGGCCGCTCCCGCATCGGCCCGGTCCCGGACCCGAACCGGCTCGGCCGCCGCCGAACCGGACGACGAGGACATCGCCTGGCCCGAGCACGACTGGTCGGAGTACGTCGGCAGGCACCGCCTGAGCACCGACAACCCGATCTTCCACCGGCTCGCGATGGGCGTGTGGCTCTACATCCACCGCCATCCGCACTCGCGGGAGGCGGGCAACCGCCGCTTCCGGCATCCCGGAAAAGAGTTCGTCGTGTTCAACAAGCCGCCGCTACTGTTGGACCAGCCGTTCTGATCCGCCGACCGCAGGCGGCGCTCCGGGTGATCGGCGAGGCTCCGGCGGTTCCGGGCTCGCCGTAGCGGCGGGGTCGCAGCCGGGACCGAGGCAGCTTGTCCGCCGACACCTCTCCCACGCTGCTACTGGTGCACGGCGCGGCCTCCACCGCGCAGGTGTGGGGCCCGCTGCAACGCGAGCTCGCGCTGCTAGGCCACCGGACTCTCGCGGTGGACCTGCCGGGGCACGGCACCCGCGCGCACCATCCCGCCGGTTACCACCAGTCGCCGCAGGACCTGGAAGCGTTCGCGGCCGAGCCGTCCGCGCTGGCCGGGATCGGACTCACCGACTACACCGACGACCTGCTGGCGGTGGTGCGCAGGCTGGCCGAGCACGGCCCGGTGGTGCTGGCGGGTACGAGTGCGGGTGGAGTGCCGATCACCGCGGTCGCCGAGGCCGCTCCGGAGCTGGTCCACGGCCTGGTCTACCTGTCCGCGTGGTGCGCGGTGCGCTCGGCCACCGTCGGCGAGAACGCCACCTGGCCCGAGCACTCGGGCAACCCGTTCGACCAGATCCCGTGGCCGCAGGTGGGCGACCCGGAGCGGCTCGGCGTGGTCCGGCTCAACCTGCGCAGCGCCGATCCCGACTACTTGGCGAAGGCGCACGCGGCGATCATGGCCGAGGGTTCCGCGGACGAGTTCCGCGCGCTGCTGGGCACCATGGAACCGGACGTGAACTTCCTGCTCGGAACCCAGCGATGCCCTGCGACTCCGCAGCGGTGGGGCCGGGTGCCGCGGCACTACGTGCGGTTCACCGCGGACCGAGCGATCCTGCCCGCCGCGCAGGACCGGATGATCGCCGAGGCGGACGCGCTGGCGCCGCGGAACCCGTTCCGGGTGCACTCCGTCGACGCCGGGCACGTCGGTTACCACAGCCGTCCCCGCGAGCTCGCCGAACTGCTGGACGGGATCGTGGCGGGTTCCGCCCGGCCCGCGGACCAGGCGGAACCCGCGCGGATCACGACCAAGGACCGTCGCTGACGCCGCCGGTGACGGGGTCGAACAGGATGTAGCCGCGCTGGAAGTCCACCTGCGTGCCGCCCTCGACCTCGTGCGGATCGGAGGTCGGGTAGCCGAGGTATCCGGACTGCCGGTCCAGCTCGTCCCAGCGCGCCAGCACCGCGCCGGTCAGCCAGTGCGCACCGGCGTCCGGGTGCCAGTAGGCAACACCGGCTTGCTCGCCGGAGAACTCGTTGTAGCGGCCGACGCCGTCCGGCGCCGCCAGCTCGTCGGTGACCGGATAGCCCAGCGGCCCGGTCTCGGAGCCCTGCGCGATCCAGGCGTCGCGGATCGCGCCCTGCACCGAGTGCGTGCCGGTCCGCTCGGTCGAGTACACCGATGCGCCCGCGGCGTCCGGCCCGACGAACTGGTTCTGCTCGCCGAGCCCGTCCGGCGTGGCCTCGGTGGTCGTCGTCGGATACCCGAGGTAGCCGACCTCCCAGCCCTTCTCCGCCCAGAACGCCCGCACCGCGCCCCACACGCCCTGCGCGCCGGTGTCCGGGGTCCAGTAGATCGAGGCTTCTCCGCGGGTGCCGCCGGTGAACTGGTTGTAGCGGCCGACTCCGTCCGGCGCGATCAGCTCGTCGCTGGTGGCGGCCCCGAGCGACGCGTAGCCGCCCGCGGAGTCGTAGCGGGCGGCGATGTCGCCGTGGATCTCGGCGACCCCGGTCCGCTCGGTGTGGAACAGCCAGCCGTGCTGGAACTGCCGGTAGGTGACCGCGCCGTCGCCCTGTTCGGAGTCCACCGGGTCGCCGAGCAGTTCCCGCAGCGCCGCGTCGTTCCAGTAGCGGTCTTCGATCGGCGTGAACTCCCGGACCTGTGCGGGTGGTGCGGCGGAGGCGGGCGCCGCCAGTGCATCCGGGGTGGCCAGTGCGACCGGGGTGGCCGGTGCCAGCGGGAGGGCGGCCAACGGTAGAAGGGCGAGAGCGGTGCCCCAGCGTGTCGTGTTCAAGTCGGGTCCCCTTTTTTGTTGTCCGACACGGTCACCGCTCGCACGCACCGGCCACCGCGCCGGTTTGCCGCCGTCCGGCAAATTCACCGGTTCGGCCGCACGGCCCGGTTCCGGGCGCTAGTCCCGCGCATCGCCGTCCCGGTCGGAGCGCTGCACGCCCGCATTGCCGTCGATGTCCCCGTAGTCGTTGTCCGCGAGGGTCGGCAGCCGCGTCCACCCCTGCCGCGTCACCTGCCGCACGTCGAGGTCGTACTGGCCGACCGGGTGCAGGTAGCGGTTCACGAACACGTTCCCCCACGGCAGCCGGGGCGGTCCGCCGGGCAGTTCGGCGGGCAGCTTGGTCTGCACCCACGTTCGCGAGGTCTGCACCCACGCGCCGGCCCACGGCAGGTTGCTGATGTTGTCCAGCCATTCCGACGGCAAGCCTTCGTCGGCGGTCAGCCGGACCTCGGGCGTCTCGGTGATGCCGTTGTGCACCGACACCTGGTTCACGCACGGCCACAGCGGCGCGGCGATGTGGTTGGCGAACACCGTGCGCCCGCGGGTGACCTCGGTGACGGGCCGGGATTCGGTGGCCTTCGGCTCGGCGACCGCGAGCCAGCTGTTCGCGCCGGTGATCCGGTCGACGGCCACCACCCTGGCGGCGTCCGGTCGAGCCTGCGGCACCGGCGCGGAAACCTGCTGCCATTCGCGCAGTGCCGAGCGCCGCAGGTCCGGCGTCAGTTCCGCGGAGCCGGTGACGGTGAAGCCGTCACCCGCGGCGTGCCCGAACTCGACGCGCAATTCCTGCCCCTCGAGCCCGCCAGCGACGGGCACGGTGATGTTCGTGCCCTCGCCTGCCAGCGGGTACCACGGGGTGACGAGCTTGCCGACGCTCGGCGTGGTGCCGTCCGGGCGCGCGTCGTGCCAGAGCGCGGTGGGCGAACCCCACGGGCTCGTCGGAATCGGAGGCTGGGCGCCGGAGCCCGCGAAATCGTCGTACACCTCGGCCTGCCCCACGGGAGCACCGAGCTGCCGCTGCACCGGCAGCTGCACCCGCGCATCGGAAGCCAGCCCGCACCCGTCGCCGAAGGCGGTCTGCATCCCGCTGCGCGCCACCGTCCACCCCGGTGCCTGCGCGATCGGCGCGTACACGAACAGCGCGCCCATCAGCAGCACCGAGCCGAGCGAGGCGGTCACCAGCACGGCCCGGTCCGCGCTGATCCGCACGAGCTTGCCGGACCGGCGTCGCCAACGCGCCCACAACCACGTGCCCAGCGCGAGCGCCAGCCACGGCAGCGGGTTGTGCAGGAAGAGCGGGCCGATGTGCGGGAGTTGGTCGTCGGCGGCCGGGTTCACGTGGTTGCCGAACCGCTGTCCGGCGTCGGTGAACGGGATCCACCAGTTCTTCCCGGCGAAGCTCAGCGACACCGCGCCGATCAGCACCAGGACGCTGCCGATGCTGATCACCGCCCCGGCCCGCCGCGGCAGCGGGGATCGCAGCAGCACGGCCGCGAGCAGCACCGTCGGAGCGGCGGCGATGGAGTGGAAGTGGTTCACCCACTTCGTCGGGCTCAGCGCGATCAGGCCGAGCGCCATGGCGGTGGTGATCGCGCTGGTGAGCACGAGCCGCCGGATCGGGTCACGCCCCATGCCGCCGCGCCCGCTGGCGACGGTGACCACGGCCAGCACGCCCAGCGCGAGCAGCACCGGCAGCCGCCGCGCCCAGCCCGCGGTGTTCAGCAGCGTGTTGTAGTGCTCGAACTCCTCGTACCAGGAGAACGACAGGTAGTACCACTTGTGCACGTCGGTGGCCTCGAGGACGTCGCCGAGCGTCGCGTCGGCGAAGCCCACGGGCACGATCACCGAGGCCGATGCCGCGGCCAGCAGCAGCACCCCGGCCCGCTCCGCCCAGCTCTGCTCGCGCAGCCAGCGCAGCACCCAGGGCACGCTCAGCAGCAGCGGTGCGGCCGCGACCACCCCGGACGGCGAGGCGGTGACCGCGAGCGTGGCGCACACCGTGCCCGCGGCCAGCGCCCCGACCGACCGCTGCGCCCGCGCCGCCTCGGCGAACACCAGCGTCGCCGCCGCGAACAGCACGATCACCGGCTCCGGACGCAGCGTGGTGCCGTAAGGCAGGTACCAGACCAGGTGCGCGACCAGCAGCGCCCACGGCACCGCCCGCAGGTTCGCCGTCCGGCCGAGCATCGTCGCCAGCAACACCCGCAGCAGCGCCCACGTCGCGAGGCCGCAGAGCGTCGGCACCAGCCGCATCCACCACAGCGACCATCCGCCGAGCCAGCCCCAGACCTGCAGCATGTACTGGCTGAGCCCGAAGGGGTTCTCCGTGGCGTTGTACATGTAGACGAAGTTGCCGAGGTAGCCGGAAGCCTCGGCGTTGCGGGCCATCATCATGTACCAGCCGTCGTCCATGTTGGCCGGTCCGAGCAGCACCCACGCCACCGAGACCAGCACCACGACCGCGTCCGCCGGTGCCGGCCGGGGAACCCGCAGGCGGTGCATCGACTGCGTGCCGCGCCATCGCCGCCAGGCCAGCACCAGCAGCAGCGCCAGGCAGCACGCGTGCGCGATCAGCAGCACCGTTTTCACCGCGGTGGGGCCGGATTCGTAGCGCGCGTCGGTGTGCAGCTCGACGCCGAGCCCGGGAGCGCCGGGGACGTCACTGGCCAGTTCGGCCACCTGGGGCGGCAGCAGGTCCGGCCGGGACACCAGCTCGTGGCCGTCGCGCAGCACCTGCACGCCGCCCGCGTCGGCGTGCACCCGGTAAGCGCAGTCGCCCGCGGGCAGCGGCTCGGCCAGCAGTTCGTCCACGCCGTATCCGAAGTGGACGGTCCCGGAGCCTGCGGTGACGCGCAGGCCGGGTCCTTCCGGCGACGTGCTCAACGCCGTGCCGTCCTGCGCGTCCACCGCGTGCAACGCCCCGCACGGGATCGTCGCGTCGAACTCCAGCGGCCGGTACGGCGATAGCGGCAGCACCGTCGACGATGCCGGAGCATCGGCTTTCGGCCAGCGCACCACCGGGTCGTCGGCGCGGACCGGAGCCAGCACCGCCAACACGCCGAGCAGCAGGGTCAAGCCGCCGAGCGCCGCGAGCAGCGCGGCACCGGCACGCGAGGAACGTGAAAATAAGCCCACGTTTCGTTGATCGCTGACCAGCGTGAATGCTTTTCCGTGGTTGGATTGCTATCCGATTACGATCGTCTGATCTGCGGAAATACCCCGGAGATTCGTCCCGGTTCAAGGGTTTCCCCGCAGCGCGCTCACTCCGCGGCGGTGGCCGCCGCCGCTTCCCGCCACTGGTCGAGATCCCCGCGCAACGCCGCGAGCTTCACATCGAGCCGTTCGATCGCGTCCGCGCCGACCGGCAGGTGCCCGGGGAGCTTCTCCTGCTCGGTCACCTCGCAGATGAACCGCGCGGCGAGCATCGGGTCGCCGAGCTGAGCATGGTTCGTGGCGGCCGCCCAGTCCAGGGTGTCGTGCGCGGGAGTGCCGTCGTAGACCGCGAGGGGGTTCGCGGGCCGCGACAGCGAGCTGCCGTCCAGGAAGTCCGTCCGGAAAGTACCCGGCTCGACGACCATGCTCTGCACGCCCAGCGGTGCCAGTTCCGCCGCCAGCGCCTCGCTGATCCCGGCCACTGCGAACTTCGTGGCGTTGTACGCGCCCGCGCCCGGCTCGCCCTCGAATCCGCCGCGGGAACCGATGTGCACGATGCGGCCGCCGGACTCGCGCAACGCGGGCAGCGCCGCGCGGGTCGTGTTCAGCAGGCCGAACACGTTCAGCTCGAACAGCGAGCGGACCTCCTGGTCGGACAGTTCCTCCAGCGCGCCCAGCAGGCCGCGACCGGCGTTGTTGACCAGCACGTCGATCCCGCCGAACCGGTCGATCGCCGCGTCGATCGCGGCGGGGACGTCCGCACGGCGCGTCACGTCCAGCTGCACGCCGAGCACCTGCTCCGAGTCCCGCAGGTCGGCCGGGAGCTTGCGCGGGTCGCGGGCTGCGGCCACGACGTCGTTGCCGCGGGCGAGCGCGGCACGGACGATCTCCGCGCCGAGACCGCGAGCCGCGCCGGTGATGAACCACGTTGCCATTGCCGAATTCCTCTCCTAAGTGCCTGTCTTTGAACTTGTTGTGCGGAGGTGTCCGGGTAGCGGAACCTGGGCACACACCCGGACCGCCAAGTTCAAAGACAGGTTCTAAGATCCTCCGGCCGTGCCGGCCGGACGAACACCACGGAAGCAGCTCGGCGACCCGATTCGGGCGGCTGAGCAGGCCCCGCTCATCGGGGGAAGAACCGTCCCACCCGAGCGGTCCCTCGGCCCGCCTGCGCAGGGCACACTGGTGGTATGAGTCCA
This sequence comes from Saccharopolyspora sp. SCSIO 74807, assembly GCF_037023755.1. NCBI lineage: Bacteria > Bacillati > Actinomycetota > Actinomycetes > Pseudonocardiales > Pseudonocardiaceae > Saccharopolyspora > Saccharopolyspora sp. SCSIO 74807. The sequence continues at coordinate 1,521,036 of NZ_CP146100.1, read as the reverse complement.
CAGCGCACCGCTCTTTCGGGGTTCCTGCGGTCCTGCCGGGCCAGGGTGGACCCGGCGGAGCTGGGCCTGCCGGACACCGGCAGGCGACGGGTTCCGGGGCTGCGGCGCGAAGAACTCGCCCGGCTCGCCGGCGTGAGCGTCGACTACTGCACCCGCCTGGAGCAGGGCCGCAGCACCACCGCCTCGGCCGAAGTGCTCGACGCGCTGGCCGGCGCGCTGCGGCTGAACGATGCCGAGCGCAGCCACCTGTTCGACCTGGCCCGCCCCGGCCCGGAACGCAAGCGGCGGCCGAAGCCGCAGCGCGTGGCTCCGGCCACGCTGGACCTGGTGCGCAGCCTCGACCAGGTCTGCTCACCGGCGTTCGTGCTCGGGCGGCGGCTGGACGTGCTCGCGCACAACCGGATCGCCGCGGCGCTGATCACCGACTTCAACGCGCTTCCGGCGCAGCGGCGCAACCAGGCGCGGTTCGTGTTCTTCGACCCGCACGCACCCGAGCTCTACGCGGACTGGGACGCGGTGGCCGCGGACACGGTGGCGATGCTGCGGCTGGACGCGGGCCGCAACCCGGACGATCCGAAGCTCAGCGCGCTGATCGGGGAGCTGTCCATCCACAGCGAGAAGTTCCGCCGCTGCTGGTCGGACAACAAGGTGCACCTGCGCACGACCGGGACGAAGGGCTACCACCACCCGCTGGTCGGCGACCTCACCGTCCGGTACCAGGCGCTGACGCCCAACGGCGATCCCGATCAGAGCGTGTACGTCTACACCACCGAGCCGGGATCCTCTTCGGAGGCGGCCATGCACCTGTTGTCCCGGCTCACCTCGGAGGGCAGCGAGCGCACCGCCGAGCAGCCGACGCCTGGGTGAGCGGCATCTTGCGAGCGCGCTCGGCCCGTCGATGGTGGAACGGGACGCGCTGCAGATCGTGGCGGTGCTCGGCACGCTACTGGCGCTGCACGCGCTGATCCGTCCACGCCTCCGGACGATCGCCGCCGTCGCCGGTTGCACCACCGCGGCCGCGGGGCGGCGCACCGGCCGAACATTTAAGTCCACAGTGGACTCGTGTGGAAAAAGCGGGCCGCCGGAGCGAAAAGCCCCGGCGGCCCGGCGGATCGAGCGGCTCGATCAGAACGACAGCTTGCGGAAGATCGCCCGCGGCAGGTGCCGCAGCACGGTCATCACCCAGCGCATCTGCGCCGGGACCCAGATGGACTCCTTGCCCTTGCGGACCGCGTCGACGATCGCGGCGCCGACCTGCTCCGGCGTCTGCGCCATCGGCGCGGGCTTCATGCCCTCGGTCAGCTTCGTCTTCACGAAGTTCGGGCGCACGACCGTGACCTTCACGCCCGAGTCGGACAGCGCGTAGGTCAGGCCGGAGTAGAACAGGTCGATGCCGCCCTTGGCGGAGCCGTAGACGAAGTTCGTCCGGCGCGCGCGCTCACCGGCGGGCGAAGCCATCATCACCAGGTGCCCGTGGCCCTGCTTGCGCAGCTTCTCCGCCAGGTGCACGCCCAGCGACATCGGCGCCACGTAGTTGACCTCCGCGGTCAGCCGCGCGGCCGCCGGGTCGGTCCAGCACTTCTCGTTGTCCAGCTGCACGCCGAACGCGACCAGGGTGACGTCGATGTCGCCGTCGGCGAACGCCTTCTCGACCACCTCGCCGTGCGTTTCCGGGTCGCGGGCCTCGAACTCGATGGTGCTGACCGTGCTGCCGGTCTTGCGCAGCCGCTCGGCCGCGGCTTCGACCAGCTCGGCCTCCTCCGGGCGCGCGGCCAGCACGATCCGCAGCGGGCGCTGGTTCGCGTACCGCTCCGCGGTCGCCAGCGCGATGTCGGAGGTACCGCCGAGGATGAACAGGGACTGCGGGTTGCCAACGGCGTCAATCACAGCTCGAGCCTCCGGCTCATGTCTGAGGCGAAAACGCCTCGGGGGTCAACGGATTGGCGGATCTTGCGGAACTCCTCGACCCGCGGATACATCTTGTGGAACGTCTCCGCGGTGGTCCGCGAGTCCTTCGCGGTGTACAGGCGGCCGCCGAGCGAGAGCACTTCCTCGTCCAGCTCGGTGCAGAACCGGCTCAGCCCGTCCACGATCGGGAAGTCCAGGCACACCATCCAGCCGGGGTGCGGGTAGGACAGCAGGCCCCGGTTGCCCTCGCCCATCTTCTTGATGACGTTGAGGAACGAGACGTGCCCGGAGTGCGCGATCTTGCGGATGATCCGCTTGAGGTCCTCCTCCTTGCCGTACGGCACGGAGAACTGGTATTGCGCGAAGCCCTGCGAACCGTACGCCCTGCTCCACTCACCGATGAGGTCGAGCATGTGGTAAAAGGCGCTGATGTTCTGGATCTGGTCCCGGCCGCGCTTCGGGGTCTTGCGGTAGTACAGCTCGCCGATCGTGCTGAACGTGAGCTTGTTGCCCAGCCGCGGCGGGAACACGTCCGGCAGCGTCAGCAGTTGCGGGGCGTCGAACTTCAGCGGGTCCGCGCGCAGCTTCTTCGGCAGCTGGTCGACGGTGGCCAGCGAACCGCGGCCGAACGCGGCGCGGCCCAGCTTCGACCCGGTGGAGATCGAGTCGAACCAGGCCGAGGAGTAGGTGTACTTCTCGTCCGAGCCGTCGTCGAACAGCGCGATCGTCTCGTCCAGGTCGGCGGTCTGATCGGTGTCCGCGATGAAGTACGCGGTCTCGGTCCGGGTCATCCGGATCTTGGCGCGCAGCAGGATGCCGGTCAGGCCGATGCCCGCCACGGTGGCCCAGAACAGCTCGGACTCGGCGCCGTCCGGCGTCAGGGTGCGGACTTCGCCGTCCGCGGTGAGCAGGTCCATCGACACCACGTGGTTGCCGAAGCTGCCCGCGCTGTGGTGGTTCTTGCCGTGGATGTCGTTGGCGATCGCGCCGCCGATGGTCACCTGGCGGGTGCCCGGCAGCACCGGAACCCACAGGCCGTAGGGCAGCGCGGCCTTCATCAGCTGGTCCAGGCTCACGCCCGCGTCCACGTCCACCAGCGCCGAATCGGGGTCGATGTCGTGGATGCGGTCCAGCGGGGTGATGTCGACGACGACGCCGCCCGCGTTCTGCGCGGGATCGCCGTAGCTGCGGCCCAGGCCGCGGGCGATCACACCGCGCTCGTCGCTCTCGCGCACGGCGCGGGCGATCGCCTCGACATCGCGGGTGCTCAGCACGCGGGCCTGGGTCGGCGCGGTGCGCGCCCAGCCCATCAGCGTGCGGTTCTGCAACGCAGCGGTCACAGGCTCAACCTCCGGGACAGGTCGGAATGGAACACGCCCTCGGGGTCGACCGAGGCGCGGATCTTGCGCCACTCGTGGATGCGCGGGTACATCCGCTCGATCATCTCCGCCGTCGTCCGCGACTCCTTGGCCAGGTACAACCGGCCGCTCGCCGCGAGCACCAGGTCGTCGAGCTCGCGGCAGAGCCGGTCCAGCCCCGGCGTGACCGGGATGTCGACGGTCAGCGTCCAGCCTTCACCGGGGAACGACATCGGTGCCGGGTTGCCCGGGCCGAACGTCTTGAGCACGTTCAGGAACGATGCGTGCCCGGAGGCGCTGATCTTCTCGACGCAGCGGCGGAACACCGCCTCCTGCCCGAACGGCACCATGAACTGGTACTGCAGGAAACCGTTCGAGCCGTACACCCGGTTCCACTCGCCGACCAGGTCCAGCGGGTGGAAGAACTGGGTGATGTTCTGGACCTGGCCGAACCGCGTCGGCGCCTTGCGGTACCAGACCTCGTTGAAGGCGGTGATCGTGCGGCGGTTCACCAGCCCGTTCGGGAAGATCGCCGGAGCGGTCATCAACTGCGGCGCGTTGAACTTCAACGGGTCCTTGCGCAGCTTGCGCGGCAGGTCCTCCACCTTGGCGGAGTTGCCGCGGGTCAGCAGCGCCCGGCCCATCGCGTCGCCGCGCGCCAGCGAGTCGAACCAGGCGACGGAATAGGTGTAGTTCGCGTCGGAGCCGTCGGTGAAGTGCTCGAGCAGTTCGTCGAGGTTCTTCGTCCGCACGTTGTCGACCAGGAAGTAAGCCGTTTCGACGCGCTTGAGGCGGATCGTCGCGCGCAGCACGATGCCGGTCAGCCCCATGCCGCCGACGGTCGCCCAGAACAGCTCCGACCCCTCGCCCTGCGGCGTCAGCGTGCGCACCGAACCGTCGGCGGTGAGCAGGTCCAGCGACAGCACGTGGCTGCCGAACGAACCCTGCGAGTGGTGGTTCTTGCCGTGGATGTCGGCACCGATCGCGCCGCCGACGGTGACCTGGCGGGTGCCCGGCAGCACCGGGATCCACAGGCCGAACGGCAGCAGGCGGCGCATCAGCGCGTCCAGCGAGACACCGGCGTCGGTCACCACGGTCGCCGCGTCGGCGTCGACCTGGTGCACCCGGTCCAGCGCGGTCATGTCGATGACGGTGCCGCCCGCGTTCTGCGCCGGGTCGCCGTAGCTGCGGCCGAGCCCGCGGGCGATGACGCCGCGCGCACCGGCTTCGCGGACCGCCTTGGCGAGCACGTCCACGTCCGGTGTGCTCAGCACCCGCGCCGTGCTCGGCGCCGTGCGGCCCCAGCCGGTCAGCCGCCGTGCCTGCGCAGCGGCCGGACCGCCGGCGGAGTCGCCGTCGGCGTGCTGCTGCTGTACCGATCCCACCCAGCCGAGTCTATCCGCGCGGCATCCCCCGGTACTGCCGGGTAGTCGCCCGCTGAAGCACGGGCGGCGAGTGCCGTAAATAGGTGCGCCGTTACACTTTTCGGGGATCAGTGGCGCCTGTGCGTCGTCGATCTTCCCGGCCTGTCGTTGACGACTCTTGAGGTGACCCAGTGGCCGTGGCCGACACCGAGACCGAGGGCCCCAAGGGCGACCGTCCCGAGGGCGATGGCTCCGCCGGGGCGGACGCAGCGGGCTCCGGACCAGCACAATCCGGGGAATCAGCACAACTCGGGCTGTTCCAGCAGCTCCTGCGGTTCGTGGTGATCGGCGGCGGTTGCGCGCTGATCGACTTCGGCACCTATTCGCTGCTGCTCGGCCTGGCCGGGTTCCCGGTGTGGTTGTCCAAGTCGATCTCGTTCATCCTCGGCACCACCACCTCGTACCTGATCAACCGGAAGTACACCTTCAGCGGCGCCAGCACCGGCAACTCGAAGGCCAAGGCCGGGGCGTTCGCGATCGTCTACACCGTGACGTTCTTCGTGAACATGGGGTCGAACCAGCTGCTGGTGGTGTTGTTCGACGCCCAGCAGGCGTGGCAGTTCACGTTGTTCTGGGTGATCGCGCAGGGCTTCGGCACGCTGATCAACTTCGTGATGCTGAAGTGGGTCGTTTTCCGGGACTGACCGGTGCCGCCGAACCTGCGGCGGTCCTGCTGCGGGCGCACCCGGCCGACCGCGCAGCGGCGCGACGAGTCCGGGCCGCGCCGGATCGGCCCGGCCCGCGCTCCGGTCTCCGCTCAGCTGCCGAACCCGGTCCCGCGGCTCGGCGCGCCGTAGTCGTTCGTGTCCGAGCGGGAGTTCTCCAGGTGCGCGGTCGCCACCTGCCCGAAGTTCACCGCGAACCGGCCGCCGTCGGCCATGGCCAGCAGCGTGGTGCCCCCGGAGCCCATCAGCTCGGGCAGCCGCGCGTTGAGGGTTTCCGCCTCGGCCGGGTCCAGCGCGATGTGCAACGGCTGCGGCGCCCCGGCCAGGTGCAGCACTAGTGCGGGTCGTTTTTCGCTCATGGACCAAGCGCACCACCGGTGCGCCCGGTGCGGCAGGCGTTTTCACCCTGAGCTGACGCGCACCGCCCGGATTTCACCGTGAGCGGACGCGAAAAGGCCCGCTCGACGATGCGAGCGGGCCCTTCTGCCGCGGCGGTGCTCAGCGCCGGATCACTTCTGCGACTGCTCTCCCTCGTCGCCGCTGAGGTTCTTCACGTCGTTGCGGTCGTCCGAACTCGGCACGTCACCGGGCAGCTGCACCGTCGGCGTCAGCGGTCCCGGCGACCAGAAGCCCCAATGGGTCTCCTTGCGCACGTCCATCGCCGCTTCGGCGGGCAGCGCGTCCGGCTGGTACGGGTCCACCTCGTAGAGCGAGCCCCAGTCCCGGTTCACGTCGCCGTTCATGTAGGTCGGCAGCTCCCGCACGCTGGCGCTGACGTTCATCCAGCCGAACGGGCCGCCTGCGTCCGGCGACGACCAGCCGGCGCCGATGTCGCGCACCTCGGCCCCGGCCGTGACGCGGAACTTCGGCATCTCCGCGACACCGTTGTGGATGCCCGCGATCCGCAGGCTCGGGTGCACCAGCGCCGCGGTCCACTCCACGAAGCTCGGGGAGCGGCCCACGACGTCGGTCATCTTCGACAGCTGCGGAACGCGCGGGGCGCTCACCGCGAGCCAGCCGTTCGGCGAAACCGACTGGTCCACGCCGACCACCCGCATCTTGGTGGCGCCCTGCGCGTCACCGCTGACGTTGTAGCGGAAGTCGCGCCACTGCGGGCCGCCTTCCTGGCCGACGGGCTGCCGGTGCAGCACCTCGAAGCCCTGCGGGGTCTCCTTGCCGAACTCCAGCGTCAGCGAGTTCGCGCCGGTCTCCACACCGGCCATGCTCAGCACCACCGGCGCCTGCCCGTTCGCGGCCTGCTCCGGCAGGTCGTACCACTGGGTCCGCAGCTCGCCGGAGCCGATACCGGCCTCGTCGTAGCTGCCCCACACCGGCGCCTGGTCGGTGCCGAACTGGTGCGGCGGGCGCCAATCCGGTTCCTCCGGATCGGAGCCGTCGCCTGCGGGCAGACCGGGCCTGCTGAAGCCCTGCATGGTCGGCCGCATGTACTGGTCGGCGTTCTCCTTGTCCTCGTTGTTCTTCGGCACCTTGAAGCCGGGCGCGGCCTTGGCGGGCTGCTGCTTGGCGGCGGTGAGGATGCCGTCCTGCGGATCGGTCTCCACGTACACCGAGTCCGAGAGCCCGCGGCTCTGCCCGGTCAGCTGGCGGACGTTGTCCAAGCCGATGCTGTAGCTGGACGCCTGCTTCTGCACCGCCTTGCCGAAGGTGGCCAGCTCGGCCAGCACCAGCAGCGCGCAGATGATCGACAGCGGTGCGGTGCCCAGCCGCAGCGCGCGGCTGCGCTGCTCGAAACTCGGTGGCTCGCCGACCTGCGGGTTCTTCTCGTCCAGCCGCAGGTGCTCGACGAACGCGACCACCGCGGCGATCGCGGCCACGCCGAGCAGCAGCGTGCTCGCGTTGTGCCCGTGGATCGAGGGCGCCTTGTCGTACCACGGCACGCCCCAGCCGGAGACGTACCAGTAGGCGTTCGGCCCGGTGGCGGCGAACGCGCAGATCACCATCAACCCGGAGAAGAACGCGGCCCGGTTGCGCCGCGACCGCAGCACCGTGCTGCTGGTCGCCAACGCGGTCAACGCCGCGAGCGCCCCGCCCAGCGCGGCGAACATGCCGAAGTGGTGCGACCACTTGGTGGGGGTCAGCGCCAGCACCACGAACGACAGCGCGGTGATCGCGAGCAGCCTGCGGCTCGGCCCGACCGCAGCGCCGCGGATGCGCCCGCGCCGCAGCAGCATCACCGCGCAGGTGACCAGGCACAGGATGACCAGCAGCACCGGGAACCGGCGCACCAGCGAGCCGTCCGGGGTCGGGCTGAACAGCAGGTTGTAGCGGTTGAGCTCCTGGTACCAGTCCTCGCTCGGACCGATCTCGGTGCGCAGGTCGGTGGCGTCCATGACCGACTGCCAGGTCTGGTCGGCGAACACCACGGTCAGGATGATGAACCCGCAGGCCGCGATCGGTGCCAGGATCGCCACCCAGCCGTAGTCCTTGGCGCGCAGCCGCACCAGCCGCAGCAGCGGCTTCAGCGCGGCGATGTAGGGCAGCACCGAGACCAGGCCGTGCGGGTTCGCACCGACCGACAACGCTGCGACCACCAGCCCGAGCGCGGCGGGCATCAACCTGCCGGTGGCCACCGCTCGCTCGACGGCGCACAGCGCCAGCAGCGAGAACAGCACCACGACCGGCTCGGGGCGCAGCCCGTTGTTGTAGGGCAGCCAGAACGCGAGGAACACCGCGGCCGCGGCCCACCCGGCGGCGTTGCTGCGCCGCACCTGCTGACCCAGCCTGGGCAGCACTTCGCGGCTGATCAGCAGCCAGCTCATCGAGCCCATCAGCAGCGCGGGCAGTCGCACCCAGGGCGTCGCCGTGGACACCTGCACCCACAGCGAATACAGCTCGTAGAACCAGCCGAACGGCGCTTCCGGAACGGCGAACCATCGGAAGTAGTTGCTGATGTACCCGGCGCTCTCGCGCGCTCGCGCGATCGTGAGGATGTAGCCGTCGTCGGAGGTCATCGCCCCGATCAACCACCACACGACGAGCGAGCCGATGACCGCGATGTCCCGCAGCGTCGGCTTCCACCAGCCGCGCGGCACCAGTCGCGGCGGCCTGCGTCCCGCGCGCACGTCCAGCCGCCGCAGGCAGATCACCGAGCCGATGAACGCCAGCACCGCCGCGCCGATCACCGTGTACTTCAGCACCGTGGCGCTGCTCTCGTACCGGTTGTCCACCCGTGCCTCGAAGGACAGGCCGTCGATGTTGTCGGCCTGCGCGTCCAGGTCGGAGAAGATCCCGGTCAGCTGCGGGCGCTGGTCGCCGCGCACGTTCATCAGCGACTCGTCGCCGAGCTTGACCTTGGTCCCCACGGCGTCGGAGTGCACCGAGATCGAGCAGCCGCCCGGCGGCAACTGCGTCGAACTGACCTGCTGGCCCTTGGCCAGCACCACCAGCTGACCGTTGTTCACCTGCAGCGTCAGGCCGGTGAGGTTGCCGTACTCGGAGTTCGGCGGGTTCGTGCTCAGCACGTTCGCCACCCCGGGGGTGCGCGCGTCGAGGCTGCGCATCGACTCGCAGGGCACGTTGGCGTCCATCCACGCCGGGGAGAAGCTCACCAGCGGCGCGGAGACGGACTTGGTGCCCTGCGCCGTCGGCCAGCGCAACGTGTTGATCTCGTGGTTCACCGGCAGGAAGGGCACGACGATCGCCAGCACCGCGCCCAGCAGCCCGAGCACGGAGGCGAACAGCGTCAACCGCTTCGCGGAGGGCTCGCGCCTGCCCGCGGCCGGGCTCGCCGGGTCTTCCACCGCCGGAGGAGCGGACGACTCGTCCCGATCGTCCTTGCGACTGTCTTCCTGCTGCCCGTTAAGCACGCCAGCACAATAGTAGTCGCTGGTCCGGGGGCCTTCGGCGCGTTCGTGAGGTACCGCAACGAGATCATTGCCGACGCTATGAGCAGGCTCGATCGAGTGACTCTCAGGCGGCTCTCAGCATCCTGTGACACTCCGGTGACTCGACTGCGACGGCAGGTGCGAGGCCGCGCTCGTGGCCGGTCCGAAACGAGTTCGTCCGCCGCGGCATCGGCCCGCGGCGGACGAAAGGAACGGTGCGGAGGTGCTCAGCGCCGGTAGAAGTGCTCCCGCTGCCCCTGCCGGACCAGGCGCAGCCACTCCAGGAACGCCTTCGGGTCGCGGCGGTGCCCGATGAAGTACAGGCCGAAGCGCAGCACTTCCAGCGCCCCGATCTTGCGCATCCCCGGCTGGGAGAGCAGGTAGCCCCGGTTGCGGTAGGTGTAGTAGCGCTTGTTCGCGTCCGGCGGGTCCTGCGCGTGGAACCGGCCGCCGAGCATCGGTTTGAACTCGTCCGAGCCGTCCGGGTGCACGAACCGCGTCTTGAGCGAGGTCCCGAACGGCAGCCCGGAACGCACCACGCGGCGGTGCAGCTCCACCTCGTCGCCGCGGAAGAACAACCGGTAGTCCGGCACGCCGACCACGTCCAGCGCGGTCGCGCGGAACAGCGCCCCGTTGAAGAACGACGCGATGCCCGGCAGGAAGTCCCCGTCCGAGTCGGCCAGCTCCTCCGGGTGCCGCTTCCAGGTCAGCCCGCGGCGCAGCGGGAACGCCAGCTTGTCCGGCCGGTCGATGTTCACCACCACCGGCGAGACCGCGGCCAGCTTCCGCTCCACGGCCACGTCCAGCAGCGTCCGCAACGCGTGGTCGTCGGCGGGCCTGCCGTCGTCGTCGCCGAGCCACACCCATTCCGCGCCGAGCGCCAGCGCGTGCAGCATGCCCAGCGCGAAACCGCCCGCGCCGCCGAGGTTGCGGTGCGACGGCAGGTACGTCGAAGGGATCGGGCACTCCTCGACGACCGGCCGCGCGGGCTGGTCCGGGCCGTTGTCGACCACCACGAGGTGGTCCGGCACCCGGGTCTGGGTGGCGATCACCTTGAGGGATTCCGCCAGCAGCTCGCGGCGGTTCCTGGTGACGATCACCGCGACCACGGAGTCCGCGGGCAGGGCGGACCGCTCGGCGGAGTCGGTGCTCATGAGCCTTCTTCGCTCCCGATGGTGGCGCCGGCGGCGGAGGTGATCTTCGCCAGCGCGTCCGGACTGAGGTTCTCGTACGGGTCCTTGCCCTTGTAGGCGGTCAGGACGCTGCGCAGCGAACCGTGCTCGCGGATGGAGCCCTTGTCCATCCACAGGCCGGTGTCGCACAGCTCCATCAGGAACTCGTCCGAGTGCGATGCGAAGATCAGGATGCCGGAGCGCTTCACCAGTTCCTTCAACCGGTCCCGCACCTTCTCCAGGAAGTCCGCGTCGACCGCGCCGATGCCCTCGTCGAGCACCAGGATCTCCGGGTCGATGGAGGTGACCACGCCGATCGCCAGCCGCACCCGCATCCCGGTGGAGTAGGTGCGCAGCGGCATGTCCAGGTAGTCGCCGAGCTCGGTGAACTCGGCGATCTCGTCCATCCGCTTCTCCATCTCCCGGCGGTTCATGCCGAGGAACAGCCCGCGGATGATGATGTTCTCGTAGCCGGAGATCTCCGGGTCCATGCCGACGCCGAGGTCGAACACCGGCGCCACCTTGCCCACCACGCGGGCGCTGCCGCGGGTCGGCTCGTAGATGCCCGCGAGCAGCCGCAGCAGCGTGGACTTGCCCGCGCCGTTGTGCCCGACCAGGGCCAACCGGTCGCCGTGCTGCAGGTGCAGGTCGATGTCGTGCAGCGCCTCGATGATCGGCACCTTGCTGTCCGAGTCGATCTTGCCGCCGGCCTTGCCGAGCACGGCCTTCTTCAGCGACCGGGACTTCGCGTCGAAGATCGGGAAGTCGACCGCCGCGTTCCAGACGTCGATGCTGACCACTTTTCGATCTCCCTCAGACCCAGTAGGGGACGCGGGCACGGTAGTTGCGCAGCACCACCGCGGCGAGCAAGTAGCCGACGACGGTGCAGCCCAGCACCCAGTACCAGTGGTAGAGGTGCTGGTCGAAGCCGATCAACGGATCGCGGAAGATGGCGATGTAGTGCGACAGCGGGTTGCCGTCGACGAAGACCTGCCGCCAGGCGTTCTGCGGGTTGTGGTCGAACTCGAACATGCCCCAGGTGATCGGGGACATGAACAGCGCCATCGTCATCAGGCTCTGGATCACCGGCGGGATGTCCCGGAACCGGGTGGCGACCACGCCGAACAGGGTCGCGACCCAGATGCCGTTGAGCATGATCAGGAACAGCGCGGGCACCGCGGCGATCACGGTCCAGGTCACCGGGATGGGATTCGCGGTGAACGCGAAGATGATCAGCAGGATGAAGTAGATGACCAGGTTGTGCACGAAGAACAGGGTCTGCCGCCACACCAGCCGGTAGATGTGCACGCTCAGCGGCGCGGGCAGCTGCTTCATCAGGCCTTCGTTCTTGATGAAGACCTCGGTGCCCTCGGTGACGCAGTTGCGGATGAACTCCCAGATGATGAAGCCGACCGCCAGGTGCGGCAGCTTCTGGTGCAGCGGCGAGCCGAACAGGCTGCCGTAGAGGATGCCCAGCCCGGTCACCATCACGCCCATGCTGATGGTGATCCACAGCGGTCCGATCACCGAACGGCGGTATCGCTGCTTGATGTCCTGCCAGCCCAGGTGCGCCCACAGCTCGCGCTGCTTGGCACCCTCGGCGAGGTCGGTGAACGCTTTTCGCCAGGTCCGCGACGAAGTCTCGGGCGGAGCCGGGGCTCTCTCGATCGTGCTCGTGGCCTGCACGGTGCGTCAGAGTACCGATCGGGGTGTCGTCACCGGGCAGAGGGCGGCATCCGCGAGCAAGATCGCTCATAGCGGACAGCCCTGGACACAACGGTCACAGGTACTGGCCGGTGCTGCTGCTCGCCGCGTTGTCCTCCTCGCCGCTGCCCGCCGGGAGGCCGCGGCGCATCTGCTCCAGCTGCGCCCGCGCCGCCATCTGCTGCGCGAACAGCGCCGTCTGCATCCCGTGGAACAGGCCCTCCAGCCAGCCCACCAGCTGCGCCTGCGCGATCCGCAGCTCGGCCTCCGAGGGGGTGGAGTCCTGGGTGAACGGCAGCGACAGCCGTTCCAGCTCCTCGATCAGCTCCGGGGCCAGGCCCTGCTCCAGCTCCCGGATCGAGGACTGGTGGATCTCCTTGAGCCGGTTGCGGCTGGCCTCGTCCAGCGGCGCCGCGCGCACCTCCTCCAGCAGCTGCTTGATCATCGTGCCGATCCGCATCACCTTCGCGGGCTGCTCGACGAGTTCGCCGACGTTCTCCCGTTCGCCGTGCTCGGTCGCCGCGGCGGCGTCCCCGCCGAGCGGGGTGCCCTCGCCGACGACGAACACTTGGCGCTGGTCCTGCTCGTTCTCGCTCATGCCCACCATCCTGCCGTGCCCGCCGGGCCGGGCGCCGCCGACCGGCGCGGCACCCGGCGATCAGCGGGTTCCCATCGCTGCGTACCGTAGGTCCATGGCGTTCGACGTCGCTGCTGTCCGCGGGCTGTTCCCCGCGCTCGGCGACGGGTGGGTGCACTTGGACGCCCCGGCCGGAATGCAGGTCCCCGAGCAGGTCGCGACCGCGGTCTCCACCGCGCTGCGCGCGCCGGTTTCCGGACCCGGCGGGATCTTCCCCGCTTCGCAGCGCGCCGAGGCCATCGTGGACGCCGCCCGTCGCGCACTGGCCGATCTCGTGGGTGCCGATCCCGCCGGGGTGGTGCTCGGGCCGAACTCCGGCGTGCTGCTGCAACGGCTCGCCGACGGGCTCGGGGACAGCTGGGTGATCGGCGACGACGTCGTGGTGTCCAGATTGGACCACCCGGCGAACGTGGTGTGCTGGCAGCGCGCGGCGCAGCGATCCGGTTGCCAGGTGCGGTGGGCCGAAGTGGACATCGAGACCTGCGAACTGCCCGCGTGGCAGTACCGGGACCTCGTCGGCGACCGCACGAAGGTCGTCGCGATCACGGCCGCTTCCGGTGCGGTCGGCACCCGCCCGGAGGTGCGCCAGGTCGCCGACCTGGCCGCCGCGCACGACGCGCTGGTGGTGGTGGACGCCTCCGCGGCGGCACCGTTCCTGCCGCTGGACATCACCTCGCTGGGCGCCGACGTGCTGGCGCTGAACGCTTCGGCGTGGGGCGGGCCGCCGGTCGGTGCGCTGGTGTTCCGCGACCCGGGGATGATCGATCAGCTGCCGCCCGCGGCGCTGGAACCGGATTCGGACGGGGCCGAACGGCTGGAACTGGGCCCGCACGCCTACCCGCTGCTGGCGGGGCTCGTGTCCTCCGTGGACTACCTGGCGGGGCTGGACGACGCGGCGCTCGGCCCGCGCCGGGAACGGCTGCTGACCTCGCTGGGTTCGGTGAAGTCGTACCAAGCGGGCCTGCTGGCCAACCTCACCAACGGCCTGCGCAGGCTGCGGCACGTCATGGTGATCGGCGACGCCATGCGGCGGGTGCCGTCGATGGCTTTCACGGTCGACGGGGTGAAGGCCGTCGATGCGATCGAGCACTTGGCCGAGCGCGGGGTGTGCGCGTTCGCCGACCCGGGCACGCACGGGGTGTTCGCGGTGCTCGGCGCCGGCGAGGTCGGGGGAGCGGTGCGGGTGGGGCTCACCCACTACACCAACGCTCACGAGGTGGACCAGTTGTTGCGGGCGGTCGCGGATCTCGGTTGAGCATTCCGGGAAAACCCGTTCCGGACGGTCGAGCGAAAATTCTGCGTTCCGGATCGGTGAGGACGAAAGCCGGGTGTTCGCGCAGTCTCCCCGGCACTTTCCGGTAGCGGCGTATCGTTCGGTTGGCGAGCTGCCCACCACGAGGAGTGCCCATGCGGCTTCGTGATCGGATCCGGCGTTTCTTGGAACGTCCGGGAACCGCGGATCTGAAGCGCTGCCGGCAATGGGTGACCGCGGCCGGTTCGCGGGAAGAAGCGGTGCGTGCGCTCTCCGCGCCGGAGTGGGACCGCGCCATCGCCCAGCTGCGCGGCAAGCGCGAGTTCGGCCGCGCCGAACTGATCGAGACCTGCGCGCTGGGGCGGGAAGCGGCTCGCCACCGGCTGGGCGAGCGCCCGTTCGACGTGCAACTGCTCGGCACGCTGGGGCTGCTCACCGGGCACGTCGTGGAGATGGCCACCGGAGAGGGCAAGACGCTCTCCGGCGCGCTGGCAGCGGTGGGTTTCGCGATGCAGGGGCGGCGGGTGCACGTCCTGTCGGTCAACGACTACCTCGCCCAGCGCGACGCGACGTGGATGGGCGGGCTCTTCGAGGCGTTCGGCGTGTCCGTGAGCTGGGTGGATCAGCACACCACCCGAGCAGGCCGGGCCGCGGCGTACGAGGCCGACGTGACCTACGTGCCGGTGCGCGAACTCGGCTTCGACGTGCTGCGGGACCGGATGCGCACCGATCCGGGCGAGCTGGTGCTGCCGGCCCCGGACGTGGTGCTGGTCGACGAGGCCGACTCGGTGCTGGTGGACGAGGCGCGGGTTCCGCTGGTGCTGGCGGGCGCGGCCGAGGGCGCCGAAGGTGACCCGCTCGTCGCGGAAGTCGTCCGCGGCCTGCGCCCCGACGAGCACTACGAGGTGGACGCGGAAGGGCGCAACGTCCACCTCAACGACGCGGGCCTGGAGCGGGTGGAACGCGCGCTGGGCGAGGAAGACCTGTACGCGCCGGGGCGCGGGCACCGGCTCAGCCAGGTGCACGTCGCGCTGCACGCGCACGCGCTGCTGCGCCGGGACGTCGACTACCTGGTGCGCGACGGCAAGGTGGAGTTGATCGACAACTCGCGCGGCAGGGTCGCGCTGCTGCAGCGCTGGCCGGACGGCCTGCAAGCCGCCGTGGAATCCAAGGAGGGAGTGCCGGCCAGCCCCACCGGCGAAGTGCTCGACTCGACCGTGGTGCAGGCGCTGATCGAGCGCTACCGGACCGCGTGCGGGATGAGCGGTACCGCCGTGCCGGTCGCCGAGCAGCTGTGGGAGTTCTACCGGCTGCCGGTGGCCGCGATACCGACGAACGTGCCCTGCATCCGCCGCGATCACCCGGATCGGCTGCACGCCGCGGTCGAGCAGAAGGAGACCGCGATCGTCGAGCACGTCGCCGAAGCGCACGCCACTGGCAGGCCGGTGCTGCTCGGGACGCTGGACGTGGCCGAGTCCGAACGGCTGGCGGCCCGGCTCGTCGCAGCCGGTGTGCCCGGGGTCGTGCTCAACGCCCGCAACGACGCGGAAGAAGCAGCGCTGATCGCGCGGGCGGGCGAACGCGGACGGGTCACGATCTCCACCCAGATGGCCGGTCGCGGCACCGACATCCGGCTGGGTTCGCCGGACGGCGCGGGCCGGGAGGAGGTGGTGCGGCTCGGCGGGCTGTGCCTGGTCGGCACCGGGCGGTACCACACGGTCCGGCTCGACGATCAGCTGCGCGGACGGGCCGGGAGACAGGGCGATCCCGGCGATTCGGTGCTGTTCACCAGCATCGATGACGAGCTGGTCCAGCGGAATGCGCCGGATCGCCGGGCGCCCGCTCGAGTCGATGCGGACGGACTGGTGCACGACGAACGCGCGCAGTCGACGGTGGAGCACGCCCAGCGGGTTGCGGAGGGCGCGCACCTGGAGAACCAGCGCACGACGTGGCGCTACAACCACCTGATCAACGTGCAGCGCACCGCCGTGCTGGCGCACCGCGACGAGGTTTTGCACGCCGATCAGGCCGCCCGCCAGCTCGCGGACAGGTGCGCGCAGCGCTACCGGGAACTGCACGATTCGGCCGGGCAGCGGGCGCTCGATGCGGCCGCGCGCGCGATCGTGCTCCACCACCTCGACCGGCACTGGACCGAGCACTTGGCCTTCCTCGCCGATGTCCGCGAGGGAATCCACCTGCGCGCGCTGGCCAGGGAGAACCCGCTGGACGAATTCCACCGGATCGCGGTCCGCCAATTCCGGGAGTTCTTCCCCGGCGTCTACGCGGATTCGGTCCGGACCTTCCTGGACGCGCCGATCACCGCGGACGGCGTCGACCTCGAGTCCATGGGGTTGAAGCGTCCCACGTCCACCTGGACCTACCTGGTCACCGACAACCCGTTCGGCACGCCGGAAGAACGCTTCGTCCAGCGCATCGGCACGATTGTCCGGGACGGTGCCGTCCGGGCGGGCGTGCGCGACTGAGCGTTCCGCGAATTGGGCGCGAACCGCTGCCGCTTTCCTCCGGACGGAGCACGGCAGGAATCCGCTTCGGCATTCCGGGGCGCCGGGCGGTCGCGCTCACCGGATGAGCGCGACCGCCCGGCCGTGCTCAGGGCCGGGTGAGCAGGATCTTGCCGCGCAGGCCACCGGCTTCCATCAGGGAGTGCGCGCGGGCCGCCTCCGGCAGCGGGATGCGGTGGTGCACGAGCGAGCGCACCTCGCCGCGGGCGACCAGCGGCCACAGCTTCTCCCGCACGTCGGCGACGATGGCGGCCTTGCCGTTCGGCCCGTCCACCGGCCGCCCGCGCAGCCCGAGCACCGACATCCGCAGCCGCTTGACCAGCATCCGGCCGATGTCCAGCTCGGCCTTGCGGCCGCCCTGCATCCCGATCACCGCGAGGTGCCCGTCCGGTGCCAGCGCGGACAGGTTGCGGTCCAAATAGGACGCTCCCATGTTGTCCAGCACGACGTTCGCGCCGCCGAGCCCCTTGACCACCTCGGCGAAGTCCTCGTCCCGGTAGTTGATCACCGGGTCGGCGCCGAGCTCGCGGCAGAACTGCACGCTTTCCGGTGCGCCCGCGGTCGTGGCGACCCGGGCACCGAGCGCACGCCCGATCTGGATCGCATTGCTGCCGATCCCGCCGGAGCCGCCGTGCACCAGCAGCAGCTGGCCGGACGAAAGACCGCCCTCCATGACCACGTTGGACCACACGGTGCAGGCGACCTCCGGCAGACCGGCCGCGTCCACCAAGTCCACGCCTTCGGGGATCGGCAGCAGCTGGCTCGCGGGAACCACGACCCGCTCCGCGTAACCGCCACCGGCCAGCAGCGCGCACACCTCATCGCCGACCTGCCAGTCCCGCACATCATCGCCGAGTTCCGCGACGGTGCCGGAGCACTCCAGCCCCAGCACCTCGCTGGCGCCCTTCGGTGGCGGGTAGTTTCCCTGCCGCTGCGCCAGGTCCGCCCGGTTCACCCCGGCCGCGGCCACCTCCAGCAGCACTTCGCCGGGGCCCGGCCGCGGATCGGCCTGCTCGGTCCACTCCAGCACATCCGGTTCGCCCGGCTCACGGATAGCGATCGCGTACATGCCAACGACACTAGTACGCCTGCGAACTCCGGCAATCTTGGGAAAACCTGCCGAACCGGACGGATTTCGGGCAATCTTGGCGGAGCCGGGGAACGCCCGGCGAACCTCACCTGCCGGGGAGACAACAGCATGAGCGTTGTGAGATCGAGGCGCCGCCTAGCGGCCGTGCTCGCGACCTGCGCCGCGACGGTCCTCGCGGCCGCGCCCGCTTCCGCCGCCCCCGCCGGGCTCGGCGACCGGGTCGATGTGGACCGGGTGCAGCGGCACCTGGTGGCGTTGCAGCGCATCGCCGACACCCACGACGGCAACCGGGCCTCCGGCCTGCCCGGATACGAGTCCAGTGTGGACTACGTCGCCGGGAAGCTGCGGAACGCCGGATTCGACGTGCGCACACCGGAGTTCGACTACCAGGCATACCGGCTCGACTCGTTCGCGCTGGACGTGGACGGCTCGCCGACCGAAGGCGACGCCCTCGAATACTCCCCGGCGACACCGCGGGGCGGGCTGACCGCGCCGCTGTCGGTGGCCGCGGTGGACGACACACCCGGCTGCGAAGCCGCCGACTTCCCGGCCGACGTGGCGGGCAAGGTCGTGCTGGTCCAGCGCGGATCCTGCTCGTTCGCGCAGAAGCAGCAGGTCGCAGCCGACCTCGGTGCGGCAGCCGCGATCATCTACAACAACGCGGAAGGGCCGCTGGGCGGCACGCTCGGCGACCCCGCGGACGCGCGCATTCCCACCGCGGGCGTCACTCGGGCCGTCGGAGCGGACCTCGCAGGTCGAGCCGGTGCGCAGGTGCACCTGGACGTGCAATCGCGGCTGGAGAACATCACCACCCGCAACGTCATCGCGCAGACCCGCACCGGCCGCCCGGACAACGTGGTGATGGCCGGTGCGCACCTGGACAGCGTTCCGGAAGGCGCGGGCATCAACGACAACGGCACCGGCACGGCGGGGCTGCTGGAGACCGCGCTGCGGCTGGGCGGCGAGCCGGGCACGCCGAACGCGGTGCGGTTCGCCTTCTGGGGTGCCGAGGAGTCCGGCCTGGTCGGCTCGACGAAGTACGTGCAGGGCTTGAGCTTCGAGCAGCGGCTGGACATCGCGCTGTACCTGAACTTCGACATGATCGGGTCGCCGAACGCGGGCTACTTCGCCTACGACGGCGACGACTCCGACGGCGTGGGAGCGGGCCCGGGGCCGGAGGGTTCCGCGGCGATCGAACGCGACCTCACCGCTGCGATGGCCGCGCAGGGCGTGCGGCTGCAGGGCACCGACTTCGACGGCCGTTCCGACTACGGTGAGTTCATCGCGAACGGCATCCCGTCCGGCGGGCTGTTCACCGGTGCCGAGGACCTCAAGACCGAGCAGCAGGCCGCGGAGTGGGGCGGCACGGCCGGGCAGCCGTACGACCTGAACTACCACGGCCCGGCCGACACTCTGTCCAATGTGGACGAGGTGGCGCTGGAGCGGAATTCCAAGGCGCTGGCCACGACGATCGGTGCGTACGCGGAAAGCACCGGCAGCGTGCACCGGGGCAGCCGCGCCCTGGCCGCGGAGGAACCGCCGATGCTCGGCTCGCACGCGCGGATCTGACGGGTGAGCGGCCCGTTCGCGCCAACGGGCCGCTCAGTCCAACGCCCGCCGCAGGAAGAACACGATCCCCAGCGCACCGAACAACGCGCACGCGCCCACCAGCACCAGCACGCACACCCACGGCGCCAGGTGCGGAACGTCCGGCAGCAGCGCTCCGCGCATCCCTTCGCTGACGTAGGTCAGCGGGTTGAACCCGCAAAGCACTTGGAACCAGCGCAGATTCCCCAGCTGCGTCCACGGGAACTGCGTCGCCCCGGTGAACATCAGCGGCGCCAGGATCACCGCGAAGATGATGTTGATGCGCCGCGGCGGCACGATCGTGCCCACCGTCATCCCCACGGCCGCCCCGGTCAGCGAACCGAGCAGCATGCACAGCACCGCGAACCAGAGCCCGCCGAGGTCCCAGCTGATCCGCCCGAGCATCCACATCCCCAGCGGGATCATCAGCACCGCCGCGAACAGTCCCCGAGCCGCACCGAACAGCATCTTCTCCACCGCGACCCAGCTCACCGGCATCGGTGCCAGCAGCCGGTCCTCGATCTCCCGCGAGTAGGAGAAGTCGAACACCAGCGGGAACGACGTGTTCTGCAACGCGACCAGGAAAGCGTTCATCGCGATCATGCCCGGCAGCAGGATCTGCTCGTACCCGGGCTGGGTGTAGCCGAGCGAGCCGAGCACCTTGCCGAAGATGAACAGGATCGCCACTGGCTGGACCAGCACCTGCGCCAGGAAGCTCGGCATTTCGCGGCCGGTGACGAACACGTCGCGGCCCAGTACCGCGGTGAACGCCCGCAGCCGAGCCGCCATGTTCCCCGCACGTGGTTCCGCGCCCGCCGGCAGCGGCGCGCGCCCGGCATCCGTGTCGGTCATCGCAGCTCCCGGCCGGTCAAGTCGATGAACACGTCTTCCAACGTCGCCGACCCCGGCGACAGCTCGGTGACCGGCACCTGGTGCTCGTGCAGCACCCGCGCGACCGGGCCGAGCAGTTCCGCGGGCTCCCCGCCGCAGTAGAGCCGCAGCCGCAGCTGGCCGTCGTCGTGCCCGGCGATCTGCTCGACCTGCTCGACTCTGGGCAGGTCGGTGAGCAGCGCACGCGCCTTGTCGGCGTCGGCCCCGTCGGCCCGCATCGCCGCGTCCACCGTGCCGCCGCCCGGCAGCGATTTGATCAACGCGGCCGGAGTGTCCAATGTGAGCAGTCGCCCGTGGTCGACGATGCCCACCCGATCCGACAGCTTCTCGGCCTCGTCCATGTCGTGCGTGGTCAGCAGCACCGTCACGCCCTCCGCGCGCAGCTCGCTGATGCGGTCGTGCACGAACAGCCGGGCTTGCGGGTCCAGCCCGGTGGACGGCTCGTCCAGGAACAGCACCTCCGGGCGGTGCATCAGCGCCCGCGCGATCATCAACCGCTGCGATTGGCCGCCGGAGAGGTCGTCCACCCGCGCCTTTCGCTTGTCCGCGAGCCCCATCCGCTCCAGCAGCCCGTCGGCCAGCCGATTCCGCTCGGCCCGCGGAACACCGTGGTAAGCGGCGTGGAACGTCAGGTTCTGCCGCGCGTTGAGCGAGCGGTCCAGGTTGACCCGCTGCGGCACGACGGCCACCTTCCGGCGCGCCGAAACGGGATCGGCGGCCACGTCCACGCCGCCGATCCGCGCCGACCCACCGCTCGGCAGCACCCGGGTGGTCAGCACTCCCACGGTGGTCGTCTTGCCCGCGCCGTTCGGCCCGAGCAGCCCGAAGATCTCCCCGCTGTGCACCTGGAAGCTCAACCGGTCGACCGCGGGCGGTGATCCGCCGTCGAACCTCTTGACCAACTCGCGCACTTCGACCGCGTGCGTCACGTCAGCATCCCCCTCCGCCGCCGACAGCCGACCACGCAGACAACCATCCCCGACGATCGCCCCGCAAATGATTTTTCCCGCGCACCGAGCACGACACCGCAGCTCACGACGCCACGCGCCGTCCCCGGGACCACTCGTCCTCGGCCGCCCCGCTGTCCGCGGCGAAGCGCGGACGGTTACGCTCCAACGTTGGAAGCGTGGCAGAGCGGCCGAATGCACTCGCCTTGAAAGCGAGCGAGCCGAAAGGCTCCGCGGGTTCGAATCCCGCCGCTTCCGCGCCGCTGACCAGCACGAACAGCGCCCGGTGAGGGTCGCTCCCGCTCGGGCTCCATTGTGCTTAGTCTCAGTTCGTGTGCTCAGGCGCCTGCCAGGGGTGCGCGCCGACTCGTTCGGCGATGTCGCCGAGGACGTTGCCGCCGACGTGTTGGTAGCGCTCGGTGACGCCGACGTAGTCAGTCGTCCGAACAGGGAAATAAGTCCCGGAAAGTTCGCATTCCTTGAAATGCTCGAGTACGTGGGTTCGCGCGTAAAGATCGTTATTTGGGACTTTGCCGGAAACGTGGCGGTCAAAATCATAGAAGCGGGTGCCGACCGGTGGAGCCCGGTCGCTGCTGCGGTGCCGGGCGGTGTCGGTGCAGGAGGACGGCGTGCCGCCGCGCCCTGGGTCGGGTGATTTGCGGCGTTGGGGTGATCGGGATGCCTACCGCGGACGCGCGCGCGATTAATGCCGCCGAAAGCGAACGGAAAGCCGCGACATGTTCACTCGTCTCGGTGAATATCAACACCCATTCGTGGTGCGTTGGCGACGAATCTGCGGTCGCGGCTGTGTCGGTCTCGGACGTTTTGCCTGCTCACGCGCTACTTTGATCGATTTTTCGGCAGGTCGGAGCGGCATATTCGCGTTTGGACGGTCCGGTGCCGTGGGTTAGCGTCCGCCCGGCATGGATCGGCGGCGACCAGCTTCCTTCCCCGAAACCCCGAACCCGTTTCCCGACGAATGCCGCCATGGCCCCGACGCAGCCGGAAACCGAACCGGCCGGTCATGAAACCCCGAGGATTGTCATGAGATCGCGGAACGCAGCCACGCTTCCCGCCCCGGCGGCCTGCCGGGCGGTCCGTTGCGCGTGGTCGTCGACGATCCTGGCGGGAGCGCTGGCGATGCTGCTCACGGGCTGTTCCGGGACGCTGTCGGCACCGACCGCACCCATGCCTGCGCGGCCGGCCGCGCAACAGCCGCCGATCCCGCAGGCGGATCGGGTCGATCTCAGCGGCCTGCCGGAAGCCACGACCTTCGGTGATCTCATCGGCGGGGTCCCCGATCCGGAACCGCAACGCGACACCGACGGCGTGGTGCTGCACATCGAGCAGCCGGTCGCGGTGCACGACAGGCCAGGCGGATCGGCGTTCGCGAAACTGCCCGCCACGCAGCTCGGCAATCCCACGTGGGTTCCGGTGATCGCGCGCTCCGGTGCCTGGGCGCAGGTGTTGCTGCCGTCCAGGCCGAACGGCACGAGCGGCTGGATCCGCGTCACCGCCGCGGACCCGGTCCGGCAGGCCCGCTCGCCGTTCCGGGTCGAGGTCGACGTCGAGGCCAAGCGGCTGGCGGTGTGGCGCGGCGCCGAACGGCTGGGGGAGTGGATCGTCGGAGTCGGGGCCGCCGAATCGCCCACGCCGCGCGGCCGGACCTTCGTGATGGCCGCCGTCGAAGAGCAGGTCACCCGCTTCAGCCCGATCATCCTGCCGCTGGGCACGCATTCGGAGACGTTCAACTCCTACGGCGGCGGGCCGGGCACGGTGGCGCTGCACGGCTGGCCGGGTGACGAAGTGTTCGGCAAGGCCATCAGCGACGGGTGCGTGCGCGTCCCACCGGACGCATTACAGCTGCTGAGCACGCTGCCGCTGGGAACGGTCGTGCTGCTGCGGTGACCGCGGGCGCTACGGCCGCGCGGTGACAGGACCCAACGGGACCTGTCGCGAAAGGACGGACCCGGCCTCACCGGACGACGGGGTGCGGTGAGGGCGGACCGAGGAACCCCGTAATCGAAACCGAAGGAAGTGCGACAGTGCGCAAAAATGCCTGCTACTTCGCCGGTGTCGTAACCGCGACCGCCGGATTGCTGCTCACCGCCGTCCCGGCGTCCGCGGACGGTACCCAGAACGATGGTGTCAACGGCGGCAACGACGACAACGTGAACGTGGCGCCGATCCAGCTGTGCAACAGCAGCGTCGCCGTCGTCGGCGCCGTCGCCGACGGGCTCTCTCCGGACGGCTCGGGTTGCAAGCCCGAGGACAAGCCCAAGCCGGAGAAGCCGAAGCCCGAGAAGCCGAAGCCGCCGAAGCCCGAGAAGCCGCACGCGCCTGCGCCGCCGCCGGTGCCTGCCCCGGGCCCCGCTCCGGGGCCGGCTCCCGCTCCGGCTCCCGCTCCGGCACCGGAACAGGCTCCGGAGCAGGCTCCGCAACAGCAGGCACCGGCCCAGGAAGCGGTCTCACCCGCCGAGCTGCCCGCGGCGCCGAGCCCGGTCGCGGTCGCCGGTCACGCCGCCGTAACGGGCTGACCAGCGGCGGAGCTCACTACCACGTGCCCGCACCCCGTCTCCGGCCACGGTTGTGGTCGACGGGGTGCGGGCACGTGCACAGTAGGGGCATGTTGATCCGCATCCCCACGCCCGGCGACGTGCTGGGCGTCGCGAAGTCCACCGTCGGCTGGGCGGTGGAGTCGGCCACGACCGCGGCGACCGCGCCGGCCAGGGTGCTGGGACTGGTCGATCAGGTGGAGATGTTGCTGCGCCGGGTCAACACCATCGTCGACGGGGCCGAGGAAACCCTGGCGCGCACCGACCGCACCGTCGGCGAGGTCGAGGAAGTGCTGCGGCAAGCCCGCAACACCGCCGATGCCGCCGCGGGCACCGTGGCCGAAGCCGCGGACATCTCCGCCGGAGCGCGCAAGCTGGTCGCGGAAGCCGGTGGAGTCAGCGCCGACGCCGCGGACACCGTGCGCGATGTGCAGAAGACCGCCGCGGTGGCCGACGAACTGCTCAACACCTACGAACCGGTGGCGCGCCGTGCCGCGCCGATGGCGCAGCGGTTCGTCGACGAGCTCTCGCAGAAAGAGGTCGATGCGGCGATCCGGCTGGTCGACGAGCTGCCGGTGCTCACCGAGCACGTGCTGTCGGACGTGCTGCCGATCCTGCGCACGCTGGACAAGGTCGGCCCGGAGATCCACGAACTGCTGGAAGTCACCCACGACGTGCGCCGCGCGATCGTCGGCATTCCCGGTTTCCGGTTCTTCCGCCGCCGCGGCGAGGACCGGGTCAGCGAGGAGGAAGTCGGCAAACCGGCCGCCGACCACTACCAGCCGCGCCCGCCGGACGAAGCCGAAGCTCGCTCCACCGGCCGCTGAACGGGCAAGATCTTCCACTCGAACGAGCGATCATGGTGCTCGTGCCCGGCGGGTTTTCCACGGGTGCGGCTAGATTCGCCCTCGGCGTAGTTCACTACGCAGTCGGCGTGATCACCGGTTGCCGCCGGGATCACCTCGTGGGGTGTCCGGCGAAGTACTCCCCCTCTCTTCGCCGGACATCTCCCGCAGCCCGGTGGGCGACCGCGGGAGAACGTGGCGCTACTCCGACGTTTTCGCCGCTTCCGCGTCGAGTTCGCGGGTCAATTCGGTGATCCGCGCCGCGGACGCGTCCCAGCTGGTCGCTTCGGGCTGCAGGGTGAGCACCACCATGATCCGCTCGCGGTCGCCGTGCCGCACGGTTCCGGTGCTGTGCATGGCGGGCCGCTGCAGATCGATCCGCTCGTCGGGGACCCTGCGGCGGCTCTTGCCGTTGACGGATTCGTTCGGGCCGGGGCCGAAACCGGACCAGCCCTGCTTGACCGCTACCGGGTGGTCGGCGCCGTCGGGCAGGCCGAAGCCCTGGTCGAAGCCGTCCGAGGCGAATTTCGTGTACTCGCCCAGGTTCGCCAGCACGTATTCCCCGACGCTGCCCGAACTGCGCAGGTAGTCGTAGATCCGGACCACGTCCGCCGCGGTGATCGCGGTGTATCCCCACATCTCCGGATCGCGCGGCGGCGCGGTGTCGACCAGCCCCATTTCCGCGACCATCCGTCCGACCACGTCGTTGCGCCCGCCGCGGTCCCAGAGCTCGCTGGCCGCGTCGTCGTCGCTGGCCCGCAGCATCGGCTCCAGCAGGACGCGGTCGGCGTCCGGGACCGGACCGTCCAGCCGCAGCAGGTGGTCCACCGCGATCAGCGGTTTCACCAGCGATGCGGACCGGATCTTGTCGTCGGCGTGCCGGGTGCGCAGCACTTTTCCCGTCACGGCATCGACGACGAGGTACGCGGCGCGCATGCCGTCCGGTATCTGCTGCATAGCCGCTCCCCGCCGTCGACCGTTCGCCGGATGGACCCTAGCAACGCGGGGCGATCAGCGGCTTCCCCTCGTGGTGTCAGGTTTTCCGGAACGAGCGGGCGGCCGCCAGGAAAGCGTCGTTCTCCGCGGCGCCGCCGATGGTGACGCGGGTTCCGTCCCCGGCGAACGCGCGCACCACCACCCCCTCGGCCATGCAGTGCTCGTTGAACTCCTGCGTCCGCTCGCCCAGCGCGAGCCACACGAAGTTCGCCTGCGTCTCCGGAACGTCGTAGCCGAGCGCGAGCAGGTCGTCGCGGACCCGGACGCGTTCGGCGGCGACCGACTCGCAGCGATCCTTCAGCTCGTTGCCCGCGTCCAGCGAGGCCAGCGCGGCGGCCTGGCCGACCGCGTTGATGCTGAACGGGATGCAGACCTTGCGCAGCGCTTCGATCACGTGCTCCGGGCCGACCGCGTAGCCGACGCGCAGGCCCGCCAGCCCGTACGCCTTCGAGAACGTCCGCAGCGACAGCACGTTGGCGTACCGGCGGGACAGCTCGATGCCGTCCGGCACGTCGGGGTCGGTGACGAACTCGCGGTACGCCTCGTCGAGCACCACCAGCACGTCCGACGGCACCGCGTCCAGGAACCGCTCCAGCTCGGCGCGGCGCAGCGCGGTGCCCGTCGGGTTGTTCGGCGTGCACACGAACACCAGCCGGGTCGCAGGCGTGATCGCGGCGGCCAGTGCGTCCAGGTCGAGCGCGTGCCCGGTGCTCAGCGGTACCGGGACCTGCCCGGCGCCGTGCACCTGCGTGACGATCGGGTACGCCTCGAACGAGCGCCACGGGAAAACGACCTGGTCCTCGGCGGTGCAGGTGATCTGCACGAGTTGTTCGCACAGCGCCACCGAGCCGCAGCCGATGGCGATTCGCTCCGGCGCGACGTCGAGGCGCTCCGCGAGCGTTCCGGTGAGCCGGGTCGCGCCCATGTCGGGGTAGCGGTGCACGTCCGCGGCCGCGCGCGCGATCGCCGCCTCGACGCCGGGCAGCGGACCGGCTGAGACTTCGTTGCTGGCCAGCTTGATCGCACCGGGGACGGTGCGGCCTGCGACGTAGGCGGGCAGCTGGTCGAGGTCTGCGCGGATGCGGACGGTCATGCACGGCTCCTTGGTTCGACGTACCGCGGGCGACGGTGTCGCCCGCCAACTCTAGAGCGCGGTGCGGCTCTGCGGTGGCACCCCGAGCGGCGTCGATTCGCGCGTGTTCGACACCCGCGGGCGACTTGTCGGTTCCTGTGCGCTGCGGACGCCGACCGGGTGTAATGCGTGCCACGTCGCGGGTGCGGTGCCGGTGCGGATCCGGGCGTTCGCGCGGCTCGGCGCGGGTGTTGCGGAGGTCGAATCATCGCAGTTCGTGGCCGTTGCGATCGAGTTTCTCCGCACGCTGGCGGGGCGGCGACGAGTCACCGGCGGTGCTCGTGGACGGAGCGTCAGCGACCTACCGCCATCCGGACGATCACGTTGACTTTTGTTCACCCGTACCTGGTTACCTGAACGACATGACCGAATCCCGGACCGAGACGCTCGCGCTCACCGACGGCAGCACGCTGCGGATGACCGTCGCCGAACCGGACAACGTCGTGCGCGGCGGGCTGGTGGTGCTGCACGAAGCCCGGGGCGTGACCGGCCGAGTGCGCTCGCTGGTGAGCAGCCTCGCCGACGAGGGCTGGCTGACGGTGGCGCCGCACCTCTACCACCGCGACGGCACCGACGAGCTCTCCGACGGCCACGGCGACGACCAGGTCAACGACCAGGTGCAGCGGCTGAGCGGCGAGTCGATCCTCGCCGACTCGGACGCGGCGTTCGTGTGGCTGACCGACCGGGGCGTGCCCGCCGACCGGCAAGGGGTCATCGGGTTCGACATCGGCGGCTCGGCGGCGCTGGTGGTGGCGGGCAGCCGCAGCCTCGGAGCTGCGGTGACCGTCGGCGGTGGCGGCATCCTCGAACCGCTCTCCGATGGGCTGCCTGCGCTGGTGGAGATCGCCGGTGAGCTGACCTGCCCGTGGCTGGGGCTCTACAGCGAGCTCGACCCGGGCATCCCGGCCGCGGAGGTCGGCAAGCTGCGGGACGCGGCGGCCACCGCCCGGGTCGCCACGGACGTCGTGCACTACGCGCGCAGCGACCACCGCTTCGACACCGATTCGAGCGCCGCGGTCGAGGCGTGGCAGCGGGCGCGGAACTGGTTCGACACGCACCTGCGCTGACCTCGATCCACAATGTGTGGACAACTTGTCCACAGTCGCTGTGGATGAATTGTTTCCGGTGCACACCTGGTCTCCCGGCTATGGCGTCCGGGCGTCTTCGTGGGTTAGGAAACGTGCATGACTTCCAGTACGGCTCCCGAATTGCTGTGGCAGCCCGCGCCGGACCAGGTCCGCCGCACCCGGATCGAGGACTTCCGCGAGTGGCTGCGTACCGAGCGGGGCGTGGACCTGCCGGACTACCGGGCGCTGTGGCGCTGGTCGATCACGGACCTGGAGGGGTTCTGGGGAGCCGTCGCGGACTTCTTCGGCGTCACGTTCCACGAGCGGCCGAGCCGGGTGCTGCCCGCCGAGGTCATGCCGGGTGCGGAGTGGTTCCCCGGCGCGACGTTGAACTACGCCGAGCACGCGCTGCGCCGCGTTGAAGGAAACGGGGGCGAAGCGAAGCGGGATCAGGACTCGGCGATCGTGTTCGCCCGCGAGGACGGGCTCGAGGCCGAGCTCACCTACGGCGAGCTGCGCGCCCGCGTGGCCGCGATGCGGGCGGCGCTGGCCGAGCAGGGCGTGGGCCGCGGTGACCGGGTCGCGGCGCTGGCCCCGAACTGCCCGGAGACGCTGATCGCGTTCCTGGCGGCCGCGAGCCTGGGTGCGATCTGGTCGTCGTGCTCACCGGACTTCGGGCTGCGCGCGGTCGCCGACCGGTTCGTGCAGATCGAGCCGAAGGTGCTGGTCGCCGTCGACGGCTACGTCTACGGCGGCAAGCGCTACGACATCAGGTCCACTGTGGACGAACTGCGCGGAATGCTGCCCGGGTTGGCGAGCACCGTGCTGGTCGACTACGTCGGCGCCGGCGAACTCGACGGCTGCGCGGACTGGGCGGAGCTGCTGCGACGGCACCGCGACGCCGAGCTCGCCTTCGACGCCGTGCCGTTCGACCACCCGCTGTGGGTGCTCTACTCGTCCGGCACCACCGGTTTGCCGAAGGGCATCGTGCACGGCCACGGCGGCATGGTCGTCGAACAGCTCAAGTCGGTCGGGCTGCACTGCGACCTCGGTCCGGGCGACACGTTCTTCTGGTTCACCACGACCGGCTGGATGATGTGGAACTTCCTGCTCGGCGGGTTGCTCACCGGCGCCCGGCTGCTGCTGTTCGACGGCAGCCCCGGGCATCCTTCGCTGAACGCGTTGTGGGAGCTCGCGCAGCGCCACCGGGTGAGCTACTTCGGCACCTCAGCGCCGTTCATCCAGAGCTGCCTGAAAAGCGAGCTGCGGCCGAAGGCCGACTACGACCTCTCGGCGCTGCGCGCGGTCGGCTCGACCGGTTCGCCGCTGAGCACCGACGGCTTCCGCTGGGTCGCCGACGCGGTGGGCGAGCGCGTGCAGATCGCCAGCGTCTCCGGCGGGACGGACCTGTGCACCGCGGTCGTCGGCGCGGCACCGGACGTTCCGGTGTGGCTCGGCGAGATCTCCTGCCCGCTGCTGGGGGCGGCGGTGCGGTCCTACTCCGAGGACGGCCGGGAACTGCACGGCGAGGTCGGCGAGCTGGTGATCACCAAGCCGATGCCGTCGATGCCGGTGTTCTTCTGGAACGACCCGGACGGTTCCCGCCTGCACGAGGCGTACTTCGACACGTATCCGGGCGTGTGGCGGCACGGCGACTGGGTGGAGGTCACCGAGCGGGAGACCTTGGTGATCCACGGCCGCAGCGACTCGACGTTGAACCGTGGCGGCATCCGGATGGGAACCGCCGAGTTCTACCGGGTGGTCGAGGGATTCGACGAGGTGACCGACTCGCTCGTGATCGACACCTCCGGCGCGGCGGGCGGCGAGGGCGAATTGCTGTGCTTCCTGGTCCTGGCCGAAGGCGCGGAGCTGGCGGACGTCGAGCCGGAGCTCAAGCGGCAGCTGCGGTCCCAGCTCTCGCCGCGGCACGTGCCGAACCGGTTCATCGTCGTCGACGAGGTCCCGCAGACGCTGAACGGCAAGAAGCTGGAGGTGCCGGTGAAGAAGATCCTCGCAGGCGCCGACCCGGAGCGGGCCGTGAGCCGCGACGCCCTGCGCAATCCGGCCGCGCTGAACCCGTTCGTGCAGCTCGGGAAGGACGCCGGGAGCTGAGCTCCGGCCGGGCGGACCCCCCTTTGTCGCCGCGATGGCAGGTTGTGTAGGCTTTCCGCAGTGGCCGAGAGGACACCGGGAGGCTTCGCCTAGTCTGGTCTATGGCGCCGCACTGCTAATGCGGTTGGGGGTCACGCCCCCTCCCGGGTTCAAATCCCGGAGCCTCCGCGGGGTTCCCGCCCGGCGGGGATCCACAACTGAACAAGCGCCCGTAGCTCAACGGATAGAGCATCTGACTACGGATCAGAAGGTTTGGGGTTCGAATCCCTACGGGCGCGCGTCTGGTCGAGACAGCAAAAACCCCCTGTGCAGCAGGGGGTTTTTTGCTTGTGGGGATCGAATCGCCGAACTCCCGCCGCGAACTCGGCGCCCAGCGCCAGGCCGCGTGCCGCCGCGGCGACGTTCGCGGGTCAGCGAGACGGAAGCCCTGCTCCGTCAAAGAAGCGACCGAACGTCGTTCGCTGCCCGGAAATCCGCCGATCCCCGGGCAGCGGTCGGTGCTTCACGAAGTTCGGCCGGGATGCAGGACCACCTTCGTCCAACCGTCTTCACGGGCGTCGAAGCGCTTGTAGGCGTTCGGCGCCTCATCCAGCGGCAGGTCGTGCGAGACGATCCAGGACGGGGTGGCCTTGCCCTCGTGGATCAGGTTGCGCAGATGCCGGTTGTAGCGCTTGACCGGGGCTTGGCCGCACCCCATCTGCTGGCCCTTGAACCAGAAGTCGCCGAAGTCGAACCGGGCCTTCCCGTTGCGGGCCAGCTCGTCCGGGCCGCCCGGATCCTGCGGGACGAACACGCCGACCGTGCCGATGCCGCCGGTGAACCGCACCGAGGAGACCAGGTCGTTCAGCGTGGTCGCGTTGTCCTCGCGGCCTTGCGGATCGTGGGCCTGGTAGCCGACGCACTCGCAGCCCCGGTCGGCGCCGCGCCCGCCGGTCCGCTCCAGCACCTGATCGACCGCGGGGGCCTTCGAGTCGTCGATCGGGATTGCGCCGATCTGCTCGGCGAGCCGGAGCCGGTCCGGGTGCCGATCGACGACCAGCACCTTCGCCGCGCCCTTGATCCCGGCCGAGAGCGCGGCCATCAGCCCGACAGGGCCGCCGCCGAAGATCACGATCGTTTCGCCGGGGCGCATCCCGGACATCTCCACGGCGTGCCAGCCGGTGGGGAAGATGTCCGAGAGCATGGCGTAGTCGTTCTCCTTCTCCGCCGCGTCCTCCGGAAGCCGCAGGCACTGGAAATCGCCCCACGGCACGCGCAGCAACTCCGCCTGACCGCCGGGCCACGGGCCCATGTCGGCGAAGCCGTACGCCGCCCCGGCCATGCCTTCCTGATCGTTGGCTTGCAGGCAGTAATTCGTCAGGCCGTGCTCGCAGTTCTCGCAGTGCCCGCAACTGACGTTGAACGGCGCCGAGATCATGTCGCCGACCCGGACCTTGTCCACACCGGAACCGACTTCGACGACCTCGCCGACGTTCTCGTGCCCGAAGATGCGGCCGGGCTCGAAGTCCGTGCGGCCTTCGTACATGTGCAGGTCCGAGCCGCACACGTTGGTCGAGGTGACTTTGACCAGCACGTCGGTGGGTTTCTCGAGGCGCGCGTCCGGGACCTCTTGGACGTCGACCTGCCGCGGCCCTTGGTACACCACTGCCTTCATCAGGGACCTCCTTCGCGCGGGTGCGGACCTGCGGGTCACCGAGGCGCTCTTGCGAACCGGCCGCCCGGCGCAGGTCCCGCAGCTGTGCGGTGATCAACCGCTTGTCCAGGCTTACCCGCAGCAGCGGGTCGCGGAAACAGGACCTGCGTCGCGGCGGGGCGTCGAGCCCCGCCGCGGCAGTGGAATCCGCTCGGTCACCTACGAGTCGTAGGCAGTGACGATGTCGGCGGACAGCGGCGAGATGGTGGTCAAGATGCGCTGCACCGTGTCCGCCGGTACGCCCGCTTCGTTCAACGACGCAGCCAGGTGCTGCGCCACCAGGTCGAAGTGCTGCTGCTCGATGCCGCGGCCCTGGTGCACCTGCCGCATCGACGCACCCCGATACGGTTCCGGGCCGCCGAGCGCGGCGGCGAAGAATTCGACCTGCTTGCCCTGCAGCCGGGACATGTTCACACCGCTGAAGAATTCGGTCAGCGCCGGGTCGGCCAGGACTTTCCGGTAGAACTCCGAAACCACCACTTCCAGCGCGGGCGCGCCGCCGATTTCGTCGTAGATGCTCATCTGTCCTCCGTTCGCGGGGAATGCGCAAACGACACCACGGCTGTTTTTCAGCGCCATGATCTACGGGTGAAGACGTCGCTACGCACCGCACATCGGCGGCTACCCTTGCCTGCCGTGGGAGTCCTGCGCATGGAGATCAACGGCGAGCCGGCGACGCCCGAACAGGTGCGGTCGGCGCAGACCTACGGGCACTTCACGTCGATGCAGGTTCGCGACGGGGCGGTCGCGGGCTGGCGGCATCACCTGCGCAGGCTCGCGGACTCCTCGCAGGAGCTGTTCGGGCGCCCGTTGGAGCCGGGACGAGTGGCCGAGCTGGTCCGTTCGGCGTTGCGGGACATGCCTGCGGCGGTATCCGTGCGGGTCAACGTGTTCGCCAGGTCCGGAGTGCCGGTGCAGCCGGTCGATCCCGACCTGCTGGTGATCGTGGCCGGGCCGGAAACCAGCGAGCCGGGCCCGCCGATGCGAGTGCGGAGCATCGGGTACGAGCGGGACTTGGCACATCTGAAGCACTACGACTTCCTCGGCGTGCTGCACCGGCGTCGGCAGGCGCAGGCGGCAGGCTTCGACGACGTGCTGTTCGTGGACCGTCGCGGCCGGATCAGCGAAGGTTCGATCTGGAACATCGCCTTCTGGGACGGCGAGCGCGTCGTGTGGCCGGAAGCCGACATGCTGTGCGGGATCACCATGCAGGTGCTCGCCGAAGGCCTCGACCGGATCGGCGTGCCGCAGGTGCAGCGCCCGGTGCTGCTGGACGAACTGCCCGCGCTGCGGGCTGCGTTCGCGACGAACTCGGTCTGTCCGGCGCAGCCCATCGGCTCAATCGATGACGTGGCGTTCCGGGAGACCGGGGACGCGGATCCGCTCAGTTCGGCGTGGGCTGCGGTGCCCGCTGAACCGTTGGGCTGACTCGAGACAGCCGCGGCGGGTTGTGCCGATCGACCGCGTCGGTCAAGCCGGGGCCTTCGTGCAGCTCAGCACGTGTTGGCAGAACAGGGTTCCAGCGCGCGCGGGGCTCGCGGCGGCACTAGCTTCGTAAGCACCTGCTCCGCTGCTCGGCCGAAGCTGACCGGAGAGGCCTGGCGAGGGTGGTCTTGACCGCAGTGGCCGGCGGCGACATGGAACGGGGTCGTCCACTACGCGGGGCGGCCCCGTTCCCACGTCACGCGCGCACGGCCAGCGCCATGCCCTGCCCGACTCCCACCGAAGCGGCCGCGATTCCGAGACCGCCGCCGCGGTGCCGCAGGTGCCGGCACAAGTCGATCACCACACGCGGCATCGAAGCGCCCAGCGGGTGCCCGTAGGCGAGCGCGCCGCCGTGCACGTTGACCCGCTCGCGGTCGACGTCCGGCAGGTGCTCCAGGACGGCGAGCACCACCGCGGAGAACGTCTCGTTGATCTCCCACAGGTCCACGTCCGCAGCGCCGATGCCCAGGTGCCGCAGCAGCTTGCGGATCGCGGGCACCGCGGCCAGCGCGAAGTGGTGCGGTTCGGTCCCGGTGGTCGCCGAGCCCAGCAGCTCGCCCCACGTGCGCACGCCGAGCCGCTCTGCCCGCTCCTGCGTGCCGATCAGCGCGGCCAGCGCGCCGTCCGACAGCGGAGCCGAGTTGCCCACCGTGACCGGACCGTCCGGGGAGAACGCCGGCTCCAGCTTGGCGAGTTTGCGTTCGCTCGTGTCCGGGCGGACCGACTCGTCGCGCCGCACGAGAACACCGCCCGGCGTGCTGACCGGGAACGCGAATCCGTCGTGCGCCCCGGCGTCCCACGCCGCCGAGGCGCGGCGGTGCGAGCGCAGCGCGTAGTTGTCCATGCGTTCGCGGGTGATGCCGAGGTCGAGCGCGCTGCGTTCGGCGGCGTGCCCGAGCGGGACCGTCCACGCCGCCGGGAGCTTCGGGTTCACCAGCCGCCAGCCCGCGGCAGTGGACACGACCTCCATCCGGTCCGGCATGGCCTGCTCGGGCCGCGGCATGACGAACGGCGCGCGGCTCATGCCTTCGACGCCGCCTGCGATCAGCAGCTGCGCCTCGTCGGCCTTGACCGCCCGGGCGGCCTGCACCAGCGATTCGCCGCCCGAGGCGCACAGCCGGTTCAACGTGACGCCGGGGACCGTGGCGGGCAGGCCCGCCAGCAGCGCGGCCATCCGTGCCACGTCGCGGTTGTCCTCACCGGCTCCGTTGGTGTTGCCGTAGAGCACGTCGTCGACCTGCGCCGGGTCGAGCAGGTCACTGCCTTCCGGCCCGTGCCGCCGCAGCAGCTCGGTGATCGGCAGCGCCGCGAGGTCGTCGGTGCGGAGACCGGACAGGGCGCCCCGGTACCGGCCGAACGGAGTGCGAGCGGCGTCGATCACGAAGGCGCGGGCCATGCCCCAATGCTGACCGAACGGCTGGCCGGGGCAAAGGCCGCGAGCTCAAGGGGTCGGCAGTTCGACCGTCGCGCCACCGGACTCCAGCGAGACCACCCGGCCGCCGCGGTCGCCGAGTTCGCGCAGCTTGCGCAGGTCGTCGTCGCCGCGCAGGGCCACGTTGGTCCGGGTGCGCGCGCTCGCGCCGAGTTCTTCGAGTTCGGTCCTGGCTCGGAAACCCGCGTCCACGGTGGTCTGCAGCGCGCCGGTGGAGGCCAGCGAACCCCGCGCGGCGCCGAGCCTGCCCAGCGCATCGTCCACCGCGTCCAGCAGCGCGACCCGGTTGCCTTCGGTCATCGCCCGCACCAGCTCCGGATCACTGCCGGCGACGCGAGTGGTGTCCCGGAACGAACCGGCCGCCAGCGACAGCGCAAGCGGGCCGCCGTCCGCGCCGACCGCCGCCAAGATCTCCGCGAACACGTGCGGCAGGTGCGAGATCCGGGCCACCGCGGAGTCGTGCTCGGCGGCAGAGGTCGCGACCACGTGGGCGCCGCAGTCCAGCGCGAGTTCCGCCGCGTCCCGCCAAGCCTGCAACGTGGTGCCGTCCTCGACGGCCACGGCCCAGGCCGCGCCCTGGAACAACTCGGCCGAACCGGCCGCCCAGCCGGAGGCGGTGACCCCGGCCATCGGGTGCCCGCCTGCGTAGCGGGCGGCGGGCAGCAGGCTGCGGACCTCGGCGTCGACCGGGTCCTTCACGCTGACCACGTCGGTGAGCCGGGCCTCCGGCGCGTGCCAGGCGATCTTGCGCAGCACCGACCGCACCGCGGTGAGCGGGGTGGCGACGACGACCAGCGCGTCCTGCTCGGCGGCTCGCCGCAGCGCGTCCTCGGTGCCGAGAACGTCGTGGCCCTCGGCGCGCGCCGCTTCGGCGTCCGCATCGGAGTTCGTCGAGCCCCATCCGGTTCGCCCGGCGGCGGCCGCGGCCCGCAGCACGGAGCCGCCGATCAATCCCAGTCCGATCACGCAAACGGCACGCATGGTCACATCCTGCCGGACCGCCGCACCCCGGCGCCCCACCCGGTCGAGGGTCGTTCGGACTCGATCGCGGTGCGGAAGGTCACGAGCGCGCAATAGTGCTTTCGGGGGGCACCCGCACGATTTACGGTGTGCACATGACAGGGCAGGAGCCGGTCGCGGGCTTCGCCGTTGCCGTCGTGCGAGAGGACGGCCGGTGGCGGTGCAGCGCCTTGGACAGCTCGGTGCTGAGCGGGTTGGACGCCACCATCACGGCGTTGCGCGATCTGCGCTCCACCGGCGCGGTGTTCGGCATGTGCAACGTGGACGACGAGTTCTTCGTGCTGATCCGGCCGGTGCCGGGCGGCGTGGACCTGCTGCTGTCGGACGCCGCGGCGGCGCTCGACTACGACATCGCCGCCGACGTGCTGGACCTGCTGCGCGCGGACACCCCGGACGAGGACGACGACGAGGTGTGGCCGGAGGGCAACCTGGCGCTGCTCTCGGACATCGGCCTGCCCGAGGGCGAACTGCTGGTGATCATCGAAGAGGTCGACCTGTACCCGGACGAGCAGCTGGAGATGATCGCCCAGCGCTGCGGGTTCGGCGAACAGTTCGCCGGGCTGCTGGAGAAGCTGGACCAGTGAACGACCGCGACACCGAGCTGGTGCGCGCGGCCCTCGACATCGCTCCCGGCGCGTTGCCCAGCGCAGACGTGCCGATCGGCGCGGTCGTCGCGGCTCCCGACGGGTCGATCCTGGCCCGCACGCACAACCGTCGCGAACTGCTGGCGGACCCGACCGCGCACGCGGAGATCCTGGCGCTGCGCGAGGCGGCGGCCGCGTTCGGCGACGGCTGGCGGCTCGCCGGCTGCACCCTCGCCGTCACGGTCGAACCGTGCACGATGTGCGCGGGCGCGCTCGTGCTCGCGCGGGTGAGCCGCGTGGTGTTCGGGGTGTGGGAGCCGCGCACCGGCGCGGTCGGGTCGCTGTGGGACGTGGTCCGCGACCGGCGAACCAACCATCGCCCGGAGGTCGTCGGCGGCGTGCTCGCCGACGAGTGCGCGGCGCTGCTGGAAGGCTTCTTCGACCGGCAGCGGTGATGCGTGCCGCCGGATCATGCTGGGTACCCGGGGGATGCACGGACCCAGTGGAAGGAGTGACCGATGGGCGTGTTCGACAAGGTCAAGCACCAGGCCCAGCAGCTCGCAGGCCGGGCCAAGGAGGCCACCGGCAGCGCGAGCGGCAACGACGAGCTCCGCGACGCGGGCAAACGCGACCAGGCCGAAGGCAAGGTGAAGGAAACCGGCCAGGACATCAAGGACAAGGCCGCAGGTGCCGCGGAGGACGTGCAGGACAAGTTCCGCGGTTCGGGCAAGGGTGAGTGATCATCGACCCCGTCTGCGGAGATCGCTGCGGCGTCCAGTAGCCTAGTCGGCGGTAGCGTGTCCGAGCGGCCTAAGGAGCGCGACTCGAAATCGCGTGAGGTGAGAGCCTCCGTGGGTTCGAATCCCACCGCTACCGCCGATCAGAGCCGGTCCCCGTCGAGTTCGGGGACCGGCTCTTCGTCGTTGGTCTCAGTATTGGTCTCGTCCGGCCCTCGAGCGGGCGCTCGCCACTGACACGTCGTCGCTGGTGCCAGGGCCGTGCTACTCGGTGAAAACAGCAAGAAGTGCGGAAAAGGCCGTGAGTACGCCGACTGCTGAGGCGGCCAGGTACCAGCTTCGCTGTGCGGCTGGATCAGCACGGCGTGTGCCGGTTCGGGCAGCGAGGCTGAGCACCAGTAGCAGCACTGCGAGTCCTGCGGTGACGTACAGCATGGCGGGTATCCCTCTCGCATAGGTCAGCACGCACGGTGCCACAGCGATGATGGTGCCGAAGGGATGTCGCAGGCAGTGCAGCGCACGAGCCGGTCCCCGCAGTGCGTGGGGACCGGCTTCGGTATGCAGGGGTCAGCAGTCGTTGGGTGCGGGTTCGCCCTCGAAGCGGTCGGCGAGGTAGTCGACCACGCTGCCCGCTGCGGTGATCATCGTGCTGACGTGCTCGCCCGGGAACGTCTTCCAGGAGACCTCGGAGCCCGCCCGGCAGTACTGGTCGCGCAAATCCGCCGCCTGGTCCAGCGGGATGAGTTCGTCGGCGTTGCCGTGGAACAGGTAGACCGGCGCTTGCGGCCGGGCGGAGCCGAGCTTGTTCTGCTCCAGCCGAGCCTGCCAGCGGGGATCCGCCAGCGGGTTGCTGGTCGTGAAGTCACTGATGCGCTGGAAGGCGTGGCCGAACACCGCATCCACGCAGGCGCCCTGCTCGGACTCGTACGTCTCGCGGCCCTTGTCGTTGAGGAACGACTGGAGATCGAGTTCGGGGTAGGCGCTGTCCAGGCCGAAGGCGGACATCAGCAGGAAACCGAAGCCGACGTTGCCGTCGAGCTGCCGGGACACCGCTTGGAGGTCGGCGGGCACGCCGCCGCCGGTGACGCCGACGACGTTCATCTCGGGTGCGTACTCCGGTGCGAGCTCACCCGCCCATGCCGCACCGCCGCCGCCCTGCGAGTAGCCGGAGAACGCCACCGGCGAGTCGGAGCTCAGTCCGGTCGCGGGCAGGCGGGTGGCGGCGCGCGCGGCGTCGATCACGGTGCGGCCTTCGGACCGGCCGACGACGTAGGTGTGCCCGCCGGGAGTTCCGAGCCCTTCGTAGTCGGTGATCGCCACCGCCCAGCCGCGTTGCAGCATCGGTTCGACCAGCGGCCGCTCGTAGTCCGGTTGGAACTTCGACGGGGCGCAACTGTCGCCGACGCCGCGCGTCCCGCTCGCCAGCGACACGATCGGCCGCGGTTCGTCCGGATTCTGCGGAACATCCGGTACAAGAATTCTCCCGGACACGGCTATCGGCTCGCCGGTGGCGGACTCCGAGCGGTACAGCACCAGGTAGGTCCGGACGTTGAATTGCCGGGGCAGTTCCTGCCAGCGGATCACATCGCCGCTGACGCCTTCCGGTAGCGGATTCGGTGGTGTGTAGAAGGTGTCGTCCGGCTTGCCCGGCGGGCGCTGTTCCGGTGCGGCGATCGCTGTCGCGGAAGGCGCTGACAACAGCAGTGCGACGGCTGCGATGAGCACGCGCCAGGCGCGCAATGGGCGGAGGTTGCGCTGCATTGGAACTCCTCGTTGAGCTGCGCACGCCGTCGTGCGCGACCAATTCGAATCAGCGTTTCCGGGGCGTCAGAACACCACGTCCACGTCGTTGGCGATCAGTTCGTCCGTGGCGCGCTCGGCGAGCGCGGCGATGGTCATCGAGGGGTTGCACGCCGCGCTGTTGCCCGGCATCAGCGCGCCGTCCAGCACGTAGAGCCCGCGGTGGCCCCGAACGCGGCCGACGAGGTCGCAGACCGTGCCCATCGATGCCCCGCCCAGCGGGTGCCAGGTGTTGGGCACCAGCGAGGTCGTGTCGAGCCGGACGGCGCCTCGACCCGCGACTCGGGAAACCCGCTCGTCGATGTGCTTCGCCAGCTCGGCGTCGGGGTTGCCGGGCCACTGCAGCACCGCGTCGTCCTTGGCGGAGTCGTAGACGAACTCGCCGCGTCCCTGGCTCACGCCGTAGCCGACGAGCATCGTGGTGCGCAGGTCCGGCAGCGGCGGCAGCGAAGCCTGGATGACCGTGTTCGCCCGCGCGGGGTCGTCCCACTCCAAGCTGCCGTAGACGACCGGACCGCCTTGGGGCGCGTCGAAATCGTCCGCGAAGCTCGTCCAGGTGTAGATGCGGTCGCCGTTGGAACCCCAGTTGGTGCCCAGGCCGTCCGGCATGTCCGGGATCTGGTCCTTCGCCGCCGAGCGCATCAGCAACCTGGTCGTCCCGGCCGTTCCGGCCGCCATGACCAGCGCCTTCGTCGTGATGATCTTCTTTTCCAGCACGGTTCCGTCGGTGTGGATCCGGTCGACGTGAACCTCCCAGCCGCCGTCGGAGCGCATCGCCACGTCGGTGACGTTGTGCTGCGTCGCGACGGTGACCCGGCCGGTCGCTTCCGCCTCGGCGAGGTAGGTGACGTCGATCGAGTTCTTCCCGCCGTTGTTCACGCCGAACGCGCAGTCGCCATTGGTGTAGGACGGCTTCATCTCGCCGCGCAGCTCGCGCAGCGCGTAGTCCCAGTCGATCGGCATCGGGATCTTCGAGAGCGGATAGCCGGCCTGCTCGACGTTGCGGGCGAACACCCGCGATGCCTTGTAGGTCTTGCTGTTGATCAGCTCGTCCGGCGCCGTCCGCAGCCGCAGCATCTTGGCCACCCGCGGGTAGTGGATCCGGTCCATGCGGGCGTAATCGAGCTGTTCGGGGAAGTTGGCGTTGAACACCTCCGCGGTGGGCTGCAGCGTCATCCCCTGGTACACCAGCGAACCGCCACCGACGCCCGCGGCGCACATGATGTCCATCCCGTTGCCGGGCACCTGCTCCAGCAGCCCGGTGTAGGGCTTGAGCGGCAGCACCGGAACCCCGAACAGCGACGGCGTCGAACCGAGCCAGGACATCCGCTCGTCCGGCGAGGTCGGGCGCGGGAACGTCTCCGCGTTCGGCCCGCTCGGCCAGCGGATCCCGCGCTCCAGCACCAGCACCGGCACCCCGGCCTGGGCGAAGCGCAGCGCTGTCACGCCGCCGCCGAAACCGGATCCGATGACCACGACGCGTTGCTCCTCGCGCGTCACCGGGATCCGGCGGGCGGGCCCGGCCAGCGCCGTCGGACCACCGACGACGGACAGCCCGGTGGCGGCCGCAGCGCCGGCGAGCACGGAACGTCGGCTCAGTGCAGGCATAGTCGCTCCTCGCGCGGTGAGCCGGCCGCCGCACGTGAGGATCGGCGGGAGAACTCTGCTGCTCCTGATCACTGCGGGACGCCGGCTGATCACTGTCGGGGCGGGAGTGTATGGAGCTGAACCGAGAGAAAGAACGGGTCGCTGATCTCACTACGCGCGAGTAACATCGGGCTTCGTGTGGCAACAGCGAGGTCGCCGGCTGTGAGGTCCCGGCGCACCGATGCCCGCCGCAACCGGCAGGCCATCCTGCGGGTCGCCGACGCGGCGTTCGCGCAGGGCACCGAGGTGGTTCCGCTCGCGGAGATCGCGCGCCGCGCCGGTCTCGGGCGGGCCACCGTCTACCGGCACTTCCCCGACCGGCAAGCGCTCGGCGCGGCCGTCGCAGCGCAGCAGATCGGGATGTTGCGCAGGGTCGCCGACGCGGACGGCGAAGAGGTCGACTTCCGCTGCTTGATGCACCTGGTGCTGGCCGACCAGATCGCGCGCCGCCCGCTGGTGCAGCTGTTCCGCGAGCTGTCCTCCCGTGATCAGCGCCGCTACGTCGACTCGCTGATCGGCGCGCTCACTCCGGCGTTCCGGCGGGCGCAGGCGGACGGTCAGATCCGCGCCGACCTCGAACCGGCCGATCTGGTGCTGGTCTTCGAAATGGTCGAAGCCGCGCTGACCTCGCCGTTCTCTGAGGCGGACCGGGGTGCGGCCGCCGAACGGCTGCTGCCCGCGATCCTCGACGGGCTCTGCGTCCGATCG
This sequence comes from Saccharopolyspora sp. SCSIO 74807, assembly GCF_037023755.1. Classification (NCBI taxonomy): domain Bacteria; kingdom Bacillati; phylum Actinomycetota; class Actinomycetes; order Pseudonocardiales; family Pseudonocardiaceae; genus Saccharopolyspora; species Saccharopolyspora sp. SCSIO 74807. Next base: position 1,480,221 of record NZ_CP146100.1, on the reverse strand, counting down.
GCCTCCTGACGGGCTCCGTCGAAAGGTGGCCGCCGAACGAGTGGCGGGGGTTCAGGGACCGGGGTCGCCGGGTCGAAGGTGGGGACATGCGGATCGCTGGGCGGGAGTACCTCGTGATCGTCGAACGGGACGATCAGGACGGTTTCAACGCGCGGGTGGCGGGACTGCCGGGAGTGGCGGCCGCGGCCGCCGCGTACGACGAGTGCGTCTCGCGGGTGCGTGCCGAGGTCGAGGAATACTTGGCCGGACTCGGCTTGCGCGGACCGGACTAGGCACCGCTCGGCACCGGCGGGACCGGTCAGGAACGCCGACGTTCGCGTAGAGGGATCAACTGGGCCCCGAACTGAGACCCGCAACGAAAGAGGGCCGGGCACCTGTACTGTGCCCGGCCCTTTCGACCTGCGGAGGATACGGGATTCGAACCCGTGAGGGCTGTTAACCCAACACGATTTCCAATCGTGCGCCTTAGGCCGCTCGGCCAATCCTCCGCACAGAAGTGTACGTGAGCGGTCGCGTCGTTCGGCGCTGGGGGCTCGGCGGCACCGGCGGAACGGATCGCAACCGGTCACGCGGCAAACGGGGCTCCTGCAAGGCCGGCCGGTTCGCGACCGACCGGCCCGCCGGCTCAGGACTCGATGTTCAGGCAGGCCGACCTTCCACCGGCCTTGCCGGCCTCGCCGGGCCCGGTGGAGGTCTGCTGCGCCTCGTGCACGATGATCGACTTCGGGGCGCGTTCGGTGAAGCCGAACGGGACCTGCGTGGTCGCCTCGCCGGATCCTTGCGCGTCGGTGCCCAGGTCGAGCCAGATCTCGTTCTGCGGGTTGGCGAAGGCCGGGTCGGTCGACGGTTTCTGCGGCGAGGCCGCCGGGTCCTGCCGGTTCTGGAAGTGCGGCCCCGCCGCGTCGCCGGTCGGCCCGCACGGGTTGACGTGCGCGTGCACCGCGTAACCGCGGTTCGGCTGGAAACCGTCCACCTTGAAGTTCACGGTCGTGGCTTCCGGCGAGCCGTGGACCTGCGTCTCGACGTGCGCGCCGACCGGAGCGGCCGCCGGGTCGTAGGTGAACGCGTTGCCCTGCCCGCCGGGTTCGGCCAGCGTCCCGCTGAACGAGCCGGACTGCGCGTGCGCGCCCGGGGTCTCGGGCTGCGGAGGCGGGGGAGTGCCGGGGCCCGGCGGCTGCTGCGAAGGCTGCCCGGGCGGGGTGCAGGCGGTCAGGGCGAGCGCGACGGCGGCGCCGCCGGTCACCAGCAGGCGGCGGCCGAGGCGCGATGAGATCCGCGGAGTCATGGCGATGATGATGCCCGAAAACGACTTATCCGGCGATAACCGGCACGCTCGATGATCCGGACGGGTGGGGTTCGGATGCCGCGCGGCGGGGGTTACACTATCTGCGGGACTCCGTGCGGCGTCCATCCTGTGAACTCCCCCAGGGCCGAGAGGCAGCAAGGGTAAGCGGGCTCTGGCGGGTGCACGGGGTCCCGCCTACTTTCTCCCCGGCCGCGGCGGACCTCGCCCGGATCCGGATCGTCAGTGGCACCGCGTAGGGTCTCGACCGTGGCGCTCGCCCTTTACCGCAAGTACCGTCCGGCGACCTTCGCTGAGGTCGTCGGGCAGGAGCACGTCACCGAGCCGCTGCGGACCGCGCTGGGCGCGCAGCGGATCAACCACGCCTACCTGTTCTCCGGGCCGCGCGGCTGCGGCAAGACCTCCAGCGCCCGGATCCTGGCGCGCTCGCTGAACTGCGCGCAGGGCCCGACGCCGGACCCGTGCGGCGAGTGCGACTCGTGCGTGGCGCTGGCCCCGGAGGGCGGCGGCAGCGTCGACGTGATCGAGCTCGACGCGGCCAGCCACGGCGGCGTCGACGACACCCGCGAGCTGCGGGACCGCGCGTTCTTCGCGCCCGCGCAGTCCCGTTACCGCATCTTCGTCATCGACGAGGCCCACATGGTCACCACGCAGGGCTTCAACGCCCTGCTCAAGATCGTGGAGGAGCCGCCGGAGCACCTCATCTTCGTGTTCGCCACGACCGAACCGGACAAGGTGCTGACCACCATCCGCTCCCGAACGCACCACTACCCGTTCCGGCTGATGCCGCCCGGGGTGATGCGGGAGCTGCTGGAGACGATCTGCGGCGACGAGGGCGTGCGGGTCGAGCCCGCGGTGTATCCGCTGGTGATCCGGGCCGGTGGGGGTTCCGCGCGGGACACCCTCAGCGTGCTGGACCAGCTGCTGGCCGGGGCGGGCGACGAGGGCGTCACCTACGACCGCGCGGTCGCGCTGCTCGGCGTCACCGACGTGGCGCTGATCGACGACATGGTCGACGCGCTCGCGGCCGAGGACGGTGCGGCCGTTTACGGCACGGTGGACCGGCTGGTGGAGGCCGGGCACGATCCGCGGCGGTTCGCCTCCGACCTGCTGGACCGGCTGCGCGATCTGGTGCTGCTGCACGCGGTGCCGGACGCGGCGCAGCGGGGGCTGCTGGACACCGCGGGCGACGAGCTCACCAAGATGCAGAGCCAGGCCGAGCAGCTCGGCGCGGCCACGCTGTCCCGGTTCGCGGAGATCGTGCACACCGGGCTGCAGGACATGCGCGGTGCCACCGCGCCGCGGCTGCTGCTGGAGCTGCTCTGCGCGCGGATGATGCTGCCGACCGTGTCCGAGTCGGAAGGCGCGCTGCTGCAACGGATCGAGCAGGTCGAGCGGCGGATGACGCTGGGGCCGCCCGCGGAGGGCGCTGCCGCGGAGGATTCGCGGCGGGTTTACCAGCGGCCCAGCGAGCGGCAGGACAGCGCGCAGGAAGCGGGTTCCGAGCAGGCCGGGAGCGGGCCGGAGAAGCAGGCCGCGCAAGCTGCTGCTCCGGCAGCGCCCGCGGGGACGCCGGATTCCGCGGGCAAGCGGCCGCAGGAGAGTTCGGTGCCCAGGGCGGCTCCGCCGCCGGAAGAGCCGGTGCACTCCGATCCGCCGGAGGCCGCGGTGGCTCAGCCGGAGCAGGCGCAGGCGAACCAGGCCCAGCCGACTCAGGACCAGCCGAGCCAGTCTCAGCCGAGCCAGCCCCAGTCGAGCGGGTTCGACGCGGTCAAGGTCCGCCAGGTGTGGACGGCGCTGCTGCAGGCCGTGGCCAAGCGCAACCGGCCGACGCAGGCGTTGCTGCTCAACGCCATCGTGCAGGACTTCTCCGACGGCACGCTGGTGCTGTCGATGCCCACGTCCGGCCTGGTCAAGCAGTTCGCCCAGCAGCACCGGATCGAGTTCGTGCGGGACGCGATGCGCGAGGTGCTCGGTCCCGACGGCGAGTACGAGGTGCAGTGCGTGGAGGCCGGTGAAGCCGGTCAGCAGGCATCCGCGCAGCAGCGGCAGTCGCAGCAGCGACCGGCTCCGCAGCGGCAGCAGACCCAGCGTCCCGAGCAGCAGCGCCCCGAGCAGCAGCGCAGCGGTGGTCAGCCGCCGAGCGAGGGCCAGAACGGCCGGCGCGGCCCGAACCCGGACCAGGGCAAGCAGGACCAGCGCGGCGGGACCGCGCAGGCGAGCGGGCAGCGCAACGGCGGACGCGCCAGGTCGTCCTCGGACGACATCCCGCCGCCGCCGGAACCGCCGCCGGACGACGAGCCCCCTCCGGAAGAGCCCGCACCGCCGCCTCCTCCGCAGCCGCCGGAAGAGGAGGACGAAGAATCCATGATCGCCGGCTCGTCGCCCGCCTCGGCGGCCGATGCCGCGCCGAAGCGGAACCGGGAGGCGGAAGCCGTCGAGCTGTTCACCGCCGAACTCGGCGCGCGCCGCATCGACGACTGAGGCCGCCGGGGCTCAGCCCAGGTGCCTGCGCAGGAACTCCATCGCCCGCGGGTAGGCGTCCAGCCGGTTGCCGCGCTTGGCGAGCCCGTGCCCTTCGTCGTCGTAGACGAGCAGATCGCACTCCAGTCCCTTGTCGCGCACCGCGGCCGCGACCTGCTCGGCTTCCGACAGCGGCACCCGCGGATCGTTCGCCCCGTGGATCACGAACAGCGGCGCCGAGATCTCGTCGACGTGCGTCAACGGTGAGGCCTCGCGCAGGAAGTCCGCGTCCGCGGCCAGCGAACCGTACTCGCGCTCCCGGTGCGCCCGCCGGTACGGCGAGGTGTTCTCCAGGAACGTCAGCAGCGAGGAGATCCCGACGATGTCCACTCCGGCGGCCCACCGCTGCGGCTGGAACGCCAGCCCGGCCAGCACCATGTACCCGCCGTAGGAACCGCCCCACAGCGCGGCCCGCGCCGGGTCCAGCCCGAGCGTGCCCAGCCAGTCGTGCACGGCGGCCAGGTCGCGCACCGAAACCAGCCGTTCCCGCGCGTCGTCGGCGCTGTACCAGCGCTTCCCGTAGCCGGTGGAGCCGCGCACGTTCGGCACCAGCACGGTGTGGCCCTGCGCGGCCAGCGCCTGCGCGATCGGGCTGAACGTGCGCACCGACTGGCCTTCCGGCCCGCCGTGGATGATCAGCACCGAGGAACCGGTGGGCTCCGGCGGCGAGTAGGCGAAGCACGGCACCCGCTCGTCGTCCGGTGTCGGCACCCGGTGCGCGGTGGGCGTGACCAGCCGTTCGCCCGCCAGCGGACCGGCCGATTCGGTCAGCTTGTGCACGGTGCCTTCGGCGATGTCGATCATCAGCACGTCGCCGGGCAGGTCCGGGGCGCTGAACGAGAGGACCGCCAGCCGCGAGTTCGGCGACCACACCGGCGACGGCAGCGGGAAGGTGCACCACCCGTCGGAGGGCAGCCGCAGCTGTTGGCGCAGCTCGCCGGTCGCGGCGTCGTGCAGGCTGAGCCGGGACGTCCCGTCGTCGTTGGTGTGCACCAGCAGCGTCCGACCGTCCGGCGAGAGCCAGCCGATCAGGTCGTGCTCGTCGGAGGTGACCAGCCACGTCAGCTTCCCGGTGCGCGGGTGGATCCGGGCGACGCCGGTGTGGTCCCGGTCCGCGTTCGTGCTCACGACCAGGCCGGAGTCGTCGGGCATCCACCGCAGGTGGGTGCAGCGGGCGTGCCGGTCGGCACCGGTGACCGCGCGGACCTGGTCGCCTTCGGTGGCGGGCATGGTGTTGACCCGCACGATCTGGTCGGACATCGGCCTGTTGCCGGGCAGCGTCAAGGCCAGGTACTGGCTGTCCGGGGTGGCGACGACTTCCTGCACCATGCCGCCGCGGTCGTAGACGACCTGCTCCGCGCCGGTGAGCGCGCTGCGGATCACCACGTCGAAGTCGACGCCGTTGCGGCGGTTGGTGGAGTACACGAGCCGGCCGGGCAGCACGTCGAGCAGCCGGTGCACGTACCGCGAGTCGCGCACCAGCGGCTGCAGTTCGCCGAGTTCGGCCGGCTTGGTGCGGCGCCGGTCCAGCCGCAGCAGCGACAGCTGGCCGCGTTCGTTGCCGCCGGTGTCGTGCTGGATCACCGCGGCCCGCTCACCGGGCAGGTAGCGGCCGCTGACGGCGCCGGAAAGGGCGGTGATCGGGACGTTCTTGCCGAGCGGGGACAGCTCGACGAGCTGGGTCGAGCCGGATTCGTCGGATCCGGCGAGCACCCGGCCCGCGTCGTCCACGTCGAACGCCCGCCAGCTCGTCAGTCCCAGCAACCTTGCCAAGTCCACCGCCATGCCGCTCACCTTGTCACGCACTATGCGTGCTGTGGCGCACCGGTTCCGCTGCTGATCGAAGTGCCGCGAATGCTGGGTTCGTCCGATGCGCCTGGAGCGGCCCGCCAGCGGCCGGGTGATCGCGGCGGCGGATCTGCGGGAGTGGTTGCGCGGCCTCCGCGCGGGTCACGACTACCCTTGCGGATGTGCCCGGCAAGGGCGCGCGCCCGCGTTGGGGTCGGCTCGACCGGCGGACCCAGCGGCGAGACGAGAACAGCTCTGGGAGGACCACAGTGCAACCGGGTGGCGAGCAGCCGAACATGCAGCAGATCATGGAACAGGCGCAGCAGATGCAGCAGCAGCTGATGACCGCGCAGCAGGAACTCGCCGACGCGGAAGCCACCGGCACCGCGGGCGGCGGCCTGGTCTCGGCGGTGGTCAGCGGTACCGGCGAGCTCAAGTCGATGACCATCGACCCGAAGGCCGCCGACCCCGAGGACACCGAAACGCTCGCGGACCTGGTGGTCGCGGCGGTGCGGGACGCGAACAACGCCGCGCAGCAGCTGCAGGCGGACAAGATGGGGCCGGTCACCGGCGCGCTGGGCGGCCAGGGCGGGCTCGGCCTGCCCGGCATGTGACGAGGGAGCGCGGTGTACGAGGGTCCGGTCCAGGACTTGATCGACGAGCTCGGCAGGCTGCCGGGCGTCGGTCCGAAAAGCGCGCAGCGCATCGCCTTCCACTTGCTCGCGGCGGAACCTGCGGACGTGACGCGGCTGGAGGAGGCCCTGCAGAAGGTCAAGGAGGGCGTGGTCTTCTGCGAGGTCTGCGGCAACGTCGCCGAGCAGGAGCGCTGCCGGATCTGCCAGGACGCCCGGCGTGATCCGACCTTGGTGTGCGTGGTGGAGGAACCCAAGGACGTGCTCGCGGTGGAACGCACCCGCGAGTTCAAGGGCCGCTACCACGTGCTGGGCGGCGCGCTGGACCCGTTGTCCGGGGTCGGCCCGGACCAGTTGCGGGTGCGCCAGCTGCTGGCCCGCATCGGGCAGGACGAGATCACCGAGGTGATCATCGCGACGGACCCGAACACCGAGGGGGAGGCCACGGCGACGTACCTGGTGCGGATGCTGCGGGACTTCCCCGGGCTGAACGTGACGCGGCTGGCTTCCGGCCTGCCGATGGGCGGCGACCTGGAATTCGCCGACGAACTGACGCTCGGCCGCGCACTGTCCGGCCGGCGTTCGATGTGAGGCTCGCGCGGACGGGCCATCGTGCGCGGTGGCCCGCCGTTCACCGGGCCGCAGCAGTGCGTTGGTTCTCGCTGACCCGCGGCCGTGCAGAACCAGTTCAGCGCGGTGCGTGCTGCTGCGCCCAGCGGGCGATGGCGGCGACTTCGTCGGCGTGCGCGGGCAGCGTGTCGTCGGCGATGCCCACGACCGGGATGTGCCCGGCGCGTTCGACGTCGGGCGGGCGCGGCACGAAACCTTTCTCGTGCACCCCGGTGCTTCCGCGGCCCGGGGTGCCTTCCGCGAGGTGCCCGGTGGTGCGCGCGTAGCGGGTGAGCACCTGCGGCAGTCGCAGGTCGCGGTCGACTCCGAACCACTGCTGGCTGAGCGGGAAGATCCCGGACAGCGCGTCCCACCAGCCTTCCGCGGCCAGCAGCAGGCCCGGGTGCCTGCGCCGCAGCTCGTCGGCGAGGCGCCGGTAGCCGTCCACGAGTTCGTGCCGCGGGTCGTTGAACCAGTAGCCGACGGTGTCGAAGAACGCCGCGTCCACGCCGAACTCGGACACGACGGCGGAGACGGATTCCACCAGGTGCTCCCGGAATCCCGGTTCGCCGGGGTTGAGGAACACCTGATCACCTTCGCCGCTGCGGTCGGAGTCCCAGTCCGGCCGGTTCAGCAGTTCCACGTAGCGATCGGTGTCGTTGCGGAACACCGCGCGCTCCCAGTCCGGGTATTGCGCGACGTTCGCGCCGTGCCCGCCGAACATCGGCATCAGCCGGACTCCGAGTTCGCGCGCCGTGCCCGCTAACGCGTGCAGGCCGGCCGCGCCGCCGAGGTCTTCGCCCGGCCGGTAGCTCGGGTAGTCGTGGTAGTACCGGCCTTCCCATCCGGGCAGGTAGGCGAGCACTCGGTGTCCGTCGATGTGCCGGGTGATGAACCGCAGCGCTTCGGCCATCGCGGGGAAGGTGTTGAGCACGTACCCGGTCCAGTGCTGGCCGTGCAGCGTGACCACGAGTGCGATGTCGCGCAGCCACTCCGGCACGTCGGTTCGTTTTTCCCACGGCACCAGCCGATGCGCTCGGTCCACAAAGGACATGTGATCCGCCAGGTCGGCTTCTGGCGCGGAAACGTTGTGGCGCAACAGGATCGGCGGAACCTGGTAGGTCGTCGTGCGGTTCGAGGCTGGTGCGGCGTGCACCAGCTCGGCGATCGGCGCCGAAGCGTAGGCGGGCTGGTGGACGTGCAGGATCTGCCGCCGCACCAACGGATCCCGCACGCTGATCGTCAGATCTCCGGCGGCCACCCAAGGTGTCGCCCACTCCGGCCCGGGATATTCGAGCTGGAACCGCTGCCCGTCGACCCCGTGCGCGTGCCCGCGCGGGGTGTTCGCCGCCCACCAGCCGCCGCGCGTGCTCGCGGGCAGCCCGGTCAGCAGGAGCTTGACCGCCTTCACCGGTTCCGGATGGCGCACGTTGATCGACCACTCCAGGTGGTCGCCGGTGCGGCGGAGTTCGATGTCCGCGCCACCTTCGCTGGTCCGCTGCTGCCCGAGCAGCGCGAGCCGGTCGCAACGCACTCCGTCGTTGTCGTGCGGGCCGTTGTCGTGCGGCTGCGCGCTCGCGGCGTCGAGGCCGTAACCGTTGCCGGTGGTGAAGATCTGCACCGCCCAGCGCAGGTCGGTGCCGGGCACTGGGAAGTAGGGGTCGCGGGGGTCGAAGCTCAGGTCCGAGTCGATCAGCGCCACGAGCCCTCCTGGATCAGGTGGTGTCGGTGTGCCCGGTGGCCTCGTCCAGCAGGGCGGCGAAGTCGTCGGCCTCGTCCGCGTCGAAGATCACCGTGTCTCCCGGCGGCAGCACGACGGCCACTCGATCGCCCATGACCAGCACCGATACGGTGCGATTCTCGCCGCCGGAGTCGCGGCAGGGAATCCGCCATCGGAGGTCATCGGTCGGTTCGCCGTTCGGCCACATGTCGTCCTGTCCACTTCGGGCTGTGCGGTCTGGATGACTGAACCGCGTGTACCGCCCGGCTTCAAGTGGCGTCGACCGATCGAGTGGTGAATCGTGATCAACTTCGCTCGGGAGCTTCCCGTGAGCGGGGAAAGCGGCCGGCCCCGACGAGTCCGCTGACCCACCGGCCGCCCTCCCGATCATCCCCAGGGGTAAGCCAGATCACCGCAACCTTCAGCGGCTCTCACTATTTTGGGGGCGCTGGACTAGCTTTCACTACCTCCTTTAGTCGAGTCGTTGCGCCGAACGTGATAACGCCGACTCCGCCGCCGGATCAGATCGTCGCGACCCGCTCACCGCAGGTGACGATTTGTTTTCTGAAGAAACGGTTGCGAGTGCACCTATTCGCCTGTGCTGCGCCTTCCTTCCGGATGCGCTGCAAGGCCCGATCGGCCCTCGCTTTTTCGGCAGTCGGAGCAAATGCGCCGCGCGACGTCGTCCGCCGGGGCGTCGAGCCTGCGATGCACCGGCCCGTAGAGCCGATGGCCGCACGCCGCGACCGGCGCCCCGCCGCCGGATGTGATCCGGTGCCAGGTCGCGCTGTAGACGCTGCTCATCCAGCCCTGCGCGGTCATCCGAACAGCGGTTTCGGCGCGGCCGCGTATTCCTCGGCGAGCCGCCGCGTTTCCGGCGCGCATTCTGGGTAGGTAGGCCATAGCCATCCGAACTCCGAGTTATCCGCGCAAATTTGCACCCCGCATAAAGTTTCCACGGAAATCCCGGTCGGATACCCGCCACCCGGTCGCGCATCGAGTGTGGCGTGCCGCTGCCCAGCGGCCGGAACCCAGTGAAACGGATACGGCATCGAAACCGCCTTTCGGAAAGTGCGGGGCCGGTGAGCCGATGCCGGGGGATGCTCACCGACCCCGCGAACCGCTGCGCGCCAGGCCGGGGAGGGAAAGGCCGTCGCCGCAAGCGGTCGTTTTCTGGTCCATGGACCGTTCGGTCCGTGGACCAAATTAAGCCAGTGTTGCCGATCTAGCCGCAATGCCCTGATCGAGTGGATCAATCCTGGTCATGGGGTCGCAAAGGTGAAGCCGTCTCGACTCTTAAGATTCGTGCATGGCCAAGATCCCCGGTGGCGGCCCGCGAGCCCGCGCGGTCGGCTACGAGCTGCGCAAGAAGCGCGAACAAGATCGAGTCACGACCAGGGCGCTGGCGGCACGCCTGGAGATCGCCAAAACACGACTGCTGCGCTACGAAAGCGGCGAGATTCTGCCGTCGTTGGAAGAGATCGCGCGCTACCTCGGCAAGCTCTCCGTCTCCCGCAGCGAGACCGAACGCATCCTGGAACAAGCTCGCGAAGCGCACAGCGCCGCCGACGACAGCACGCTGAGCACCTACGGCAGGGGTATCCACCAAGAACTCGCCACGCTGGCCGAGTTCGAGAGCACTGCCGCCAACATCGTCGAAGTCGCCCCGCTGGTGATCCCCGGCCTGTTGCAGACCCGCGAATACGCGAACGCGGTGCTGGACGGTCAGGGCGAGGAGGAGAAGGAGAACAAGCTCGCGGTTCGGTTGCAGCGACAGGAAATCCTGAACCGGTCCCGGCCACCTCAGCTGACGGTCATCGTCGGTGAGTTCGCGCTGCGCGAGCCGATCGGCGGCGTCGAGGTTCTTCGCGCCCAGCTGGACCAGCTGATCAGTGCCGCGGAGCGCGAACGCATCTCGGTCCGGGTACTCGAGTCCGGCTCCGAGGTCTTGCACGCGGGGCATCTCGGCGAGTTCATGTTGTTCGACTACGACGACAAGGCTCGGCCGTTGGTGCATGTCGAGGGCTACTTCACTGCGTCTTCGACCAGCAACGCGAAGGTCATCGCGACCTACCAGGGCGCTGTTGACGACCTGCTGAACAGGGCTCTGGGCCGTGATGAGTCAGTACAGTTCATCAAGGCACTGCACAACGAATCGGGGTCGTTGAGATGACTGCGTTAGATGCACTGACATCCGGCTGGAGGAAGTCCAGCCACTCGGGACCGCACACCGCCTGCGTCGAAGTCGCGCCCACCGCCACGGGGACCGCGGTCCGCGACTCGAAGTTCCCGGCCTCGGGCCACTTTGCCGTCGACCGTCCACAGTGGTCCGATTTCCTCGGGGCGATCAAGCGCGGCGACTTCGACCGCTGACCGGCCCAGCCGGACCGGCGGGAGTCGCGCCCGCGCAGGGGAACGCGGGCGCGAACTCCGCTGGACGGTCAGCGGTTGGCGCGGTTGATCGCGGAGACGACTGCGCGCAGGGACGCCGTGACCGTGGAGGTGTCGATGCCGGCGCCCCAGAAGATCTCGTCGCCGACCGCGCACTCCAGGTAGGAGGCGGCGCGGGCGTCGTCGCCCGCGGTGAGCGCGTGCTCGTTGTAGTCCATGACGCGCACGTCGTAGCCGATGGTGCTCAGCGCGTCGACGAACGCGGCGATCGGCCCGTTGCCGGAGCCGGTGATCTCCTGCTCGGTGCCGTCCACGACGACCTTCGCGGTGATGGACTCGTTGCCCTCCCCGCCGGTGAAGGAGCGGCTGACCAGCTCCAGCGGCGTCCGCGGCTGCAAGTACTCCTCGGAGAAGACCTGCCACATCACCTCGGGGCTGACCTCGCCGCCCTTGGAGTCGGTGCGGGCCTGCACCAGCTTGGCGAACTCGATCTGCAGCTTGCGCGGCAGGTCGAGCTGGTGCTCGCTCTTCATCACGTAGGCCACGCCGCCCTTGCCGGACTGCGAGTTGACCCGGATCACGGCCTCGTAGCTGCGGCCGACGTCCTTGGGGTCGATCGGCAGGTACGGGACCTCCCAGCGGTGCTCGGCCAGCTCGACGCCTGCCCGGTCGGCCTCCACCTGCAGCGCGTCCAAGCCCTTGTTGATCGCGTCCTGGTGGCTGCCGGAGAACGCGGTGTAGACGAGCTCACCGCCCCACGGGTGCCGCTCGTGTACCGGCAGCTGGTTGCAGTGCTCCACGGTCCGCTTGATGTGGTCGATGTCCGAGAAGTCGATCTGCGGGTCGACGCCCTGGCTGAACATGTTCATGCCCAGCGCGACCAGGTCCACGTTGCCGGTGCGCTCGCCGTTGCCGAACAGGCAGCCCTCGATGCGGTCCGCGCCCGCCTGGTAGCCCAGCTCCGCGGCGGCGATGCCGGTGCCGCGGTCGTTGTGCGGGTGCAGCGAGAGGATCACCGAGTCGCGCCGGGACAGGTTGCGGTGCATCCACTCGATCGAGTCCGCGTAGACGTTCGGCGTGGCCATCTCCACCGTCGCGGGCAGGTTCAGGATCACCGGTTTCTCCGGCGTCGGCTGCAAGATCTCGGTGACCGCGTCGCACACCTCGACGGCGTAGGACAGCTCGGTGCCGGTGTAGGACTCCGGCGAGTACTGGAACCGGAAGTCGGTGTCGGGGTACTTGCCCGCGTACTCCAGCGCCAGCTCCGCGGCCGTCGTGGCGATCTTCTTGATGCCCTCGCGTTCCTCCCGGAACACCACGCGGCGCTGCAGGATCGACGTCGAGTTGTAGAAGTGCACGACCGCGCGCGGCGCTCCCTCCAACGCGGCGAAAGTGCGCTCGATCAGCTCCGGGCGGCACTGCGTGAGCACCTGGATTCGCACGTCGTCCGGGATGGCGCCGTCCTCGATGATCTCCCGGACGAAGTCGTAGTCGGTCTGGCTGGCCGCCGGGAAACCGACCTCGATCTCCTTGTAGCCCATCTGCACCAGCAGCTCGAACATCCGGCGCTTGCGGGCGGGCGACATCGGGTCGATCAGCGCCTGGTTGCCGTCGCGCAGGTCCACCGCGCACCACAGCGGGGCGCGGGTGATGCGGTTGTCCGGCCAGGTGCGGTCCGGTACCGATACGTCCTCCACCAGCTCGTGGAACGGCCGGTAGCGGTGGAACGGCATCGAGCTGCCCTGCTGCGGGTTCCACGGTGCCTGGTCGGCCGGGGCGGTCCGGGAAGGTTTGCGGACATCGCCGGTGAAGGGGGCCTGCGGCTCTTGCGAAGTCATCTGCTCGTCTCCTGCTGGTTGGCGGCTGAGCCTGGCGACCGGCAGGTTGCTACCCCGCGACGAGGGGCCGGTCTGTCAGACCCCGTCGCGGCGGCGAAGCAGGAGAACGCGAGCCACGACGGCCAGGTTAACCGCGAGGTCCGCCCGCGATGCAACCAGGTATCCCACATGTTGAGCGAACCGCTGCGCAGCGCGGCGCTGCGGCGATCGGGGGATCGGGGGCCTGGCGGCGGCGGGCAGACTGAAGATCATGGCTGCGAAGAAGAAGGGATCCGGGATCGGCACGCTGATCACCGGTGTGGGATTCGTGTTCGCCGTGATCTTGGTGCTGCACATCATCTCGGTGCTGTTCAAGATCCCCGCCGAGAACGGGTTCATCGACTCGGTGCACCAAGCCGCCGAGCCGCTCGCGCTGTTCTTCCCGGGGCTGGTGCAAACCGGGAACTCGCAGCTGCAGGTGCTGGTCGACTACGGCCTCGCCGCCGGGTTCTGGGTCCTCGTGACCAGCCTGCTGGCCCGCGCTTTCGGCTGAGCGCCGAATGCGGCCGACGATGCTTCACGAACGATTCGGCCGATGGGGCGCAGAGCTTCCCTGCGCGGGGCAACCTCGAGGCTTCCCGAGCGACTGGGTCCGGGCCCGCGTGCTGCGGGCCCGGCCGCCTACCGGTTGGTAGCTTTCTGTGTGGCCGCGTGCCACACTTCCGGCATGTCGGAGAACGTCGGTGGAGTGACCACCGGTGATCAGGACGGCGACCGGCCCAACGGAGGGCGACGACGGCTGCGGCAGTCGTACGACTGGGCGAAGGCTCGGGCGCGCGTCGTCGGTGTGCTGTCCGCAGTGGCCCGCTGGGTCGGGACGCTGATCGCGCTGCTGCTGGTGCTGCGAGTCGTGTTCACCCTCGGTGGTGCCAACCCGGACAACGGCATCACGCGGTTCATCACGGAATGGTCCGATCCGCTCGCGCTCGGATTCTCCGACCTGTTCACGCCGGCCGATCCGCAGCTCGCGGTATTGGTGAACTACGGGATCGCCGCGCTGTTCTGGCTGTTCATCACGTCCATCGCGGTGCGGATCATCAACGCCTTCGCTTGACCCCAACCGGTGATGTGACGCACCGCAACGTGTGACGCTTGCACATCGCAGTTCTGCTTGCCACGCAGCGGCGTGACAATGCACGAACCCAGCCGCTCGGCGTGGAGCGCGCCAGTCCCACCAGGGAAGGGATGTGCGTGACACAGAGCGATGCGATTCCCACCGCGACCCGGAATTCCCGCGCGCCGCTGCCCGCGTGGCTGATCCGGATGCTGCGTCCCGCGCCGCTGCCGCTGGACTGGACCCGGATCGTCGCGGCCGCCGTCGGCATCGGCGGGCCCGCGGTGGTCGGCATCGCGGTGCAGCGGATGGAGCCGGCCGTGCTGGTGTCGGTCGGGGCGTTGTGCGTCAGCTTCTCGGACCTCACCGGTTCCTACCGATATCGCACGAAGCGGGTCGGGCTGACCGTGCTCACCGGCGGTTTCGGGTTCGCAGCGGGGGTGCTCGCGCCGGGGCCGGTGTGGTCGGCGGTCGTGGTGGTCGCGGTGTCGATCCCGTCGGTGCTCTCCAGCCGGGTCAACGACCTGTGCGCGGCGGCGGGCGCGCAGATGCTGACGTTCTGCGTGGTGGCGACCGGCCACGTCTCGACGGGGATGCCCCCGAACGAGCAGATCGCCTGGTTCGTCACCGGTGAGTTGCTGCTGCTGGCGATGGTCGCGGCCACCTGGCCGTTCCGGCGCACCGCGCCCGCGCGCGCCGCGGTCGCGCGGGTCTTCGACGCGCTGCTGCGGTTGTTCGACGCGGCGGGCACCGGCGCCGCGATCGGCGCGCGGCAGAACCTCACGAAAGCGCTCAACGGAGCGCACGACATCCTGCTCGGCGGCGCATCGGTTTCCCGCAGCCGGGTGCACGACCGGCTGTACGTGATCCTGGCCCGGGCGACGCCGGTGGTCGAGGCGTCGGTCGCGCTGGCGCACTCGGGGAGCAGGCCGTCCGGCGAGGCGCTCGCGGCGCTGCGCAGCATCGCCTCGTGCGTCCGAAGTGGACAAGCGTTGCCGCGGTACCGCCCGGCGCCGAGTGGTTCGGTGGTGGAACACGCGCTGGACCAGGGCATCGCCGACCTCATCGATGCGTGGCTGCGCGTGAAGAGCGCCGACGAGCCGGTGTTCCAGGAACGGCTCGGCCCGCGTGAACACTTCCGGCTCTGGCGCAGCAACATCAGCATCGGGCGCACCGGGTGGCTGCTGGCGGTGCGGATGGTGCTGTGCCTGGCCGTCGCCGAAGGCGTCGGGCTGGCGCTGAACTTCGAGCAGTCCTACTGGATCGCGATGACCGTCGCGCTGGTGCTCAAACCGAACTCCGGCTCGGTGTTCGCCCGCACCGTGCTGCGCGGATTCGGCACCGTGGTGGGAGTTCTGATCGCCAGCGTGCTGCTGGCCGTCATACCCGCCGGGTGGCCGCTGGCGGTGATCACGGTGCTGCTCGCTGCGTTCGTGCCGGAAGCGCTCAGCAGGCACTACGGGATGTTCACCATGGTCGTGACGATCGTGGTGCTGGTGCAGATGCACCAGAGCGAGCTGTTCATGGACCAGCTGCCGGTCGTGCGGCTGGTGGACTCGCTGCTCGGCTGCGGGATCGTGCTGCTCATCGGCTACCTCATGTGGCCGCCGGGGCGCAGCCCGGACCTGACCGGCAAGCTCGCGGGGGCGGTGGAGACGGTCTCGGAGTACGTGTCGCGGTCGCTCGCCGGCCGCGAGCAGGGCCGCTCGACGCTGCGGCGGCGCACCTACCGCGAACTGTCGGACCTGCGCGCGACGCTGCAGCAGCAACTCATGGAACCGGCTTCCATCGGGCGCAACGCGGAAGTGTGGTGGCCGTCGATCATCCTGCTGGAACGGCTGGTGGACGCCGCTACCGGGCGCGCACTGCTGATCGAGCGCGGCGGCGACGACCTGCGGCTCGACCACACCCAGCGGATCGTGTCCACGATGCGCACCGCCGCCCGGCAGCTGCGGATCCAGCCGGATGCGCCGGCGCACGTGCTGCGCAACCGGCTCACGGACGTTTACACCGAGGTGGTGTCCTGAACCGGCGGCACCGGACCGCGCGCGGCAGCCGGGTTCGTGGCTCCTAAGTGGACAGATCCTGCAGGACGTCGCGGAAGCGGGCGGCGGCCTCGCGGACGTCGACGTAGCGCAACCACAGCGGGGCGAAGCCGAACCGCAGCGTGCCCGGTTCCGGGACGTCGACGACCACGCCCCGGCCGAGCAGCGCCTGCGCCACCTGGTGCGCGTGCCGGTGCCGCACGCAGACGTGCGGTCCGCGGCGGAGCCCTTCCGGGATCGGCACCGGATCCGCACCGGGCGCATCGGCCAGGCAGCGCAGGAAGAACTCGGCCAATCCGGCCGCTTTCGCCTCCAACGCGGCGGGTGCGGCACCGGTGAGCGCGGAAAGACCGGAACGCAGCTCCGAGAGCGCCAGCGTCGACGGTGCGCCGGGGAACGCGTCAGCGCCTGCCGCCTCTTCGTGCCTGTCCCGCGCGAGGTACGAGAACCCCGGCGCGCCGGAGCCGCCGCCGAGGTAGCGGTGGCCGCAGCCGATCGCGAAGTCGGCGCCCCACGAGCCCAGGTCGATCAGCATCGCGCCCGCCGAATGGCTCAGGTCCCACAGCGTCAGCGCGCCGTGCCGGTGCGCCAGCTCGGTGATCGCGGTCGCGTCCCGGACCGCCCCCGATTCCGGGTCGACGTGCGACAGCGCCAGCACCGCCACCCGTTCGTCGAGCAGCTCCGGCAGGTCGTGCAGCTCGTCGAACAGCCGCAGCTCGCAGCCGGCGATGTCGGCGGCCGAACGGGCCAAGTAGTGGTCGGTGGCGAAGCAGAACTTGCCGACTGCCAGCACCGGTCTGCCCGGCCGCATCCCGGCAGCCCGCAGCAGTGCGCTGAACAGGTTCATCGAGGCGGATTCGGCGACGGCCACCTCCGATGGCAGCGCGCCGATCAGCGGTGCGATGCTCGCGGCGGCCAGCCGGGCCTGCTTGCGGCGGCCGCCGTCGGTTCCCGCGCGGTGATCCCAGCGGTGCTCGACGAACTCGCGCAGCTTCGCCGGAGTGGACCGGGTGCGCGGGCCGCTGCTGCCGTCCAATCGGATCCTCGTGGCGGGCAAGCCGTAGCGGGAGCGCAGCGGGGCCAGCTCGTCGGCGCGGTCGAGCGCCTCGGCGGCAGCTCTCGTGCTCGTCCACACGAGTGAAGTCATACCGCATTGATCGACGCTGCGTCACCGCTTCGGCGCGGATTTCAGTACCGGGGGCTTCCCCAACCGTCCGTGAAAACCAGCTCTGCCAAGGGTTTCCGGGTGCGCGGCGCCTGCTCCTTCTGCTGCAGCCGGTCCGGCAGCTCGTCCGCGTTGCCCGGCGCGCCCACCGCGATCGCGACCATCGGCTCGAAATCGCCGGGTACCGCGAACTCGGCCCGCGCGGCTTCGCGGTCGAAACCGGCCATCTGGTGCGCCACCAAGCCTTCCGCGACCGCTTGCAGCACCAGGTTCTCGCTGGCCAGACCCAAGCCGTACGCGGCGTACGGCAGCGGCTCGCCGTCGTCGGCGACGGTCTGCGCGAGACCGATCGCCAGCGCTGCGGCCGAAGCCGCCCAGCCCCGGTTACCGCGCGAGAGGGTGCCGTGGATCCGGTCGAACGTCGGCTCGCCCCGGCGTCCGGCCAGGTAGCGGGCCGGTTGGGTGTTGCCCCAGGACGGCGCCCAGCGCGCGGCTTCGAACAGCGCGGTGAACTGCGCTTCGGCCAGCTGGAAAGCCGGATCCAGCGCTCGCGGGCTCCACCGGGAGGCCAGCAACGGGTGCAGCGGAACCGAGGTCACCGCGTCCTTCTCGCCCATCGGAATCCTCCTGCGGTCAGATCGCGTACGGCCACGCCGTGAGTGAGTAAGCGCCGAACCACGCACCGAAGCACACGATCAGCGCGGCCGAGCACACCGCGGTCGTGCGGCGGCGGTGCGCCAAGCCCATCGCGACCGGGATCAGCAGCGGGAACGCGGGAAGCATCAACCGGACCTTGGAGTACATCAGGCCGTCCGAGCCCAAGTCCATCGCCAGCACCGCGAACGCGAACAGCACCAGCGGCCACGGCAACCGGTTCCGCACGCACAGCACCATCAGCACCAGCGCGGCCAGCACGATCCAGACGGTGAACGTCTCCAGCACCGACTTGTCCTGCGACAACGCTTCCAGGGCGAACTTGCCGGTCGCCCAGCCGCCGTCGAACGCCGACGACCAGCCGCGCTGCTGCAGCTTGAAGTAGCCGTCCAGCGAGCCGGTCTGCAACGCCACCCAGCCCACGTAAGCCGCCAGCCCGGCCGGCGCGAGCAGCACCGCCAGCCACGGCCGCCACGAGTCCCGGCGCTGGAAGATCGCCACCAGCGCGGCCAGCCCGACCACGCCGATCAGCGCGGCAGCGGTAGGCCGCACCAGCCCGGACGCCGCGCAGCACAACCCGGCCAGCGTCCAGTTCCGCTCCAGCACGCCGACCAGCGCCCACACCGAAAGCGCGCAGAACAGCGCCTCCGAGTAGGCCATCGACAGGGTCACCGCCATCGGCGACGCGGCGAACAGCACCACCAGCAGCAACCCCACGCCGTGCGAGCCGCTCACCAGGCGCCCGATCCGGACCAGTCCGTAAGCGGCGGCGATGCCGGTCAACAAGCTCACCGCGATGGCCGCGCCCTGCACGCCCACGCCGGGCAGCAGGTCGAGCAGCTGCACCAGCACCGGGTAGCCGGGGAAGAACGCCAGCGGCGTCTCGGGGGAGCGGTGCCCGTAACCGTCGACCATGCCCGGGTCGACGCCGCCGTAGCCGTGCGCGGCGATCTCCAGGTACCACTCGCCGTCCCAGGACGAGAGGTTGTCCAGCAGCGACTCGCTGTTGGCCGCGGACATCAGCGCGAGCACCAGCAGCCCGAACAGGCGGATTGCGAGGTAAACCACACCGGGTGCCAGGAAGGACCAGCGGCCGCCGGGGTGCGACAGCTTCTCCAGAGCCTGCGCCCACCGGCCCGATACCCGCTGTTGCCGCTGGGTACGTGCCGCTTCCCCGGTCGGCGAGGGATCCGGCCCGACCGCTTCGGGAGTGGTGGACAACCCGCTCCTCCGCCCTTGTCGACAAACCGGTTCGCCAGGCTAGTAGCCGGTCCGGGAGGTGGGGCCGGACGGTGCTGGTTCGGTAGGCTGGTGCAGCAGCGGAGCGACCCGTGAGCGGCCGCCCGACCGGACCGGTCGAAGCTGCTTCTCGCTGGTCGCGGGGCTCCCCGGTACGTCGCCGTCGGCGGCGGCACCGCGCTGGTGCTCTTCGTCCACCGGCGTCAGTGCGGGGGGCCACCCCGTGCCCGGGACGACCGCTTCCTGCGGGCACCCACACCCGAGGAACGGCGCGAGGAGGTTTGTTTCACGTGGCGCTCGTCGTCCAGAAGTACGGCGGTTCCTCGCTGGAAAGTGCCGACCGGATCAAACGGGTCGCCGAACGCATCGTGGAGACCCGCAAAGCGGGCAACGACGTGGTCGTCGTGTGCTCGGCGATGGGCGACACCACCGACGAAATGCTGGACCTGGCTCAGCAGGTCAACCCCGCCCCGCCGGAGCGGGAGCTGGACATGCTGCTCACCGCGGGGGAGCGGATCTCCAACGCGCTCGTGGCGATGGCCGTCGAGGCGCTCGGCGTCGAGGCGCGCTCGTTCTCCGGCTCGCAGGCCGGGGTGATCACCACCGCGGCGCACCAGAACGCGCGGATCATCGACGTCACGCCGGGGCGCGTGCAGGAAGCCCTCGCCGAGGGCCAAGTGGTGCTGGTGGCCGGTTTCCAGGGCGTCGCCCAGGACACCAAGGACATCACCACGCTCGGCCGGGGCGGTTCGGACACCACCGCCGTCGCGGTCGCCGCGGCGATGAAGGCCGACGTCTGCGAGATCTACACCGACGTGGACGGCGTCTACACCGCGGACCCGCGGATCGCTCCCGACGCCAAGCAGCTGGAGCGCGTGACCTACGAGGAGATGCTGGAGCTGGCCGCGACCGGCGCGAAGGTGCTGCACCTGCGCGCGGTCGAGTACGCCCGCCGCTACGGCGTCCCGCTGCACGTCCGCTCGTCGTACTCACCCAAGCCCGGAACGATCGTTTCCGGCTCAGTGGAGGACCTTTCCGTGGAACAGGCGATGATCACCGGCGTGGCGCACGACCGGTCGGAGGCCAAGGTCACCGTGCGCGGTGTACCGGACAACCGGGGCGTCGCGGGCAAGATCTTCCGCGCGGTCGCCGACGCCGAGATCGACATCGACATGGTGCTGCAGAACGTTTCCGGCACCAGCTCCGGGCGCACCGACGTCACGTTCACCGTGTCCAGGGACAACGGCCCGGAGGCGGTCGCCGAGCTGGAGAAGATCTCCGCCGCGGTGGGCTTCGAGGAGGTCGTCTACGACGACAACGTCGGCAAGGTCTCGCTGGTGGGAGCCGGGATGCGCTCGCACCCCGGGGTCACCGCGACGTTCTGCGAGGCGCTGTCCGACGCGGGTGTGAACATCGAGATCATCAACACCTCGGAGATCCGGATCTCGGTGCTGGTCCGGGACACCCAGCTGGCGGACGCGGTCAGCGCGCTGCACGCCGCGTTCGAGCTCGGTGGCGAGGAAGAGGCAGTCGTGTACGCGGGGAGTGGTCGCTGATGGCCCCCACCGTTGCGATCGTCGGCGCCACCGGCGCCGTCGGCAGCGTCATGATCGACATCATCAACCAGCGCGAGTCGGTGCCGTGGGACGAGGTCCGGCTGATCGCCTCGGCCCGCTCCGCGGGCAAGAAGATCACCGTGCGCGGGCGGGAGACCACAGTGGTCGAACTCGCCCCGGAAGCGTTCGACGGCGTGGACATCGTGCTGTTCGACGTGCCGGACGAGATCTCCGCGCAGTGGGCGCCGATCGCGGCCGAGCGCGGTGCCATCGCGGTGGACAACTCCGGCGCGTTCCGGATGGACCCCGAGGTTCCGCTGGTGGTGCCCGAGGTCAACCCGGAGAAGGTGCACGAGCGCCCGCGCGGCATCATCGCCAACCCGAACTGCACGACGCTGTCGATGATGGCTGCGCTCGGTGCGCTGCACCGCGAGTTCGGGCTGCGCGAGCTGGTCGTGTCCTCGTACCAGGCGGCGTCCGGTGCCGGGCAGGAAGGCGTCGACCGGCTCTACGACGAGATCGCGGCCATCGCGGGCAAGCAGCTCGGCGTGCGGGCCGGCGACGTGGCCGAGGCGCTGATCGCGGCCGGGCTGCCGGAGGAGACGCCGTTCAAGGCTCCGCTGGCGCTGAACGTGGTGCCGTGGGCGGGCTCGGCCAAGGGCGACGGGTGGACCTCCGAGGAGCTCAAGGTCCGCAACGAGTCCCGCAAGATCCTCGGCATCCCGGAGCTGAAGGTCTCCGCGACCTGCGTGCGGGTGCCGGTGGTGACCACGCACGCGCTGGCGGTGCACGCGGTGTTCGAGCGCGAGGTCACCGTGCCGGAGGCGCACCGGGTGTTCGAGTCGCAGCCGTCGATCGTGCTGCAGGACGACCCGGACGAGCTGGACTTCCCCACTCCGGCCGGGGTCGTCGGCGCCGATCCGACCTACGTCGGGCGGGTGCGGCAGGCGCTGGACTTCCCGAGCACGCTGGAGTTCTTCGTCTGCGGTGACAACCTGCGCAAGGGCGCGGCGCTGAACACCTACGAGATCGCGGAGACGCTGGTGCGGTGATCCCGGCGCGGGTCCGGTGGGGCGCCTTCCTCCTGGTGCGGAGGGAGGCGCCCTTCTATTGTCTGCGGCAGGGATCGCGCGAGTCACCTGACCGAGTGTTGATCATAAGAGTCGATCAAGAGCTCGCCTGGTAGCGCCGATGATGGAGGTATGACCGCGATGAGTTGGCCCGATCATCTGCTGACGCTGGAGGAGTTCGACCGCCTCCCCGAGGACAACTCGCGGCGCTACGAGCTCCAGGAAGGTCTTCTCCAGGTGTCCCCCAAGGCAGCAGCCGTTCACCAGCGCGTCGTCAAGCGGATCACCTCGAGCTTGGACGAACAACTTCCGTCGAAGTGGGAAGCGCTGCAGGACGTCGAAGTCGCGCTCGACGCGCGATTCCCGCCGACGCTGCGCATCCCCGACGTCGTCCTCGCCCCCACCATGGCGTTCGACGCGAACCCGAACCGCTTGTACGCCAACGACGTCGCAGTCGCGGTCGAGGTCGTCTCGCCCGGCTCGGGCCGGATCGACCGGTTGATGAAGGTGCACGAGTACGCGCAAGCCGGTATCCAGCACTACTGGATCCTGGACATCGACAGCTCTGTGACGATCAGTGCGCTCAGACTGCACGACGGTGCGTACGCGAGCTGCTTCGAAGGTGGCGGAATGTTCAAAACGACCGACCCGTTCGAGCTGGCAGTCGACCTTTCCGCGCTGGCCGTACGCTCGCCGGAACGCTGAACGTCCCAGGCGCTTCCGAAGTCGCGAGTAGCTCCTCCGTGCGGAGGTGGCGGTCGGCGGCCCGGATAGGTTGGGGTCATGAGCTCCGCAGCGGTCGTTCTCGGCATTGATCTCGGCACCACGTCGACCAAGGTCGTCGCCGCCACTCGCGAAGCGAAGGTGCTGCACCAGACCGAGCGCGGCTACCCGTTGCGCACCGAGCAGCCGGGGGAGGCGACGCAGGACCCGGCCACGGTGCGCGATGCGGCGATCGAGGCGTTGATCGAGTGCGTCGAGTGGACCCGCAGCCACGGCCACGAGGTGCGGGCGCTGTCGTTCAGCACCGCGATGCACACGATCCTCGGCTTGGACTCCGCCGGGACACCGGTGACGCCGTCGTTCAACTGGGCCGACACGCAGGCGTCCGAGATGGCGCGGCGGCTGCGGACCTCCGGGACCGCGGACTCGACCGGGCATTCCGAGACCGCTGCCGAGCTGCACCGGGCCACCGGCACACCGGTGCACACCCAGTCGGTGATGGTGAAGCTGGCCTGGCTGACCGGGAAGTACCCGGACTTGGCGCGCACGGCCGACCGGTGGTGCGCGCTGAAGGACTTCGTCTTCGAGGAGTTCGCAGGCGAGTTCGTCACCGACTACTCGCTCGCGTCCGGCAGCGGCTTGCAGGACATGCAGAGCCTGCAATGGCATCCGGACGCGCTGGAGGTCGCCGGGGTGCGGGCGGAGCAGCTGCCCGAGATCAAGTCGCCTGTGGACACCGTGGCGCTCGGGGCCGAGATGGCGCGCAGGACGGGGCTGCCGGAAGGGCTGCCGGTCGCGCTGGGCGGTGGTGACGGACCGCTGGCCAATCTGGGCGTGGGCGCGATCCGGCCGGGTGTGGCGGCATTGTCCCTGGGCACGAGCGGGGCACTGCGGGTGGTCCGGGAGAAGCCGGGCATCGATGACCGGTGCCGGACGTTCAGCTACGCGCTCGCCGAAGGCTTGTGGGTCGTCGGCGGAGCGGTGAGCAACGGAGCCGTCGTCGGGCAGTGGGCGGCCGACGCCTTCGGCGTCGACGTGGCCGAGCTGCTCGACGAAGCGCGGGAGGTGGCTCCCGGCGCGGACGGGCTCATGGCCCTGCCGTACCTGCTGGGAGAACGCGCGCCCTGGTGGGAAGCGGACCTGACCGGCGCGTTCGTGGGCCTGCGCAAGTCGCACGGGCGGGCCGAGATGACCCGGGCCGTCGTCGAGGGCGTCGCGCAGCAGCTCGCGCTGGTGCGGGACGCGGTGCTCGACGCGGGTGCGCAGGTGCGGGCCGTGCGCGCGACCGGGGGCGGTTTCCGCAGTCCGGTGTGGGCGGAGGCGATCTCCGCAGCGCTGGACCTCGATCTGCAGCTCGCCGAGAGCAGCGGCGGCTCCGGGCTCGGCGCGGTGCTGCTGGGCTGGCGGGCGTTGGGCGAGTTCGACTCGCTGGAGGAAGCGGGCGGGTTCGTGCACCCGGAGCGGGTGGTCTCGCCGGACCCGGCGGCCGCCGAGCTGATGACCCGCCGCAGGCCGCTGGTGGATCAGCTGCACCGGGCCCTGCGAGCGCTCGAACTCTGACCGCGGTACCGCTGTTCGGGGCGGGCGGCTGCGCCGAACGGCGGGGCGTGCTCGGGCACCCGGGTTGCGGTTGCGTGACGCTTGCGCGGCCGGGGCTGCGCGGGGCTGGCCCGCGACGGGATCGAGTTGTCACGATCTCGAACCTCGGTTCTGCCGATCGTGCACAACGTCGTGACCGCGAGGGGATTCCGCCGTGCCGAACCTGCTGGCGCAAGGCGCCGAACCAGTAGTCCCGGCCCTCAGCGCCGGGCCCGCGCTGGCCATCGCGGCCGCGTCGATCGCCGTGCTGCTCGTGCTGATCATGGCCCTGAAGATGCAGCCGCTCATCGCGCTGCTGCTGGTCAGCCTGGGCTCCGCGCTCGCGTTGCAGGTGCCGGTGGGCGAGGTGATGGACACCTTGCTCGGCGGGCTCGGCGAAACGCTCGCCGAAGTGGCGTTGCTGGTGGCGCTCGGCGCGATGCTCGGCCGGATGCTGGAGATCTCCGGCGGTGCCGCGGTGCTGGCGCGTGCGCTGGTCCGGCGGTTCGGCGAGCGGCGGGCGCCGTTCGCGCTGGGGGTGGCGGGGATGCTGTTCGGCTTCCCGATCTTCCTGGACGCCGGTGTGATCATCTTCTTGCCGATCGTGTTTTCGGTGGCGCGCAGGCTCGGCGGCTCGGTGCTGCGCTACGGGTTGCCGGTCGCGGGCGGGTTCGCCGTGATGCACGTGTTCCTGCCGCCGCACCCGGGGCCGGTGGCCGCGGCGGGACTGCTCGGTGCGGACATCGGGCTGCTGGTGCTGCTGGGCCTGGTCGTCGCGGTGCCCACCTGGTTGATCGCCGGTTACGGGTTCGGCCGGTGGGCGGGGGAACGCATCTACCTGCCGGTGCCCGAGATGTCCGTGACCGCCGAGGGCGAGCAGGACGAAGACGATCCGGCGGGCGGGCCGTCCGCGTTCACGGTGATCGCCATGCTGCTGCTGCCGCTGTTGCTGATCCTGCTCAACACCGGCCTGAGCACGCTGGCCGAAGCCGGCGTCGTCGACGACTCGGCGCAGTGGGTGCAGATCGCCACGTTGATCGGGGAGAGCCCGGTCGCGCTGGTGATCTCGGTGCTGGTCGCCTGCGTGCTGCTCGGCTTGCGCCGCGGGATGCGCGCGGCCGAGATCGAGCAGCAGCTCACCGACTGCCTCGGGCCGATCGCAGCGGTGATCCTGGTGACCGGCGCGGGCGGCATGTTCGGTGCGGTGCTGGAAGCCGGGGGTGTGGGCCAGGCACTCGCGGGCGCGCTCAACGCGCTGGGCATTCCGCTGATCCTGGCCGCGTTCGTGATCGCGATGGTGATGCGGGTGGCGCAGGGTTCGGCGACGGTCGCGCTGACCACGGCGGCCGGGTTCATCGCGCCCGCGGTGCACGCCGCCCAAGGGCTCTCGCCCGCCGACGTGTGCCTGATCGTGCTCGCCATCGCGGCCGGGGCGACCGTGCTCTCGCACGTCAACGACTCCGGGTTCTGGCTGATCGGGCGGCTGCTGGGGATGGACGTGCCGACGACGCTGCGGACCTGGACGGTGCTGGAGACGCTGATCGGCCTGATCGGGTTCGCCATCACCTGGGGGCTGTCGCTGGTGCTGTGACCGGCTCGCCCGGCGGGGCCGAGATCACCGGGCGAACGTGCCGGGAGATGCCATGCTGCCCGGAGCCGCCGCTGCGGAGCCGTCCGCGCGCAACCGGGGCCGGCAGGCGAATTCCCCCGGATGAGATGCGCGACAGCGGCGTTTTTTCTTGACTCGTTCCAATCTGGCCGTGGCATACTCGAAGTGCCATGGAACCCAGCGCGACCCCGGACGACAGGCTGATCCCGGACGACGGCGAGCACGCGGCCGGTCACGAGGTGACCCGGATCCGCGAGCTGCTGCGCGAGGCCGGACTGCGGGCCACCAAACCGCGCGTGGCGGTGCTGCGGTGGTTGACCGGGAATCCGCACTCGACCGCCGAGCAGGCGGCGAGCGCGGTGCGCCGCGAACTCGGTGCGGTGTCCACGCAGGCCGTCTACGACGTGCTGCACGCGTGCAACCAAGCCGGGCTGCTGCGGCGCATCGAACCGGCCGGGCACCCCGCCCGGTTCGAGACCCGCACCGCCGACAACCACCACCACCTGGTCTGCCGGGGCTGCGGCCGGACCACGGACGTCGACTGCGTCCGCGGCGCCGCGCCGTGCCTGGCCCCGTCCACCACGGCCGGGTACGAGGTGGACGAGGCCGAGATCGTGTTCTGGGGCCGGTGCCCGGACTGCCGCCGCACGGCAACCGAACCGCTGCCCGACGGGCAGCACTGACGAAGCCACCACCACTAGGAGGGACGCTCGTGACGCCAAGGCCCACGACGACCAACGCCGGGATCCCGGTCGGCAGCGACGACCACTCGCTCACCGCCGGCCCGAACGGCCCGGTCCTGCTGCAGGACCACTACTTGATCGAGAAGAACGCGCAGTTCAACCGGGAGCGCGTGCCGGAGCGCGTGGTGCACGCCAAGGGCGGCGGCGCGTTCGGCTTCTTCGAGGTCACCGAGGACGTCAGCCAGTTCACCAAGGCCGCGGTGTTCCAGCCCGGCGCCAAGACCGAAACGCTGATCCGGTTCTCCTCGGTCGCAGGCGAGCTCGGTTCCCCCGACACCTGGCGCGACCCGCGCGGCACCGCGATCAAGTTCTACACCAGCGAGGGCAACTACGACCTCGTCGGCAACAACACCCCGGTGTTCTTCATCCGGGACGCGATCAAGTTCCCGGACTTCATCCACTCGCAGAAGCGCCGCGCCGACAACCACCTGCGCGACAACGACATGCAGTGGGACTTCTGGACCCAGTGCCCGGAGTCGGCGCACCAGGTGACCTGGCTGATGGGTGACCGCGGGCTGCCCAAGACCTGGCGGCACATGAACCTCTACGGGTCGCACACCTACCTGTGGCAGAACGCGGGCGGCGAGAAGTTCTGGGTCAAGTACCACTTCAAGACCGACCAGGGCCACGACTTCCTGCCGCAGGCCGAGGCCGACCGGCTCGCCGGTGCCGACGGGGACCACCACATCCGCGACCTGTGGACCTCGATCAAGGGCGGCGAGTACCCGAGCTGGACGCTGTACGTGCAGGTCATGCCCTACACCGACGCGGCGGACTACCGGTTCAACCCGTTCGACCTGACCAAGATCTGGCCGCACGGCGACTACCCGCTGATCAAGGTCGGCCGGTTCGTGCTGAACAGGAACCCGGAGAACTACTTCGCCCAGATCGAGCAGGCCGCGTTCGAGCCGTCGAACCTGGTTCCGGGCATCGGCACCTCGCCGGACAAGATGCTGCAGGGCCGGTTGTTCGCCTACCCGGACGCGCACCGGTACCGGATCGGCGCCAACTACATGGACCTACCGGTCAACCGCCCGGTCTCGGAGGTCAACAGCTACTCCAAGGACGGCCAGATGCGCTACAGCTTCGGCCACGGCGACCCGGTGTACGCGCCGAACTCCTACGGCGGTCCGCACGCCGACAGCGCGCGCTCCGGTGAGGACGAGGCTCCGGCGAACCTGGAGCAGGAGGTCCTGCGGTCGGCCTACGCGCTGCACTCCGAGGACGACGACTTCGGGCAGCCGGGCGCGATGGTGCGCAACGTGTTCAGCGACGAGGAGCGGGCACGGTTCATCGACAACGTCGCCGGGCACATCAACGGCGGCGTGACCAAGCCGATCCAGGACAAGGCGCTGAACTACTGGCGCAGCGTCGACAAGGCGACCGGCGACAAGATCGCCGAGAAGGTGCAGGGCGCCTGATCGGTTCGCGGCAACGGCGCCGGCCCCCCGGCGCCGGTTGACGCACCGGCGCGGGCTCCGGCGGAGCCGCCGCGCCGTCCGCTGACTGCGGAATCCCACCACGGACGCCAGGTCCGGGACGAGTTCCCGGGCCTGGCGTCTTCTTTCGCGGATCGGGTCGAGGAATCGATGCGCGGGCGGTGCCGCGCTACCGCATCCGCGCGGCGATGATGCGTTCGCAGCTGCGCAGCACGACCCGGACGGCTTCCCGGTGCGCGCGGTCGTGCATCGGGTTCACCAGCTGGTCCCGCCACCGCGCCAGCGCCGAACTCGCCTCCTCCGCGAGGATCGACTCCAGCGTGTCGGATTCCTGGCCCAGGCGGGACGGGGCGTCCTGGCCCTGCCCGCCGAGCAGCCGCCGCGCCTCGTTCTGCAGCGGGCGGGGGAAGCTGAGCTGGCCCGACTGCAGTGCCGAGAGCAGCCGCAGCTCCTCCCACTCCGGCGCGTTCGCCAGCAGGCGCTCGAACTCGCCGAGCAGCTGCTGCACGCCCGGGCGCGGGTTGGCCCGCAGCGCCATGTCCACCGCCAGCAGCGCCGACCGCGCCCGCAGCGCCTCCTGGCGCTCGATGAACTGCTGGTACACCGCTTCCTGCAGATCGTTGAGCCTGCTGGCCTCCAGCAGCTGCGCGGAGAGCTTCTTCGGTTCGGAAACCCCTTCGCCGAGGGCGGTGAGCGCTTGCGCGACGCCGTACCGGCCGAACTTCTCCAGCAGTCCTTGCCGCACGCTGGTGGGCACCGACTCCGGGGTGCTGTTGTTGGCGAACCGGTCGGCCGACAGCAGCAGTGCTTCCAGCGAGCTCTCCGGAAGCTGCCGCAGCGCCACCAACGAGGCGAAGTCCTCGTCGGTGAGCGTCGCCGCCGCCTGCCCGAGCAGCCCGACCACGGGGATCACGTACTGCGCGAACGCGCGCACCGTCGGATCGTCGCGATAGCGCAGCGAGATCCGCTCCGCGGCCTGCAAGGCGCCGCTGCCGCCGTTGCCGGTCTCGTCCGCGCGGGAGAACGCGACGATCGTGTTGATCGGAGCCCGCCGCGCCAGCTGCAGCTCGTGCACCGACTGCAGGAACTGCACGTCGGTCTGCTGCGGATAGCGCGTCAGGTACAGCACCGCGTCGGCCTCGGACAGGATCTGCGCCAGCGCCGAGCGCCCGGTCTCCTGCATCGCCGACGACGAGACCCCGGGGGTCTCGATCAGCGAGATCGCCTGCAGGCCGGGCACCGGTGCCTCGATCACCAGCCGCGCCACCTCGTCCGGCCGCCACCGCTGCAGGTCCCGGATCGTGCTCGGATCCAGCGTCGTGACGGGCACGTTCTGCACCGTGCCGTGCGGGGTGTGCACGGTGATCTTCGGCTCCGGCCCGTACCGGTACAGCGTGCTGACCTGGGTGCTCTCCTCTGCGTCGGAGGGCGCGAGCCGCTGCCCGACCAGTGCGTTGATCAGCGTGGACTTGCCGGACTTGACCCTGCCGCTGACCGCGATCCGCAGCGGCTGGTCGAGCCGCTCCAACCGGCCGCGCAGCCAGCTCGCGGTGCGCGGGTCGTCCCGGTAGAACGTCATCGCCCGGATCAGCAGCGACCGCGAACGCTCCAGCAGCGGGTCTTCGGGGGGAGCGGTCATGCCGCGGTGATGCGGTTCGTGGTCAGCATCCCGGCCCGCCTGCGCAGCTGCGCCAGCTCCTCCAGCTTGCGGCGGATCTCGCGGGCGCGGTCCTCGCGGTCCACCGCGCTGCGCTCCGCGCTGCGCTTGATGTCCTGGATGGCGGTGCTGATCTCCAACTGCGCTTCCTCGGTGAGCTGCGTGAAATGCGTGTGCAACGTGCGGTGGGTGCGCCGGATCGCGTCCTTGGCCTCCTTGTTGACCTGGAAGGCCACCTGCTCGACGTAGCGCTGCGCCGAGGTCTTCGCCTCGGCCTGGCGGCGCCGCTTGCGCACGTCCTTCTCCTCGCTGAGGCTGCGGGTGCCCAGCAGCATGCCCGCCGTGATGGTCACGACGTTCAGCAGCCCCAGCCCCAACATGTTGGTGACCAGGCCGAACATCAGCACGCCCCCGTAGGACCCGCGCAACCCGGTCAGCACCTGGTCCAGCCGCCGGTACTCCCCGTTCTTCGGGTACTTCAGCTCGGCCACCTCGGCGAACGGCTCGGGCTTGGGCAGTTTCTCGATGCGGGGCCGGGCACCCGGGTGTTCCCGCAGGAACTGGTCGGCGACCTCGTCGCTGAGCCGTTCGAGGCGGCTGTCGAGCCACCCGAAGGTTTCCTCGATGGCCTCGGCGAGCGCGTTTTCGAGCCATTCCACGAAGTCGTCCCAGACCAGCACCGGGTCGGCCTCGTCCATGGTCTCGTTGAGCTGGGTGGTGATCGCCCAGGCGCGTTCGCGGAAGTCGAACTCGATGTCGGCGAACAGTTCACCGATGCCGTCGTTGAGCGTCTTCTGCCAGTGCCCGGTGGACCGCCGCAGGTCCTCGGAACGGCGCTGCGCGGTCTCCAGCTCGACCAGCGTCTCGGCGGCGGTTCGCGGGCTCTGCGCGGACAGTTCGGCCTTGAGCGTCTCGGTGAGCTCGTCCACGGCGTCGGCGACGTTCTGCGCGACCAGTCGCCGGGTCAGCTGGTCGTGCTTGCCCAGCGCTTCGGAGCGCAGGTGCTCGACCAGCTGCGGGAAGCCGGACTCGTTGTTCAGGTTGCCGTCGCGGGCGTGCATGGCCTGCAGCCGGATCGTGGACGAGACCGGGAAGACCTTGGCGCTGATCCCGGCCCCGGCGAGGTGGCGCTGGTTGACCTCGACGACCTTCCGCCAGTGCGGGCTCAGGTCGGTCTTGGGCTGCACCACCGCGACGTTCGGGCACAGCTTGGTGACCTTCTTCAGGAAGCTGATCTCGTTGTGCGTGAGTTCCTGGGTGGCGTCGGAGACCATCAGCAGCGCGTCCGCCTCGGCCACCACGGCCAGCGTGCGCGCGGTGAGCGTGGTCGAGGTGGTGCCGACGCCGGGGGTGTCCATCAGCGTCAGCCCGTCCTTGAGCACCGCGCGCGGGAGGCCGACCTCACCGCGGGAGACCGGTCGGCCGTCGCCGATGGCCTGCTCGATGCGTTCCCGGACCTGTTCGACCGGGACCGGAACGCGATCCAGCGCCGCGGGGCCCTGCGCCGGTTCTTGTTCGATGACCAGCGCGTTGGGTTGTTCGGAATGCCGCACCAGGGTGGGCACGACGGTGGTGGCGTCCTCGCCCGCGTCGCAGACGGCGGCGTTGACCAGAGCGTTGACGAGTTCGCTTTTGCCCTGTTTCGGCTCGCCGACGATCAGCACCAGCTGCGCCGGATCGAGCGCGCGCGTGCGGATTTGCCGCAGCCGGCTGTGCAGGTCGGGGCGCTGCTGCTCGGCGCATTCGGCAGTCGCGCGATCGATCAGTTCCACCATTGCCGTCTCGATCACGGCGTTGATTGTGAACCGTTCTCACTCGGAAGAGAAACCCGAGCGGGTGACTCGTAGCTCGAATGTGGTGTGGTAGCACGAAGGCCGGATTCGTGCAAAGCGCACGAATCCGGCCTTCGTGATCAGAATGCTGACGCCTCGATCAGCCCTTGCCGGGCTGGATCAGAGCAGGCCGTCCAGCGGCAGCGAGTCGGTCGCGCCGCCCGCGACGTCGCCCACGGCGTCTCCGGCGCCGCCCACGACGCCCTCGGCGGTGCCGCCGACGGCGCCCACGGCGCCGCCCGCAACGCCCTCGGCGGTGCCCACGGCGCCACCGGCCACGCCACTGACGGTGTCGACGGCCGGGCCGGCCACGTCACCGGCGACCGGGACGTTGCCCGCCACGTCGCCCGCGGTGTCCAGCGCGCCACCGGCGACGCCCTCGGCGGTGCCCACGGCGCCGCCCGCAACGCCCTCGACGGTGCCCACGGCGCCACCGGCGACACCGCCGACGGTGTCGACGGCCGGGCCGGCCACGTCACCGGCGACCGGCACGTCGCCGGCCACGTCGCCCACGGTGCCCAGCGCGCCGTCGACGGTGCCCGAGATCGGGCCACCGGCGGAGCCGGCGTCGGCGTTCGGCAGCGCGGCGGGCAGGGCGCCGGTCAGGTCGTCCAGCGGCAGGTCGCCGCCGGTCGCGCCACCGGCGACGCCGCCGACGGTGCTCACGGTGTTGTCGACGGTGTTGGTCACGTTGCCGACCGCGTCGGTCACGTCGCCGACGGCGTTCCCGTTGGCAACGTCGTTGCCGCTCAGGACGTCGTGCACGTTGATCAGGTTGTGCGAGTCGGTCTGCTCAACGTTGACGTTGGTCTCCGACTCCGGGTCCTCGTTCGGGGCGGGGGCGGGCGGGTTTTCCGAGTGCAGCATGCTCAGTTCCGTAACTTCCTGCTCGGGTGGATGTGCGGGATGCAGTTCCGTGATCGCGACGTGCTGGGTGTTCGCGGCGAACTTCTCGACGCTGCTCTGGAGTGAGCGGCCGTATTCGTCCGCGACTTCGACTGGCGCGTAGTCGAGCACCAGCGACGTGGCTTGCAGCACGTCCGTCGCGCTCATGTCCCCGAGTCCGGCCTGATCCAGCGTGGCGCGCGGATCAGCGTCGAAGGCCGACCGGGCGTCCGGACTGGTGACGATCCTGGTCAGGAACTCGTACAGCGTGGGTCCGTCCGGTGCGGCCGCCTCGGGGTGGGAGTCGGGGGTTTCGGCGCGACCTGGGGCATCTTCCGGCTGAGAGTGCATGGCGCTATCTCCTCGCTCAGCGGAACTCGGTTACGTGTGACCGGGTGAGGCCGTGCTGACTCCCTCACTCCCAGCGAGCACGCTACTGCGAGGCGTGCCGATCGCCATCGGGTACGACTCCTAGTGAGTGGGGGCACTGTTAGGGGATGGGCTTGATACCTGATTAGGGGGTTGGTGGGGGATCCGTCAGCGTTGCGTGATCGGCGACGCGCTAAGTTGTCACCGCCTTGAGCGCGTGAGGCGGTCGTGCTGGTCCGATGACCTGCTCCGCACCCAACGTGTCCAGGTACCGTCAGCGACCCGAAAAGGTGATCACGGGAAGGGGTTCGATGCCTTACGTCCTGGGGATCCACGTGGGGGCCACGGCCACCTCGGCGGCCGTCGCGCGGCGCGAGGGCGGCCGGTGGGGCGCGGCTCAGCCGCTGCCGTTGAGCTCGACCGCGCAAACCGTCCCCACGGTGCTCTGCCGGGTCCAGGACGGCTCGTTCGTCGCCGGTGAACCGGCGAGCAGGCAGGAACTGACCCATCACGAGTGGGTCGTGCGGGGCTTCACCCGCCAGGTCGGCGACGACGCCCCGATGCTGGTCGGCAGCGAGTTCGTCAGCGCGCAGGCGCTGGTGGCCTCGATGGTCGAGTGGGTCGCCGACGTGGTCGCCCAGCAGCTCGGGCACCCCGCGGAGCACATCACCCTCGCGCACAGCGCGTTGTGGGGACCGTTCCGCACGCACCTGGTGCGCCAAGCCCTGGCCGGGCTGGGGCTGCGCGACGTGACGATGGTGCCGGAGCCGGTCGCGGTGGCCATGGACTACGCGAGCAAGCAGCAGGTCACCGAGCAGGGCAAGGTCGCGGTCGCCAACGTCGGCGGCAGCGGTTTCGACGCCACCGTGCTGCAGCACCGCGCGCCCGGGTTCGACGTGCTCGGCTCGCCGCTGGACGCGGGTTACCCCAGCGGGCAGGACCTCGACGACGAGGTGTTCGGGCACGTGCGGGAAGCCTTCGGCGAGCACATCGACGAGCTGGACCCGACCGACCGCACGCACCGGGCCGCGCTGGCCGGGCTGCGCGCCGAGTGCGCCAGGGCGAAGGAGGCGCTGTCGTACCACCCGGGCGCGACGGTCCGGGTGGATCTGCCGCAGGTGCGCACCGACTTCGCGCTGTCCCGTTCCCGGTTCGAGCAGCTCAGCCGCGGGCACCTGGAACGCATTCCGGAACTGCTGCTGCAGTCGATCCAGTCCGCGGGACTGGGCAAGTCCAGCGAGTCGGACAGGGCGGCCCGGACGGGCAAGACCGCGTCGGTCAGCTCCGGCGGAACCGGCGCCGACGACCTCGACGCCGTGGTGCTCGCGGGCGGCTCGGTGCGCACCCCGCTGGCCAAGCAGATCGTGGCCGAACGCCTGGAGACGACGCCGCAGGTGGATGCCGCCCCCGAACTCGTCGCCGCCCGCGGCGCCGCGGTCTCCGCGGTCGGCGTGCTGTCGAAGGGCAGCGACCAGCAGGCATCGGCGGCCGAGACGAGCGTGCTGATGCGCGTGGAAGGCGGCCCGGATTCGGACCGGGTCGACATCATCGAAGCCCAGCGCCAGCGGGAAGCCGAACCGCGGCCACCGGTGCAGGTGAAAGCGATGTACGTGGAACCACCCGACGAAGACCGGGAACGCCGGCTCAAGATCTTGAAGTTGAGCCTGGCCGCCCTGCTGATCCTCGCCGGGCTGGCGCTCACCTTCGTGCAGACCGTCGAAGGCCACCCGCTCAGCCCGACGACCAGTACCCAGCGCTGATCCGCCGCAGCTATGAGGTGTTCCGTGAACCGAGGACTCCTGTGAACCATCGGACCGTCCCCGCCCCCGACCCGACCACCGAGCTGCGTGCCGCCCGCCTCCGCGAAACGATCACCGCGGATCCCGCGGCACCGATCCGCACCGCCGTGCAAGGAGCCGGTGGGCACGGCAAGACGACGCTGCTGCGCGAGCTGACCGGCGCTTACCGCGCCGCGGGCGTGCCGGTCGCCGATCGCCCGGAAGAGGTGGCCGACCCGGCCTCGACCGCGGTGCTCGTCGACGACGCCCACCTGCTCGACCCCGAGCGGCTGCCCGCGCTGCGCGAACTGGCCGAGACGCCGGGCGCGCGGCTGGTCGTTGCCTACCGGCCGTGGCCACGCGGTGCCGAGCTGACCGAGCTGCTGCACTCCCTCGGCCCGCCGGTGCTGCTGGGCGCCTTCAGCGCGCACGACGTGGCGCACCTCGCGGAACGCGCGTACGGCGCGGCACCGCAGCACGAGTGGCTGGAGCGGGTGCTCGCGCAGACCGGCGGGGTGCCGCGCTACGTCGCCGCGATGCTCGCCGGGCTCGGGCCGAACGACCGGCCCGAGGCGCTGCCGCAGCGCGTCGTGGAGCAGTTCCAGCACGACTTCGAACGGCTCGACCGGCCTGCCAGGGACTGCGTGAGCGCGGTCGCGGTGGGTGCCGCCGCCCATCCGGACGTGCTGGCGTGGCTGCTCGAGCTGGAACCGGACGCGGTGCTGCGCGCGCTCTCGGCGGTGCGGGCGAGCGGGCTGGTCGACGGCTCGGACGTGCTGCTGCCGGTGGTGCGCAACGCCGCACTGCTGCTCACGCCGATCGAATGGCGGCTGCGGGCGGTGCGCAGGCTGGTGCGGGTGCAGCTGGACCGCGGCAAACCGGTGCTGGGCCTGCTGCGGCCGTTCCTGGACGCCCACGACGCGCTGGCCGCCGACCCGACGATGGCCGCCGCGTTCGAGCAGGCCGCGGAGGAAGCGGTCCGGCAGGCACCGGCGCTGGCCTCCCGGTTCTTCGACGCTGCCGTGTCCGCGGGTACGCCCGCGCCCACGCTGGCCGCGCGGCGCGCCCGCGCCGCGGCCGTCGCCGGTGATTTCGACGAGGCGCTGCGGCTGGCCGACGAGGTCATCGTGGACTCCTCCGCCCCGGAGCGGGCGCTGGGCGTGCAGGTCGCCGCAGGCGTCCTCGCGCACCGCGGGCTGCCCGCCCGCTCGGCGCAGTTGTGCCGCTGGTCGGCCGAGCACCTGCGCTGGCCGGGAGACCGGGCGTACGCGGCGGTTTCGCTGATCGGGATCGGGCGGTTCGGCGACGCGGAGCAGCTGCTCGACGGGAGCACCGACGCGGCGGCACCGCCGACCTCGCTGTCGGGTTCCTCGGACCAGCTGGTCGACGGCCTGCGGGAGTCGATCACCGGCAGCCCGGCCACGGCGCTGTCCATGCTGGCGCGGTCGGCCTCGCTGGCCGAGCCCGTCGGCCCGGGAGTGCTGGTGCCGGACACCCCGGCCGCGATCGCCACGCTCGCGGCGCTGCACTGCGGTGAGCTGGACGTCGCGGCCTCGGTCGTGAACCGCGCGATCGAAGCGGGCAGCGGCGGTTCGATGCTGGCCGTGCGGCACCGGCTGCTCGCCGCGTGGATCCCCATGACCAGGGGGGACACCGTCGGCGCAAGATCCGCGCTGGAGCAGGCCGCGCCCGCGCCGGAGTCGTTGCAGGCCCGCGACCGGCTGCTGGCGACCGCGGTCGAAGCCGGCATCGCCGACCGGGACAACGACACCGCCGCGCTGCACGCGGTGCGCGGCCGGGCGCGGCAGGCCATCGCCGAACACCCGGCGGACCTGTTCGGGCTGCTGCCGCTCGGCGAGCTGGTCGTGTCCTGCGCCCGGCTGCACGATCAGGAATGGGTCGACCCGCACCTGGACGCCGCGTTCGCGCTGCTTCGCCAGCTCGGCGACCCGCCGCTGTGGGCGGGCCTGCTGCGCTGGAAGTGCTTGCAGGCCGCGATCGTCGCCGAGGACCCGACGGCCGCGCGCAAGCACGCCGCCGAACTCGACGCCATGGCCGCCAGCAGTCCGATGGCGTCGGCGATGGCCGCGGCGGCCCGCGCGTGGCTGGGTGTGCTGGCCGGTGAGGTGGATCGGGAAGCCACCGAACAAGCAGCTCGCGGGCTGCACGCGGCCGGGCTGACCTGGGACGGTGCCCGGCTGGCCGGGCAGGCGGCGCTGCACACGCCGGACCGCCCCGCGATGTTGGCGCTGCTGGAGTGCGCCCGTTCGCTGCAGGGCAAGCCCGGACGGCCGCGCGCGGTCGGCGGCCCGGACGGCGGAGCGCTCAGCGGCCGCGAACGCGAGGTCGCCGAGCTGGTGCTGTCCGGGCTCACCTACAAGCAGGTCGGCAAGAAGCTGTTCATCTCCGCCAAGACCGTGGAGCACCACATCGGGCGGATGAAGCAACGGCTCGGCGCGAACACCCGCGAAGATCTGCTGATCCGCCTGCGCGGCCTGCTGGACGAGTGATGCGCGGGAGTCGGCGGCGGCTCAGGTGCCGCTCGACCGCCGCGGACTCAGGGAACGGAGTCGACCGGCTCGCCCAGCGCGAGTCCGGCTCGCAGCGTCCCGGCGATCTCGCTGCACGCCTCGTTGAACCGCGTCCCGGCTTGGCGCAGGTTCGCGAATCCGTGCACGAGGTCGTCGAACCGGCGCGCGACGACCGGGACGCCGGCTTCGGTGAGCCGCCGCGCGTACTCCTCGCCTTCGTCCCGCAGCGGGTCGAACCCGGCGGTGACCACGTGCGCGGGCGGCAGCCCGGCGAGGTCTTCGGCCAGCAGCACCGACAGCCGCACGTCGGCGCGCCGGTCCATCTCCGGCACGTACTGGTCCAGGAACCAGGTCATGTCGGCGTCGCTGAGGATCAGGTTCAAATCACCGAACACCTCGCGGGAACGCCTGCGGACCGTTGCGTCCACCGCCGGGTACAGCAGCAGCTGGAATGCCGGTTTCGTCCCGCCTTCGCGGGTGGCCTGGTAGGCCACGGACGCGGCGAGGTTCCCGCCCGCGCTGTCCCCGCCGACGGCGATCCACTCCGGCCGGGTGCCGAGTTCGGTCGCCTTGTCCACCGCGTACCGCCAGGACGCCATCGCGTCGTCGAACGCGGCGGGGAACGGGTGCTCGGGCGCGAGCCGGTAGTCCACCGACAGCACCCGCGTTCCGGCGTTCTTGGCGAGGTATCGGCACAGGTCGTCGTGGGTGTCCAGGTCGCCGACGACCCAGCCGCCGCCGTGGAAGAACACCAGCAGCCCGCTCGGGTCGTGCACGTGCTGCGGCCGGTACAGCCGGGCTGCGAGTTCGCCGGAAGGCGTGGGGATGCGCCGGTCGCCCACCGAGACACCGCTGATCTCGGTGCGTTCCACGATCCCGTGCGACTTGGTCATCATCGCGCGTGCGAGCTGCGCGGTCGGCGCGGACAGCTGGGTGCTTCCGGTGAGCTTCTGCATCTTCAGCAGCAGTTGCGCGTCCAGCGCCAGCTCTTGCCCGTCCATCCGCAGCGGCGTGCCCGCGATGGCCCGGCGGATCGGGCGCGGCAGCGCGAACACGGTGTGCAACCCGGCTCCCAGCACGCGGGTGGCCGGGGCGGAGCTGAGCGCGGCGGTGGCTATCGACATGGCGGAACCTTCCGGACGGTGAACACGCGAACCCGAGGCTACTCACAAGTAGGCGTGTTCGGGGACACCGCTTCGCACCTTGACCTTGAGCTGGCTGCAAGTCGTAGCGTGAATCGCGAGCCGCCAGCGGTACGCCGCTGCGAGGGAAGGATCGACGTATGACGGTGACCGTGGTGGGCCTCGGCGGCTCGATGCGACCGGGTTCGCAGTCCGAGCGGGCGATGCACGTCGTGCTCGCAGGCGCCCAGGCGGCCGGCGCGAAGGTGCAGGCGATCGGCGGCGACGACCTGGTGCTGCCGTTCTACGACCCGGAGGACCCGCAGCGCGTTCCCGCGGCCGGACAGCTGGTGCGGGCGTTGCGCACCGCGGACGGCGTCGTGCTGGCCTCGCCCGGTTACCACGGCACGATCTCCGGGCTGATGAAGAACGCGCTGGACTACGTCGAGGACCTGCGCGGCGACGATCCGCCCTACCTGGACGGACGGGCCGTCGGCTGCGTCGGAACCGCCTACGGCTGGCAGGCAACCGTGAGCACATTGCACGCGTTGCGGTCGGTGGTGCACGCGTTGCGCGGGTGGCCTACGCCGCTGGGCGCCGCGGTGAACTCCACCGAGACCCGCTTCGGCCCGGACGGCGAGTGCTCCGACGCGAAGGTCGCCGAAACCCTGCGCACCATCGGTGAACAGGTCGTCGAGTTCGCGCAGCGGCACCGCTGATTCGATTCCGTCCGCGCCGGCGAGTGATTTTTCGGCCCCGCTCGGGTACCCCACGGGTGCGTTTCCTGAACCGACTGCGCACCCGAGCACGAGGAGGTACCTCATGGGCGACAAGTCGAAGGCTCCGGTCACGAGCCCGCTGGGCGATGCGGAGCAGGACATCACCGGCAAGGCGCTGCAAGGCACCCTGCTCGACATGATCGACCTGCACCTGGTCGCCAAGCAGGCGCACTGGAACGTCGTCGGCCGGTCGTTCCGCACCGTGCACCTCCAGCTGGACGAGCTGGTCAGCGCCGCGCGCGGATTCGCCGACGACGTCGCGGAACGGGCCGCTTCGCTCGGCGTCCCGCCGGACGGGCGCGCCTCCACGGTCGCCGAGGGTTCCGGCGTGCCCACCTTCGAGAAGGGCTGGCGCCAGGACCGCGACGTGATCGAGGCGGTCGTCGAGTCGCTGGAGAAGATCATCCGGCGGATGCGCGGCCGGATCGACGAGACCGACAAGACGGACCTGGTCACCCAGGACATGCTGATCAGCATCGCGCAGGAGCTGGAGAAGACGCACTGGATGTGGCAGGCCCAGCTCGCCGAAGCCTGACTCGCGCGCACGAACGTCCCGCCGGCGCACCACTGCCGGCGGGACGTTCGTGTTCGCGGCCGGGAGACGTTCACCCCGTCCATCGGGGTGGAGGGGTCCGGCGCCCCGGTTCGTCAGGCGCGGCGGGCGCGCCCGTACTGGCGAGGCCAGATGTTGTCCGCGTGCAGCCGGTCCGCGGCGTGCAACGGCCAGTGCGGGTCGCGCAGCAGTTCCCGCGCCAGCAGGACCGCGTCCGCCGAGCCGGAGGAGACGACCTCCTCGGCCTGCTCCGGCGAGGTGATCAGGCCGACCGCGCCGGTCGGCACTCCGGCCTCCGCGCGGACCTGGCGGGCGAACCGGACCTGGTAACCCGCACCGACGGGAATCCGGGCGTCCGGCACCGCGCCGCCGGTCGAGGCGTCGACGAGGTCCACACCCCGCTCGGCCAGCAGTTTCGCCAGCCGCACCGAATCGTCGCCGGTCCAGCCGCCGTCCACCCAGTCGGTCGCGGAGATCCGCACCAGCAGCGGCCGCTCCTGCGGCCACACCGCGCGCACCGCGTCCACGATCTCCAGCGGCGCCCGCACCCGGCCGGCGAAGTCGCCGCCGTAGCGGTCGGTGCGGTCGTTGATCAGCGGTGAGTAGAACTGATGCGCCAGGTAGCCGTGCGCGAAGTGCAGCTCCACCGCGTCGAACCCGGCGGCTTCGGCGCGGCGGGCGGAGGCGGCGAACTGCTCGGGCAGCGCCGCGACCTCCGCCTCGGTCAACGCCCGCGGAGCGGCCAGCTCGCCGAAGGCGGCGTCGGTGGAGCTGATCGTGCGCCAGCCGCCCGCTGATTCGGGAACGCTCGCGCCGCCGTCCCACGGAGCCTCCGTGGAAGCTTTGCGTCCCGCGTGCGCGAGCTGGACGGCGGCCGTCGAGCCCTGCTGGTGCAGGAAGTCGGTGATCCGCCGCCACGCGGTGGCCTGCTCGTCGTTCCACAACCCGGCGTCGGCGGGGCTGATCCGGCCTTCCGGCGCGACCGCGCTGGCCTCGGCCATGACCAGGCCCGCACCGCCGGTGGCGAACTGGCCGAGGTGGACGAAGTGCCAATCGCCGGGCACGCCGTCGATCGCGGAGTACTGGCACATGGGCGAGACCCACACCCGGTTGGGGATGGCGACATCGCGCAGCTTCAGCGGCTCGAACAGGTGACTCATATTTCGCAACAACCCGGCTGCGCAGGGGTTTATTCCTGTTGTACGGCAGCTCACAGCGGCTGGGAACTTCCTCGTAGAACGGTGTGCGCCCGCTGGGAAATCGGCAGCCCGGCCGGACGCGGGAATTCGTCCAGGAGCTTCCCAGCGGATTTCCGGATATTTTCCGTCGAATCCGTTCCGAAATGCTCGGTAGGTTGATTCCAGTCGGCGCCGAAACGGCCCGGCGAAATGTGATTCGATTCGACCAGGAGGTCGCAAATGGGTTTCCCCGTTCCGGTCCCAGGCAAGCCGCGCCCGCCCAAGCCGCCGAAGCCCCCGAAGCCGGAGCCGGGCCGGCCGCCGCACAAGTGAGTTGATCCTCGGCGGGCCGGTCGGTTCAGCACCGGCCCGCCGGGGCAGCGGGAAGGACCGAGATGAGCGCTGCGCCGGGAATTCGCGAGGTTTTCGCCCGCTTCCGGCCGTTCCTGCGCCCGGAGCGCGGTGGCCTGCTGGTCGCTGCGGTGCTGCTGGTGATCTCCGCGCTGGCCGACACCGCGGGCATCTGGATGTTCATGCTGATCACCGACGACGCGCTGGCGACCGGCAGGTTGGCGGAGTTCTGGGCGCCGGGCCTGTCCTGGCTGGCGATCGCGGCGGTCGGCGCAGCGGCCTCCTTCGGCGGCTCCTACTTTTCCGCGCGGGCGGCCGAACGTTTCCTGGTGCGGTTGCGCGCGCACGTCTTCGCGCATTTGCAGCGGCTTTCCCCGGATTTCTTCGCGCGCAGCAAACTGGGCGATCTGGTCTCGCGGCTCTCCGGGGACGTGGAGGCGGTGGAACGGCTCGTCGCATCCGGCATGGTCGAGACCGTCACCGCGATGTTCAGCGTGGTCCTCTACGCGGGCGCCGCGCTGTACCTGCGCTGGGACCTGGCGCTGCTTTCGTTCGCGCTCGCGCCGGTTTTCTGGCTGGTGGCGCGTAGCTTCGCGAACCGGATCAGGTCGGCGTCGCGGGACGAGCGGGCGGGCAACGGCGAGCTGAGCACGGTCGTCGAAGAAGGACTCGGGCACATCGAGCTGGTGCAGGCCGCGAACCAGCAGCCGCGCAAATCCGCCGAGCTGCACGCCGCCTCGATGCGCTGGTTCCGCGCGAAGATCACCGAGGCGCGGCTGTCCGCGCTGTACCCGCCGCTGGTCACGATGGTCGAGACGGGGTGCGTGCTGCTGGTGATCGGCGTCGGCGTGTGGGAGATCTCGGCGCAGCGCATCAGCATCGGCGGCCTGATGGCGTTCGCCGCCTACATCGGCTACCTGTACCCGCCGCTGCAGGACCTCGGCCGGATCACCATGGCGGTGACCGCCGCGCGCGCCGGTTCGGAGCGGTTGATCGAGCTCATGGACGCGCAACCGGCGGTGGCCGACGCGCCCAGCGGCGTGTCGTTGCCGCCGCGGCGCCCCGCGGGGCGGGCGATCGAGTTCGACCGGGTCGGTTTCGGCTACCCGGGCGCGGGCCGGGCTGCGCTTCGCGACTTCCGGCTGCACGTTCGGCCGGGAGAGTTCGTGCTGGTCACCGGCCCCAGCGGAGCCGGGAAATCGACGCTGGCGAGGCTGCTGCTGCGGTTCTACGACCCGGGCGCGGGCCGGGTGCTGCTGGACGGCGTGGAATTGCCCCGGCTCCCGCTGCACGAGGTTCGCGACCAGATCGCCTACGTGCCGCAGGAAGCCGACGTGCTGCACGGAACGGTCGCGGACAACATCGCGTTCGCCGCGCCAGGGGCGTCTCGGGCCGACGTCGTCGCAGCG
Organism: Saccharopolyspora sp. SCSIO 74807; assembly: GCF_037023755.1. Lineage (NCBI taxonomy): Bacteria > Bacillati > Actinomycetota > Actinomycetes > Pseudonocardiales > Pseudonocardiaceae > Saccharopolyspora > Saccharopolyspora sp. SCSIO 74807. The sequence goes on along the minus strand of NZ_CP146100.1, from coordinate 1,438,060 downwards.
GCTCAGGAAGCCGACGCCGACGAGTTCGTCCGCGCCTTGCCGGACGGCTACGACACGGTGCTCGGGGAGCGCGGAGCGCTGCTTTCCGGCGGCCAGCGCAGACGGATCGCCATCGCCCGCGCCGTGCTGCGCCGTGCTCCAGTGCTGGTGTTGGACGAACCGACCAACGGACTGGACCAGGAGTCCAAGCGCAACGTCCTCGCCCCGCTGCGCCGGCTCGCCCGCACCCGCACGACCTTGCTGATCAGCCACGATCCTGATCTCGCCGAACTGGCCGACCGGATCGTGCGGCTGCGCGGGCAAGGCACGAACGCTGCCGGGAACGCGCCGGTTCAGCAGGAGCCGACGGCATCGGCTGCCGGTCCCGACGACACCTCCACGGTCCGGCTCCGCCCGCCGTGGCCTGCGGGGCTCACCGATCCGCTGCACGCGCGGCACCGGTGAAGGTGCCGGGGCCGCCGGGCTGACCGGCGGCCCCGGTCCGATCAAGCCAGCCCGACGGCCCGCTGCGCGAAGTGGATCTCCGCGGAAACCTGGCGCAGCGTCTCGGCCACCACCAGCGAACCGTGCCCGGCGTCGTAGCGGTAGAACTCGAACGGCACCTGCCGCGCGGACAGCCGGTCCAGGTAGTTCAGGATCTGCCGGAGCGGACAGCGCGGATCGTTGTCCCCGGCCAGCACCAGCACCGGCGCGCGGACCTCGTCGACGTAGGTCAGCGGCGAGCAGTCCCGGTACACCGCGGGGACGTCCTCCGGCGAGCCGCCGAACAACGCGCGGTCGTAGGCGCGCAACGGCTCCATCTCATCGGCGTAGGCCGAGACGTAGTCCGCCACCGGCACCCCGGCCACGCCGCCCGCCCACCGCTGCGGTTGCGTGCCCAGCGCCAGCAACGTCAGGTAGCCGCCCCACGAAGCTCCGGCGACCACGCTCAACGCTGGCGTGGTGAGCCCTTCCGCGACGGCCCAGTCGTGCACCCTGGCGACGTCGGCCAGCTCGGTCAGCCCCGGACGCCCCTCGATGGCGTCCCGCCAAGCCGAGCCGTAACCGGTCGAACCCCGGTAGTTGATCTCCACCACGGCGAAGCCCGCGTCCAGCCACGCCGCCCGGTACGACGAGAACCGGTCCTCGTCGGCCGCGTGCGGCCCACCGTGCAGGTTGAACACCGTGGGCAACGGCTCGTCCCCGGAGTTTTCCGGGCGGGATACCAGCGCGTGCACGGTCTCGTTCGGCCCGTACGGCACTTCCACGAACACGTCGCCGACCGGCTGCGAACCGGGCGCCCGCTCCCCGGGAGGCGTCAGCAGCACGCGGTCCTCGCCGTCCGCGGTCAGCGTGCGCACCAGCCCCGGCGTCGCGGCCGACGACCACGAGTACTCCACCGACCGGTCCGGTCGCACCGAGGCGTTGCCGACCGTCCCGGCCGGGGTCGACAGGTCGGTCAGCTCGCCAGAAGCCAGGTCGTAGCGGTGCATCGTGGTGCGCGCCCGATGGGTGTGCGCGATCAGCAGCGCCGAACCGTCCGGGTACCAGTCCGCGGAGACCTCACCGGGCAGTCCGAGGTCGAGCTCCTGCTCGGTGTCCGCGAGCACGTCCCAGATCAGCAGCTCTTCGCGGCCGTGCCGCTCGTGCAGCACCAGCAGCCGCGGATCCCCGCTCACCGGCGCGAAGTCCAGCGCGTCCAGGCCCTTGCCCGGCCCGTCGTACTTCTCGGCGACGGTCGCCGCGTCGGACACCCGCAGCACCCGCAGCGCCGGGTGCCTGCTGTCGCCGTGTTCCGAGTGCGACAGCACCAGCAGCGACTCGTCCCAGGACAGCGCGGAAAGACCGCCGTCCTGCTCGTGCTCGTAGACGACTTCCGGGCTCGCGCCGTGCTTCGACACCCAGATCGTGACGCCGTCGTCGGTGGACATCCCGATCCCGGTCACGGTCGGCCCGAGCGCCAGCCCGGCCGGGTAGCCGGCGTGCGTGCCCGGCACCGCCTCGGCCGGCTTCTCGCCGCCGTAGGTGAAGTCCTCGCTGACCCACTTGCCGAACTCGTCGCCGTCGGTGTCGTCGAACCACCACACCCGCGTCCCGTCCGAGGACAAGGTGCCGTGGAAGGTGCCGTTCGGCCGGTCGGTGACCTGCCGGTGTTCGCCGGAGTCCCGGTCCCAGGCGTAGAGCTCCCAGGTTCCGCTGCTGTTGGAGACGTACAGACTGCGCGCCGGGGCGTCGCGCGCCCAGTCCGGCAGGGACACGCGCGGCGCGCTGAACCGCGCCCGCCAGCGCCGCTCCAGCTCGGCGTCGTCGAACAGCTCTTCCGGGATCTTCGCGTCAGGATAGGTGCTCACCCCACCGATCCTGCCCGATCCGTCCGACAGGTCGCCGCCCCCAGGGGCGCGGATCGCCGTCGGCGGAATCCGCGGCGTACCCGGTGAAGGGTTTCCCGACGCAGCTCGCCCGCGCCGCGGCAGCGGGCGACTTCGGCTCGGCGCTCATCGTCCACTTCAGGTCCGCGCAACAACACGAGGGAGCTGCATTGGTCTCCAAAGCAACGACTCTGCCCAGGCTGGTCGCGTTGGGCGGCGTGCTCGCCGGGTCGGTCGCGCTGGCACCGGTGCCCGCGGTCGCTGAGCCGCAGGCCGCCGCGCCCACCGAGTGCCGGATCCACGAACTGCCGATGCCGCCCGGCGCGACCAAGGGAAACGTCAGCGGCGGTAGCCCGGACGGCAGAACACTGGTCGGCACGGTCGAGGGCACGCCGTCCGACCTGGTCCACGTCGTGTGGCGGGACGGCGAGATCCTGGAAACGCCCGGGAACCTGCCGGACCGGCTGGAAGACGTGAACTCCGACGGCGTCGCGGTGGGCGGGATCTTCGACGAGTACGGCGAACGCCGTCCGTACGTCTACCGCGACGGCGAGGTCCGCGTGCTGCCCGGCCACGTGACGCCGCGCGGCATCAACGACACCGGGCAGATCGTCGGGTTCCGCAGCGACGCAGCAGGCGAGGTCCCGGTCAGCTGGGCACCCGGCTCCGACCAGCCCGTCGACCTGCCCGGACCGCCTGGTGTCGCCGAGGACGTCGCCGCGGACGGCACGGCGGTCGGCACGGTCGCGGGCGAGACTCCGGGCGCCCCGACCAACGGCTTCGTCTGGCGGCCGGACGGCACCTCCGCGGCGCTGCCGCGGCCCGAAGGCATCCCCGCGAACGAGCACTTGGAGGCCCACCAGATCAACGGCCCGTGGGTGATCGGTTCCGGCAGCAGCGGCGAGATCCGCTGGAACCTGGACACCGGCACGGCCGAGGTCATCCCGAACACGATCTTCGACTCGGGGGCGATCAACGAACAGGGCTGGGTCGCCGCGGCCAGGCGGGACAGCGAGGGCAGGGCGGCAACGGCAACCCTGTTCGCCGATGGACAGCAGGTTCCGCTGCCGGGGATCAACAACTGGGATCTCTCCGCGAGCTCGATCAGTCCGGACGGCAGCGTGATCGGCGGCACCGCGTTGCTCTCGCGCGGGCCGTCCAAGCCGGTGTCCTGGACCTGCTCCTGACAGCTGTCCGAGCAGTGGCCGTTACCGGACGACCGCGTTCCACCGTGGTCTCCGAGGCGGGGAGCCGATCATCGAGAACGGCTCCCCGCCTTCTCCCTGCGGAATCCTGGAGCAGAGGACGGCCTGGTCAGAACTTCTCGCGGAATTTGCTAGCTGTTGCGGGTCGTGACGTTGGTGTCGGCTGGCGGGGTCTGAGGAGGGGGACGGGTCTTTCGGCGGCAGGATGAGAAGTGCGACCAACTCGTCCGCCGGACAGAAAGACCCGTCCATGCATCACCGTAATGCCCCACTGTCTGTCGAGGGCCGCCGTCGGCTCGTGCAGCGGTGCCAGACCCGCCCGATCGCCCACGTCGCCGCCGAGATGGGCCTCTCCCGCCAATGCGCCAGCAAGTGGGTCAACCGCTGGCGCCGCCACGGCGAGGCAGGGCTGCTCGATCGCCCGAGCGTTCCGCACCACCAGCCCACCGCCACACCTGCCGAGGCCATCACCCGGATCGAGCAGCTGCGCCGGCAGCGGAAGTATTCAGCGCGCCGGATCGCCACCGAACTTTCCGCCGAGGGTGTGATGATCTCGGTGCGGACCGTTGGTCGGCAGCTGCTGCATCTCGGGCTGAACCGGCGCAGGTTCCTCGACCCCACCGGCGCCGGCAACCGCCAGCCGCGGCGGATCCTCGCTCGCTGGCCAGGGCACATGGTCCACCTGGACGTGAAAAAGACCGGCGAGATCCCCGACGGTGGTGGCTGGCGCGTCCACGGCAAAGGCAGCGACCAGGACAAACGGGTTGCCTGCGGCAAGACCCGCGGCGAGCGGGCCCGCTACATCTACCTGCACTCCGCGATCGACGGCTACTCCCGCCTGGCCTACACCGAAGCTCTCCCCGATGAGAAGGCTCGGACCGCGATCGGATTCGTCCACCGCGCCCGCGCGTTCTTCGCCCGTCACGGCATCGCCCACATTCATCGCCTGGTCACCGACAACGGCGCCTGCTACCGCGCGAAGGACTTCGCCGTCGTCCTGCGCGGAGCCCGCCACCAGCGGATCACGCCCTACACCCCACGCCACAACGGGAAAGTCGAACGCTACAACCGAATCCTGGCCGAAGAATTCCTCTACGCCCGCGTCTGGACCAGCGAACACCACCGCACCGCGGCTCTGGCGGTCTGGAACGTGCACTACAACTACCATCGGCCACACACTGCCGCCGGAGATCAGCCACCAGCATCCCGGCTCTCCACCGGCGTCACCAACGTCATGGCCTCATACAGCTAGCCGTGCGCTTATGTTGCTCTCGGAGCTTTGTCCCAACGCTCCCAAGGTCGAACCTGCATGACCGCAAGCGCACCGGGCGCCCGCAACCACTCGACCATCGCCGCCCTCCGGCTCGCGAACCGGACATCACCAGTCCAATCCCGCCACCCGCCAAACCCCTGACGCAACGTTGACGCCGAACCTCCAAACCTGAGCACGCCGTCGACGCGCGTTCGTCGGCACGGAGCAGCGCACCGGAACTCACGTCCCCCGTTCGGCAGCGGGCATCGGCACACCGGGTCAGCGCCTACCACCGTCCGAACGCATCGGACGACCCGCACGGACAAGCGCAAGACCAGCATCGCGACGCAGCGAGTTTCGCTGGACCAGCGGTAGATCAAGACCACGCTGCCGGGAAGCATGCGTTTTCAGCGGCTCTTCTTCCGCGCCCTGGAGGAAAATTGACGCATCCGTCCAACTGTCAACGTGCCGGTGGCGATACCTGCGAGTGCCAGTGCGGAGGCTCCCAGCACGGCTGGCCCGGCGCCATCTCGCTGATCCGTGACCGATCTCCCGATGCTCTCGACGAATTCCGGCAACGAGCCGACTGTCGCTGGGACGCTGCTGAAGACCACGCCGCTGCAGGGAAGAACCGCTCCCGATCGACGATCAACCACAAGCGTGCTGCGGTGGATACCGCACGCGATCATGTGCTCCGGGCACTCCGCGATGAACTGCACGCCACCACGAATTCCGTTGGGGAGCAGGAGAAACCTCCGCACGCCCCCGCAGAGTCTCCATCGAGTTCGGCTCCGCATGATGCAACGGTCGATGCCACGACTCGGGAACGAGAGGACAACACCAACCGGAAGCTCGCGACCGCCCGCACCGATGTGGATCGGGTAGAAGCAGTGGGCGAGCTGCTCGGCCAGGTCCTTGCCCAGGTCGAGCGGGAGATCGGACCGCTGGGCGTCGACACTCGCACGGCGATGGCGGATCACTTCTGGTGTGAACTGCTCGTGCAGCTCGTCGTGGTGATCGAGGAGGCGAAGCGCGCCTGGGACGCGGTTCCGCAGGTGGTGGGAAAGCGGCTCGACAAGGTGGTCAATGCGAGCGGGCGCAAAATTCCCACCAAGGTCGTCACCGCGTGCACGAAGCAGCTCTGGAAACGCCTCACCGAAGCACTCGGCCTCGGCGGGATCGAGCAAGCCGCCACGCTGCTGCCCGCGCTGCGGACGCTCGCGGTCCTGTTGTGCAAATCCCCGTCCCGCCATCCGGCGGTCGTGCAGCACTGCCTGGACCCGCTCAAGGCACTGCTGCTCGACAAGGCGAAGCAGCGGTTGAAGCAGGCGTTCAGCGAGAACCTGCTCCCCGAGATCCGCGCCCAACTCGGCTAGCGCCAGAACGAGCAGGGCCACGTACTGGCGGAGTCGCCGCGCCCGGTGCAAGACGCGGTCCGGACATGAGAAAGGGCCTGGCCGGAACTCCTTGCGGAGTCCTGACCAGGCCCTTTACTTGTCGGGGTGGCGGGATTTGAACCCACGACCTCTTCGACCCGAACGAAGCGCGCTCCCAACCTGCGCCACACCCCGATCTTCCGGCGGTGGACTTATCGGGTCCCTGTCCGACCGCCGCGAAAAAGTCTAGCGGATGTTCGTGCGCGCTCCGGAAGGGGGGCTGCCGACCGCGGCCGCCGACTCGGCCGACCCGGCGCGCGAACGCGGGACCAGCGTCAACAGCGTCGCCTCCGGCGGGCAGGCGAAGCGCACCGGCGCGTACGGCGAGGTGCCCAGACCGGCCGAGACGTGCAGGTGCATCCGCTCGCCCCACGTCGATGCGCCGCGCGCCCGCGCGCGGTCCAGCTCGCAGTTGGTGACCAGCGCGCCGTAGCCCGGCAGCCGCAGCTGGCCGCCGTGGGTGTGCCCGGCCAGCACGAGGTCGTAGTCGTCGTCGGCGAACGCGTCCAGCACCCGCGGCTCGGGCGAGTGCGTCAGGCCCAGCCGCAGGTGGGCGTCGTGCGCGGGCGCGCCCGCGATCTTCGAGTACTTGTCCCGCTTGAGGTGCGGGTCGTCGAGCCCGGCGACGTGGATGCGCACTCCGTTGACTTCCAGGTCGCTCCAACGGTGCGTCACGTCGAGCCAGCCGCGCTCGGTCATCGCCGCGCGCAGATCCCGCCACGGCAGCGGGTCGCCGTGGATGCGCTTGGTCTTCGCCGACGGCAGCAGGTAGCGCGCGGGGTTCTTCGGCTTCGGCCCGTAGTAGTCGTTGCTGCCGAACACGAACAGGCCCGGCCGGTCCAGCAGCGAGCCCAGTGCGCGCAGCGCGGCGGGCACCGCCTGCGGGTGCGCCAGGTTGTCGCCGGTGTTGACGACCAGGTCGGGGGCGAGTTCGTCCAGCGCGGCCACCCAACGCTGCTTGGAGCGCTGGTTCGGCAGCATGTGCAGGTCGGAGATGTGCAGCACGCGTAGTTCGGGGGCGCCTTCGGCCAGCACGGGAATCTCCGCGCGCCGTAGCGTCCAGTGGCTGCGTTCCACACCGGCGGCGTATCCGAAGGTGGCGGCACCGACCGCGCCACCGGCGAGCATGATCCGACCCAACTTGTTCACGCCATCCAGCCTACGGCCGGTGGCAGGCCCGCGACGCCCGGGATGGGCCGCGCCGCCAACCGCCCTTTCCGGCGCTGTGACCAGGTAAATCGACGTCCCGTCGAGGGTCAGGGCCCGGCGGCGTCCAGCCGCCAGTACGCCAGCGCGTAAACCCGGCGCCGGTCCAGCCCGAGCACGTCCTGGCAGTGCTCGCGGATGCGCTGCACGGCCGTGGATTCGGCACCGGCCCACACGTCCGGGCGCGGCCCCAGGTCCGCCGCGCGAACCGCGTCTTCGAGCAGCGTGCTCCGCCCGGCCGCAACGCCTTCGCGGTGCAGCCAGGTCCACGAGACGTCCGCTTCGGTCCGCACTTGCTGTTCTTCGGCGGCGTCGGCGACTTCGGCGAACACCTGGACGCGGGCCTGCGGGGGCAGCTCGCCGACCATCGCCAGCATGGCGGGCAACGCGGTCTCGTCCCCGGCGAGCACGAGCCGATCGGCCGCGGGGTCCGGCGCGTAGGACGGGCTCGGCCCGACGGCCACCACCTGGTCGCCCGGGGCCGCGGTGGAGATCCAGGACGCGCCCGGCGCCTCGTGCTCGTGCACCACGAAGTCGATCGCGAGCTCGTGGGCGGCCGGGTCGAACCAGCGCACCGTGTAGGTCCGCTGCTTAGGTTGCTGCTCGCGGGGCAGCGCGAACACCTCGGCGCGGTCGCGGCCCAGCGGAGTCGGTCGCCCCGGCCGCGGCAGGCACAGCTTGATCCGCTGGTCGCTGCCGGTGCTGTCGAAATCCGCCAGCTCCGGGCCGCCGAGCACCATCCGCAGCATCCGCGGCGTCAGCCACCGCACCGACCGGACCTGGACCAACCGGTACCGGGAACGCACTCGCCGGATGCTCGCCCGCGTGTCCACCACGAACGCCGAGTCTAGGCAGCGACCGAGTCGGCTACGGAGGGGAGTTCCCCGGCGGCGGCGCGGCGGGAGGATTCGGCGCGGGACCGCCCGGCGCGGGCTCTTCCGGCTGTTCCGGCGGGCGAGCAGGCGCCTCCGGTGGCCGAGCAGGGGGAGGCGGGGCCGGTGCGGTCGACGGCGGCGGCACGTAGCCGGTGCTCACCGACAGCGTCACCGTCTCGCCGGGCAGCGCGAAACCGCGCGGCGTCTGACTGGTCACCGAGCCCTTGCGCCGCTCGCTGTTGATCGAGCGCTTCTGCACCTTGTAGCCGGCCTTCTCCAGCGACGTCGTGGCCCGGTCCGCGCCGAGCCCGACGACGTTCGGCACCTGGAACTCGTCGCCGCCGTTCTTGTAGCGCTCGTTGACCGGCGGCAGCGGGATCTCCGGAAGACCCTCGTGGATCGGTTTCATCGCGTCGAACCAGGTGCGCGCAGGCACCTTGCCGCCGTAGATGTTGCCGCCGTTGGCCCCGCACAGCGTCGGCGGCGTGCTGTCGCAGATCCCCTGCGGCCGGTTGCCGTCGGAGAACGTCAGCACGGCACCGGCGAATTGCGGTGAGGCGCCGAGGAAGCCGGCCGACTGGTGCGCCTCGGTGGTGCCGGTCTTGCCCGCGATCGGCCTGCTCCAGCCCGCGCCCTGCGCCGCGGCGTGCGCGGTGCCGCCCGCCTGGTCGTCCTGGCTCATGCCGACGACCATGGCGTTCGCCAGTTCCTTGTCCACGGCCTGCTCGCACGGATCTTCGGTGATCTTGACCTGGTTGCCCTGCCGGTCGGTGATCTCGGCGATCGGTGTCGGCGGGCACCAGGTGCCGCCGCTCATCAACGTGGCGGAGACGTTGGCCAGCTCCAGCGGGCTGGTCGGGCCGAAGCCGAGGGTGAACGCGCCGATCTTCTTCTGCTTGACCACTTCGGCCATCGACGGCCCGTTCGAGCCGTTCGGCGTCAGCGGATCACCGCTGAGGTTCGACTGCTGCAGCGTTTGGCGCATTCCCAGCCGGGTCGCCATGTCCACCGTCGGATTCAGCCCCACGCGCTCTTCCAACGCCACGAACGCCGTGTTCGGCGAAGTCGCCAGCGCCTTCTGCAAGGTGCGCGGGCCGGGCGAGACGCCTTCGGCGTTGCCCACCGTGTAAGGGGCGGTGCCGTTCCGGAAGACCTTGGAGGTGTAGGTGCCGGGAGCTTGGATGGTGTTCTGGATTCCCATCCCCTTCTCCAGCGCCGCGGCCGCGGTGAACACCTTGTAGATCGACCCGGCGCCGAATTTGGCCACACCGCTGGGAAGTGCGTAAGAGGTCTGGCCCTTGTCCGCGTCGTTGCCGAAGTCGCGGTTCGCGACCAGCGCGCGCACCCGGTGCTTGTCGCTGCCCGGTTCCACCACGGCCATCACGTTCGCGATGCCTTCGGTGTCCTTCGGCACGTGCTTCTCCGCAGCGGCCTTGGCGGCGCCGGTCGCTTTGTGATCGAGCGTGGTGCGGATCGTGTAGCCGCCGGACCGCAGTTCCTCCTCGGAGAATCCGGCGTTCTGCAGGTAATCGATGACGTATTTGCAGAAGAAGCCGTCCGCGGGGCCCGCTCCGACGCAGTTGTTCGGCAGCGAGTTCAACGGCTGCACCAGGCCCAGCGGCGCCCTGCGCGCTTGCTCGGCGGTCGGTGCGTCGATGCGCTGCTGCGCCTCCATCGCATCGATCACGAGGTTGCGGCGAGCCAGCGCCTCGTCCGGGTTGGTCTCCGGGTTCAGGGCGCTGGGGCTGTTGACCATCCCGGCCAGCAGCGCGGACTGCGGGATCGTGAGCTTGTCCGGGGTGCTGTTGAAATAGGTGCGCGCCGCGGCGGCGACCCCGTAGCTCTGGTGCCCGAACGGCACGACGTTCAGGTACCGCGCCAGGATCTCCTCCTTCGGCAGCCGCTTTTCCAGCTGCAGCGCGATCCGGATCTCCCGCAGCTTGCGCGCCGGGGTCTGCTCGACGGCCTTGGCCTGCTTGACCGGATCGTCGGCCGCGGTCACGTGCACCTGGTAGTTCTTCACGTACTGCTGGGTCAGCGTCGAGCCGCCCTGGGCGATCTCACCGGACATCTGGTTGGTGACCGCCGCGCGCACCGTGCCCGGCCAGTCCACGCCCTGGTGCTCGTAGAACCGGCGGTCCTCGATGGAGATGATCGCGGCCTTCATCGGATCCGAGATTTCATCCGGCGCGACCGGGGTCCGATTCTGCTCGTACAGGTAAGCGAGCGGAGTGCCCGCGCGATCGGTGATGGTCGTGGCCAGCGGCGGTTGCTGGGTCATCAATTCCGCGGAGATGTTGTTCACCGCGTCGCCTGCGCGGTTGGAGACCACGCCGAGCGCGCCGGCCATCGGGAAGAGCATCCCCGCGACCAGGACTCCCGCCAGCACGCACAGACCGAACAGCTTCAGCAACCCGTCCCGGACACGCACGCGGGCAAGCCTAAGCCGGGTGCCGGACATCAACACGGCGTCGCCGGGCACACCCCCCGATGTGATGAGGGTCAAACATAACGGAGCGACAACCCTTGTTTGGCCGTGGAACCGAAAGGATCTAGAGTTCGTCCACGTCCAGCGACAGCATCGTTGCGGCGCGCCATGCGCCGCAGCATCCGGTGCCGGGGGGCTCCGGACGAAACAAGTCGCCGACGATCCAGTGAGGAGCTGGGGGAACCTTATGTTGGAGCAGGGGGATTGGCGGGTTAACGCCGCTTGCCGGGACGAGAATCCCGACCAGTTGTTCGTACGTGGGGCTGAGCAGCGCAAAGCACGGATGATCTGCTTCGGCTGCCCGGTGCGCACGGAGTGCCTCGGTGAGGCGCTCGACAACAAGATCGAATTCGGGGTCTGGGGCGGAATGACCGAGCGGGAACGGCGCGCGTTACTGCGTCGCCGCCCGGACGTCCGCAACTGGCGCGAGCTGCTGGAAGCCGCGCGTCAGGACTACACGGATATCGACGAGTACCAGGTGGGCTGAAACTCACCCGGATGCCGGATCGGGCGGCCCGCTTTCCGGGTCGCCCGCACCGGAAATTGCGGAAATGATCATTCCGCGGCGAGTCGCCGCCCGATCTCGCGCAGCCCGTCCAGGTCGTGCACGTCCGCGGGCAGTGCCGGTACGCCCACCAGCGACACCTCCGGGTGCGCGCGGGTGAACCGGGCGAGCATCCGGCGTTCCCGGTCGCCGATCGCGACGCGGTCGGCGTGCACCCGCAGGACCGCCGCGGCCAGCTCGGCGTTCCCGGTGGCTTCGAGTTCCTCTGCCGCCGTGGTCGCGCGCGTCCCGGTCAGCTCGGCGAACACGGGGTGCGTGCGGTTCGCGATCAGCCCGGCCAGCGGCATGTTCTCGGTGCTGAGCCGTTCGACGAAGAACGACGCCTCGCGCAGCGCGTCCGGTTCGGGCGCGGCGACCACCAGGAACGCCGTGCCCGGCGAGCGCAGCAGCTGGTAGGTGTTCTCGGCGCGTTCCCGGAAACCGCCGAAGGTCGAGTCGAAGGCTTGCACGAACGCGGACGCGTCCGCGAGCAGCTGACCCCCGATCACGGTGGAAACGGCCTTGGAGAACATGCCGAACCCGGCACCGACGATCTTGCGCAGGCCCTTGCCGCTCGCCTTGGCCGGGCTGGACAGCAGCCGGATCAGCTTGCCGTCCAGCACCGTGGACAGCCGCTGCGGCGCGTCCAGGAAGTCCAGCGCGGATCGGCTCGGCGGGGTGTCCACGATGATCAGGTCCCAGCTTCCGGTAGCGGCGAGCTGGCCCAGCTTCTCCATCGCCATGTACTCCTGCGTTCCGGAGAACGAGGTGGAAATGGTCTGGTAGAAGGGGTTCTCCAGGATCTGCTGCGCCCGGTCCCGCCCGGCGTGCGCGAGCACCATGTCGTCGAAGGTGCGGCGCATGTCCAGCATCATCGCGTTGAGGTCGCCGTCGGGCTCGAACCCGTCCAGCACCACCTGCCGCGGCTGGTTGCCCAGTTCCCGCATCCCGAGCGCCTGCGCCAACCGGCGCGCCGGGTCGATCGTGAGCACCACGGTCTTGCGGCCGCGCTCGGCGGCGCGCACCGCCAGCGCCGCGGCGGTGGTCGTCTTGCCGACACCGCCCGAGCCGCAGCACACCACGGTCTTGGTCGCCGGATCGTCGAGCAGCGCGTCGACGTCCAGTCGCGCGGGGTCGTCGCGCGCGGGTTCGGTCATCGCGGCCTCCCGACGCCGTTCTCGGTCAAGATCTCGGCGAGTTCGTAGAGCTCGGCGACGTCGATCCCGGCGGTCAGCTCGGGCAGCGACACCGTCGGCAGGCCGGCGGCCGCGAGCCGCTCGCCCGCGTCCTGCTCGGAGCGGGCGCGCACCGCGTGCTCGGCGGCTTCGTCCGCGAGCCCGCGCAGCATCGCCTCGTCCGGATGCAGCCCCGCGGTGTCCAAGCCGGTGCGCAACCGGTCGACGTCGAGCTGCCCGGTGGCCGCGACCGGTACGGACGAAGCGGGCAGCCTGCTCGGGCGGACCCGGTTGAGCAGCACCGCACCGGGCCGCAGCTCGGCCGAGTCGAGTTCCGCGACGGCCTCCAAGGTCTCCCGCACCGGCAGGTCTTCGAGCAGGCTCACCAGGTGCACCACCGTGTCGCCGGAGTGCAGCAGCTTGACCACGCCTTCGCTGTGCCCCCGGATCGGCCCGACCTTCGCGAGGTCGGCCATCGCGCGGGTCACGTCCAGGAACTTCACCACCCGCCCGGTCGGCGGCGCGTCCACCACGACCGCGTCGTAGAAGTGCCGCCCGTGCTCGTCGGTGCGCCCGACGCATTCCTTGATCTTGCCGGTGAACAGCACGTCTCGGAGGCCGGGCGCGAGCGTGGTGGCGAACTCGATGGCGCCCATCCGCTTGAGCGTCCGGCCCGCGAACCCGAGGTTGTAGAACATCGACAGGTACTCCAGCAGCGCCGGTTCGGCGTCGATGGCCAGCGCCCGCACCTCGCCGCCGCCCGGCGCGGCCGCGATGGACTCCTCGGAGTAGGGCAGCGGGGCGGTGTCGAAGAGCTGCGCGATGCCCTGCCTGCCCTCCACCTCGATCAGCAGCACCCGGCGTCCGCCGGTCGCCAGCGCCAGCGCGAGCGCGGCTGCGACCGTGGTCTTGCCGGTGCCTCCCTTGCCGCTGACCACGTGCAGCCGGGCGTCGTTGAGTTCGGCGTCCCACTCGGTCACACGATCAGCGTAGGTGGGCGGCCGGTGCTGTGTCTCCCGCAGGAGGCGGCCGTCTCCCGTACGGGTCGCACGAGCCGTGTCCAGCGGTTCAGTCGATCACGAACCGGATCGAGATGATCAGCGCGGTGGCCGCGAGCAATGCCCACACGAGCGTCGCTGGCAGCACCGTCGCGACCAGCCCGGTGCTCACCACCAGCAGCAACCCGCCTTGCACCGCGGCGCGCGCCCGCTTCGGGCGGCGTTGTGCGCGGGTGCCGCGGATCCCGACCACGGCATCCAGGATCAACAAAGCGCCGAAGGCGATCGTCAGCGCGGTCGCCGCAATCCGCCAAACCTCCACTTCGCGCAAGCTAGTCCGATGCGGTGATCAATGAGGCGCGAACGAATGAAGGCGAGGTCGCGTTCCGATATCGACCTGTGCCTGCGGGACCCGCGCCGGACCGGGGCAGCGGTGCCGCGGCGACACCCGCTCTTTACGCTGGTGACCATGACCAAGTGGGAGTACTCCACCGTGCCGCTGTTGAGCCACGCGACCAAGCAGATCCTCGACCAGTGGGGCGAGGACGGCTGGGAACTCGTCGCCGTCCTGCCCGGCCCGACCGGCGAGCAGATGGTCGCCTACATGAAGCGGCCGAAGGAGTAGGCATGGCTTCCTGGAAGCAACGGCTCACCGAGCTCGGCATCGAACTGCCGGAGGTCGCCGCGCCGGTCGCCGCCTACGTGCCCGCGGTGCGCAGCGGTTCGCAGGTCTTCACATCGGGGCAGGTCCCCTTCGTGGAGGGCAAGCTGGCCGCGGCGGGCAAGGTCGGCGCGGAGATCGACCCCGAGGAGGCCAAGCGGCACGCGCGCACCTGCGTGCTCAACGCGCTGGCCGCCGTCGACGCGCTGGTCGGGCTGGACTCGATCGTGCGGGTGGTGAAGGTGGTCGGTTTCGTGGCTTCCGCGGAGGGCTTCTCCGGGCAGCCCGCCGTGGTCAACGGCGCTTCCGAGCTGCTCGGGGAGATCTTCGGCGACGCCGGGCAGCACGCGCGTTCCGCGGTCGGCGTCGCCGAGCTGCCGGTGGGCGCGCCCGTCGAAGTTGAGATGATCGTCGAGGTCGGCTGAGCCCGATCCAGCACGAACACGGCCCGGTCCGGGAGCTGCTCCCGGGCCGGGCCGAGCTGTGTCGCGCCCGCTTCCCGGCGCTGTGACGTATTCCGCGGTGCGGACCGCCGTTTTCTCGCCAGCCGGGCCCCACACGGCTCGTACCACCCAGTACGCTACGGCCGCCGCTACTTGGGGTGACTACATCGGGTTCGCCCGAACGGCGGTATTGATGCCTGCGTGTGTCCGATCTGGTTTGCCCGTGCGTCGGTTGACGGGGCAGAGTTCGCCCGATCGGGCGCTCGCGTGTGGGGTGCGGGTGGCCGCCCGCACGTGATGAGCGAACGAAGCTGAGAGGGGCGACGTGGCGGTGCGCGAATCGGACCTGCTGTGCCACGAGTTGCTGCTTCGACTTGCCGGTCGGCTGCCGGACCGGCATCTGTGGCGCTACCGCGATTGGCTGGCGGGGGGAGCAGGCGACGTCCTCGCGCGTTCGCTGCCCGCCACCCTGGTCCGCGAACGGGTCGCGCTGTCCGACGCCGACCACCGCAGGCTCGCCGAAGCACTGCTGCCCCTCGGCGCCGACCCGTCCGCGGTGCACGCGGTGCTGCCCGGCGCGGAGCCCGACCGCTACACGTTCCGCGCGGAGTCGCACAGCGACGACAAGGGCGACCCCGCGGTGCTGGTGCTCGGCGCGACGCTGCGCGGGAGGCAGGGCGTGCGCGAGGCGCGCAGCTCGTGGCGCCACCTGCCGGGGCAGCGCTCGAAGCGGATCTTCCTGGTGACGGCATCGACCGACCCCGTCGAGCTCACCAGTGAACTGCAGCGCATCCTGCGGGCGCTCGGCGATCCCGAGCCGTGCGTCGAGGTGCTGCCGCCCGAACTCGAACCGACCGCCTACCAGCGCGCCGCGCTCGCGGAATCGATGCTGGTGTGCCTGGGCGGCGACGAACTGGTGGGACACCGTGGCTGATGGTGTCCCGAGGTCTGGGCAAGACCGCGCAGAAGGAGGCTTTCGTGGTGGACGTCGCTGAGGGTGCGGGGCCGGTGGAACGCCTGCACAACCTCGTGCTGGCCTTGACGGGCCGGGTGGACGACGACGCCGTCAATTCGGTCCGCGAGATGCTCGGCATCGGCCAGCTCGACGCCGCGGCGGAGTTCCTGGCCGGCTGCCTGCTGGCCGGCCGCATCCCGGTGACCTCGACCGAGCAGTACCACCTGCGCCGGGCGCTGGAGGAGGCTCGTTCGCAGCAGGCGCTGGCGGATCGGTTGCACGTGGTGGAGGCGGTGCCGGACGAGGGGCACCGGTTCAGCGACGAGCACGACCAGGACCGCTCGGACCGCGAGCTGGTGGACGCGCTGACCCCGATCGCGGGCCGGTTGCACGGGGTTCGCGCGCTGTGGTGCGCCTGGCGCACGACTCCGGCCGGGGTGACTTACGGGGCCGTGCCGCGGCGGGTGCTGCTCGCCGAGGTCGGTTCGGATGGTTCGGTAGCCGCGGCCGGCTACCAGCTGCTGGAGGCGGTGCGCCGGGCCGGTCTGGGCTGCTCGGTGGACGTCTTCAACAGCGGGATGGATCTGCCGCCGTACCACCGCAACGCGCTGGCCAACGCGCGCCGGGTGCACCTGGACCTGGGTTCGCAGATCGCGGTGCCGAACGGTTCGAACCACGCGCGCGCACCACGGGCCACGGCGGGAAGCAAGGCCGGGGGCGCTGACGCGCCGAGTGAGCCAGCGACGGGGTCGGGAAAACGGGCCGAGGCCCCGGCTCCGGAGCCCGCAGCCTTCGACTCGGCACGTCCGGATTACGCCGAACCGGCGCACCTCGATCCGGGCGAGGCGGACCTGGCGCCGGTGGGGCGCGAACGCGCGGGTGAGCGCGCTGGTCGGGAACGTGGCGACTGGGAGCGCACCGAGCGGGAGCACGCCGAGCGGGAACGCCCTGATCGGGAGCACGCTGATCGGGAACGCGCCAAACCCGACCCCGTCGCGGCCGAGCGCGCCGAACCGGCCCTGTCGGCTCAACCGGAATCTCAGGCGCAGCCGGAACCGGCGCACGCCGAGCCGGAACCGGCTCCGGCACCGGAGCCCGACGCGCCCGAGCAGGGCGAGCAGACGGTGCAGACCGGCGGCAAGAACACCCGCGTTCCGGCAGCGGTCGACGCGAAGCTGACCGACCGGGAACGCAACCTGCTGCGCAAGCTGCACGAGGAACTGGCGCAGCGCGAGCAGGACAAGGAAACCGCGGGCGAGCAAGTGGCGGGCGAGCAGGTGGCGGCGGGCGGGAAGTCCGCCGGTTCCGGCCAGGACGCTTGGACGGCGACGATGCCGGGCACTCCGACCGGCGGTTTCCCGTCGATCGGTGCGCCCACGTCGAGCGGTCGGGAGCGCCCCGGTTCCGAGTGACCGCGCGGATCAGCTGACGGGTCGGTAAGTCGGCGGGCCGCTCAGCCGACGGCCCGCTGCACGGCGTCGAGCACCCGCTGCAGGTGCAGCCCGCGGCGCACGTCGCACGGGTGCCCGGTGCGGCCCGAGCAGATCATCCCGAACCATTCCTCCAGCAGTTTCGCGTAGCACTCGCGGGCGGCGGTCCGGCCGCCGGTGAGCTGCGATTTGCCCTGCGAGCCGTAGATCGTGAACTCGACCAGCGCGGGCTGCACCGGCACTCGCAGCGACAGCGCCAGCGTGCTGTTCGCCCCGCTGGCGTGCCCGAGCACCAGATGCCACAGATCGCCCGCGTCCCGTTGTGCGTAGTGCACCAGGTTGATGCTGCCGAGCGCGGCGTCCAGCAGGTCGAGCGCGTGCGGTCCGGCGTCCAGCAGCGATCCCGCGCGTTCTTGCCGCCACGGTGAACCGGCGTAGTCACCGCCGAGCAGCCCACCGGCCAGCCATTGCGCGGTGCCGCCCTTCCAGCCGCCGAGCTTGCCGAGCCCGGTCAGCCAGTCCCGCACCTCGGGTGCGTAGCGGCGGGTCAGCATCAGCAGCGCCGCCACGCCGTTGCGCTCCACTGCGCGGACCGTTGCTTCGGCAGCCGCCACGTCCGCGGCCAGCGGCTTCTCCAGCACCAGGTGTTTGCCCGCGTCAGCGGCGTGCACGGCCAGTTCGGCCTGCACCGCGGGCGGCACTGCGAATGCCACGGCGTCGACCGCGTCCAGCAGCGCGTCGAACCCGTCGACGACGTCTGCGTCGTAGGGGCGGGCGAGTTCTTTCGCCGCGTCCGGGCGGCGCGCCCACACCGCGGTCAGCCGCATCCGGGGGTGCGCGTGCAGCCCGGGCGCGTGGACGCGTTTCGCCCACGGTCCCGCTCCGACGATGCCGACCCGCAGTGCTTCGTTCATCCGTCCATGGTCCCCGCGCCCCGATCAACACGCAGAAGCGCGGGGTCTGCCGGGCCGCGGAGATTCGGTGGTGGCGGACTCGTGCGAGCCGTCGAGGATTGCGAGACGAAACGGTCCATAATTCTTGGCCCGCCAGATGATCTTCGTGATAGGTGACAGTTCTTCTGACAGTGTCTGCTTAGATCGATCGTGTCGGATGTGGCTAAGCGTTGACGTTCCGGACAGCTTGAGAACAAGTCTGTCCTCTATAGAGCGAACTGGCTCAGGGTGGTTCCGAACGCAGTGTTAGTGTCCCGGGCAACGATCTCATCGAGGTTCCACTCCGGTTGTCGGGTGGCAGTGACCCCTCCAAGGAAATTGCCGAAATGTGGAGGTGGAGAAAGGAAGTTCGATGGCGATCGCCAAGAACGGCAGTCCGTCCGCGCAGCCGCCTCGCCGCGGCCCGCTGGGCGTTGAGTTGGTCGCGTACGCGCTCGACATCTTCGCCCTGTGGTGCGAGCTGACCGACCAGAACGGCCCGGCCACCTGGGTGGCCAGGCCGCTGGCCGTCGCATTGCGCGGGATTGCCCAGTGGTTGCGTAACGGCGACCAGCGGTAGCAGGGCTGCGGCTGGGGCGACGGCAATTGCGAGGCGGCAACCTCGCGAGCCTCAGCCGCTGTCCCTCGCGCGACAGCGCCTATGCACAGGTGTGCGCATAGGTCGCCGAGCACCTTATCTGCCCGACGGGTCGGTTGGCCATGCTCAGCGGAAAACCGGGCGTTCGGCACAGCGGTAGGGAAGCCCGTCGGTGTCCGGGTTCGGCGCGTTCCGCGCAGTTCTGCGGAGTTCTCGTTGACTGCAAATTTGCGATACCTTCTCGGCGGTGTGGCTCGGATTGATCGCCGGAGTCTGAGTGGAACTTGTCGGTTTGGAATATGCACTCCACTGTGGATCTGGTGCGGCATCGGACGCCGGGTGTCGCTAGGGCCGGATCCCAGCGGAGTGTTGATCTTGAACTCGAGGGTGGGACATGAGAGTTCCTCGGCTTAGGGTATCCGGCATGGTGCGACTGCCGGAGGACATGAGGATGCCGGACGGATTCGTTCCCGCGCCGGCGCCGGATCCGCCCGCGACGCCGAAGGACGCCGCGACGGTCGTGCTGCTGCGCGAAGGCGACCAGGGCACCGAGGTCTTCCTGCAGCGCCGGGTGCGGAACATGCCGTTCGCGGGCGGGATGACGGTCTTCCCCGGCGGCGGCGTCGACCCGCGGGACGCCGATGCTTCGATCGCGTGGAGCGGCCCGCCGCCGCAGTGGTGGGCCGAACGCTTCGAGTGCACCGAGGAGGTCGCGCGCGCCCTGGTGTGCGCGGCGGTGCGGGAGACCTTCGAGGAATCCGGCGTGCTGCTGGCGGGTCCGGACCCGGCCACCGTCGTCGCGGACACCCGCCCCTACGCCGAAGCCCGTCCGCGCCTGGAGTCCCGCGAGCTGTCCCTGGCCGGTTTCCTCGCCGAGTCCGGCCTCGTGCTGCGCGCGGACCTGCTGCGCCCGTGGGCGAACTGGGTCACCCCGGTCGACGAGCCGAAGCGCTACGACACGCGGTTCTTCCTCGCCGCCATGCCGGACGGGCAACGTGCGGACGGGGTGACCACGGAAGCCGCGCACGCCTACTGGAGCACTCCGGAAGACGCTCTGGAGCAGTGGCGGCGAGGTCGCTGCGGGCTCATGCCGCCGACCTGGGTGACGTTGTCCGAGATCGGTGCTTGTGACGGCGTCGAGGCCGCGCTCGCGGTGCAACGACCGCTCGGGAAGGTCCTGCCGCGGCTGGTGCACCGCGACGGCGCTTGGCGCGTGGTGCTGCCCGGCGAACCCGGCTACGACGAGGAGAGCGACCGGTGAACCATCCCGCTTACGGCGAATTCCGGCCGGTGACACCGTTCGCTTCGGTGCTGCTGGCGGACAACCCCGGCCCGATGACGCTGGACGGCACCAACACCTGGCTGGTCGGCACCGGCGCCAACCGGGTGGTCATCGACCCGGGGCCGGCCGATGCCGGGCACCTGCGGCGGGTCGCCGAGCACGCCCCGGTCTCGCTGATCCTGCTCAGCCACCACCACCCGGACCACACCGAAGGCGTCGCGGAATTGGCCGAGCTGACCGGGGCGCCGGTGCGCGCGCTGGACCCGGAGCTGTGCGCGGGCGCGGAGGCGCTCACCGACGGCGCGGTCATCGAGGAGTCCGGAGTGCGCCTCGAAGTGCTCGCGACCCCGGGGCACACCAAGGACTCGGTGTGCTTCGCCGCGGAGCACGCCGGAGCCACCGCGGTGTTCACCGGCGACACCATCCTCGGGCGCGGCACCACAGTGGTGGCGCAGCCGGACGGGCACCTCGGCTCGTACCTGGAATCGCTGGGCAAGCTGGCGCGGTCGCCGGAAGGGACGCCCGCGCTGCCCGGCCACGGCCCGGACCTGCCGGACGTCGCCGAGGCAGCACGGGGCTACCTGGCGCATCGCGCGCAGCGGCTCGACCAGGTGCGGCGGGTCGTGGATGAGCGCGGACCCCGGGTCACCGCCCGCGAGGTCGTGGAGGTCGTCTACGCGGACGTGGACCCGTCGGTCTGGCCTGCCGCGGAGTGGACCGTGGACGCCCAGCTGACCTACCTGTCCGAGCAGGGCGAACGCTGACTCACACCAGAGCGGGCGCGGTGGCGCTCGCCGGCAGCAGCGTGCGCCGCCGCAGCCACAGCGCCCCCGCCAGCACCGCGCCCGCGATGCCTGCCGTCGCGAACGCCGATGGCGGTCCGAACAGCTCGACGAGTTGTCCGCTGGTCGACTGGCCCACCGCGGCTCCCAGCGTCACCGACGTGACCACCCAGCCGAACGCTTCGGTCTCGGTGCCCGCCGGTGCGGCCAGTTCCAGCGCGACCGAGTGCGCGGTGGACTGCGGAGTGATCAAACTGCCCGCCACCAGCAGCGCCACGCACAGCCCCCACAGCGACCCCGGCAGCGACAGCAGGGCGACCAGCACCGCGAAACCGAACAGCAGCGCGGGCAGCCGCAGGTGCATCGGCCGCGGCCACGGCCGCATCCCGTAGAGCACGCCCACCACGACCGAACTCACCGACAGCACGCTCAGCAGCAGTCCGCCCGCCGAGGGGTGACCGGCGCGTTCGGCCGATGCGGGCACCGCGACCTCGATGAACCCGACCAGCACGCCGAACCCGAGCGCGGCCAGCGCCACCGTGCGCATCCCCGGCGTGGCGATGGCTCCCAGCAGGCTGCCCTGCGCTGCGCCTTCCGGACGCAGCGCGCGGGCCGCCGGGGTCGCGGCGAACCCGAGACTGCCGATGATCATGCACGCGGCGCCCGCGACCAGCCCGGCACCCGGCCACGGCAGCGCGACCAGCACTCCGGCCAGCCCCGGGCCGAGGATGAAGAACACCTCCATGCTAATCGCCTCGTACGAGTAGGCGGCGTCCCGCACCGCGCCCGCGGGCAGCAACCGCGTCCACAGCGCCCGCGAAGCCGGCGCCACCGTCGGCTGGCTGAGCCCGAGCGCGAACCCGAGCGCCGTCAGCACGGCCACCGGAGCGCCCAGCTCGATCGCCGCGATCTCCGCGCTGACCAGCAACGCCAGCACCAGCGACATCACCGCCATCGGGCGGCTCGGGCCGATCCGGTCGATGATCCGGCTTTGCACCACCGAACCGCAGGCGACGCCGATCAGCTCGCCGGCCGAGACGAGCCCTGCGGCCGCGAAGCTGCCGGTCTCGCGCTGCACGTACAGCATCAGCGCCAGCCCGATCATCGCGATGGGCAGCCGCCCCAGCAGGGACGTCAACACGGGAGCGGTGGCGCGCGGCGTGCTCAGCGCGACGCGGTAGTCGGCCAGGGACACCGAGTGGGACATGCGTACCATTATTGGTCATGCTGGTACGTGAGTACCAGTCATTTTCGCCGTGCTCCCGCACACCCTCCGAGGTCAGGACGTTGTGCCCGGTGCTCGCCCGTAATCCCGGGGCACACTCGTGCAAGCAGGACAGCGGGAAAAGCCGAAAAATCTGCTGGGACCGTGCAACGTCTCGCGCCGCTGCAACGTCCTAGAGAGTGAAGGGCCTTGAAACCGGCGCTGGGCGACGCCCATCGTTGAGCCCGGGCAGGCGCCCGGTGCACGAGCCCGCGCGGCGGGTAACTGCCACAAGAGCACAGACCACCTCCGATGCCGGGTTCGGGGCCGACACTTCGGAGGTTCGGGGAAAGCGTGGTTGGTCGGGGGACGAGCCGCGCAGCGAAGAGGCCGGAGCGTCGCGTCGGGGGCGACGCCCGGTCTCTTCGCATGTTCGGCCCCAACACCGCGTCTGCGAGCCGGTGTCAGGCAACCTGCCCCGTACAGTCGGCGACCGTACTCCGGTACGAAGATGTCGTCGGCACACCAGCGCACACGAAAACGCGCGCCGACTGAGGGGTCCGAATACCAGCGAACCCGTCAGGCGGCGCGCGTTGTGTGCCGCGGAGGTCAGCGGGCGCGGCGCGCCAGCCGTTCCGGATCGAGGATGAGCACGCTCTTGCCCTCCAGCCGCAGCCAGCCGCGGTGCGCGAAGTCCGCCAGCGCCTTGTTCACGGTCTCCCGCGAAGCCCCGACGTACTGCGCGATCTCCTCCTGCGTGAGGTCGTGAGTGACCCGCAGCAGTCCGGCTTCCTGGCTGCCGAAGCGCTGCGCGAGCTGCAGCAGCGCCTTGGCGACCCGGCCCGGCACGTCGGTGAAGATCAGGTCGGCCAGCATGCCGTTGGTCCGGCGCAGTCTGCGCGCGATGACGCGCAGCAGCTGCTCGGCGATCTCGGGCCGATTGCCGATCCACTGGCGCAGCGCGCCGCGGTCCATCGTCAGCGCGCGGACCTCGGTCACCGTCGTGGCGGTGGAAGTCCGCGGACCCGGGTCGAAGATGGACAGCTCGCCGAACATGTCCGACGGCCCCATGATCGCCAGCAGGTTCTCCCGCCCGTCCGGCGACTTGCGGCCGAGCTTCACCTTGCCGGATTGAATGATGTAGAGCCGATCACCCGGCTCGCCTTCGGCGAAGATCACGTGTCCGCGCGGGAACTCCGACGGTTCCAGCGACTGGGTCAATGCCTCCGCAGCGGCCGGTTCCACTCCCTGGAAAATGCCGGCCCTGGATAGGGTCTCGTCCACCTCGTCCCTCCATGCTGAGACGCGGCGGCTTGTTCGTCGCGGCCCCGCGTCCCGTTGCGGTCACCGGCCTTGCCGCCGATCACTACCCGTCAAGTCTAAGACCGGTCACGGGAACGGCGAGTCCGCAGTCTGCCTGCGCGTCCCACCCTGCGTAGCTGGAACAGCTCCAGCGCACGTCCAATTCCCTGCCGGAACAGCGCCCGCACCTCGTCCGGCCGGGCGTTCTCCAGCAGCTCTTCGACCTCGTTCTCCTGCACCGCGACGTGCCGCAGTCTCGCCTCCACGCGCTCCATGAACAGCGTGAAGAACATGATCACTAGCGGTACGACGACAACGAACCAGGCAGTCATGATGCTCCGAATCCTCGCTCATGCCTTCGAGCCAGGTGCAACCGGGGGTGGGTCACCGCCGCTCGGGGCCGGACCGGGGTGTCGACCGGGTCCGTACCCTGGTGGAGTGCCGGAGCCAGCTCAAGACCGCTCGAACGCGGCGGCCACCGCAGCGCGGGGCCGGGGTCGATCTTCCCCAGCGCAGCCGACCGGGCCCGGTGCCACGTCGCCGAACGGCCGGGACGGCGCCCGCAAGGCACCGGCCCGGCGCAGGTCACGGGCCGCGGAGACGCGGACCGGCCTGGTCCGGCGCGCCCGCAGGATGCTGCGCGCGCTGGCCGAGGCCTATCCGGAGGCGCACTGCGAGCTGGACTTCGAGACGCCGCTGGAACTGGCGGTGGCGACCGTGCTGTCCGCCCAGTGCACCGACAAGCGGGTCAACGAGGTCACGCCCGCGCTGTTCGCGCGCTACCGCACGGCCGCCGACTACGCGGGAGCCGAGCGCGCCGAGCTGGAGGAGATGATCCGCTCCACCGGCTTCTACCGGAACAAGGCGAATTCGCTGATGGGCATGGGCGCCGCGCTCGTCGAGCGGCACGACGGGCAGCTGCCCGCGCGGCTGGAGGACCTGGTCAAGCTGCCGGGCATCGGCCGCAAGACCGCCAACGTCATCCTCGGCAACGCCTTCGACGTCCCCGGCATCACGGTGGACACGCACTTCGGCCGGCTGGTGCGGCGCTGGCAGTGGACCGCGGAGGAGGACCCGGTCAAGGTCGAGCACGCGGTCGGCGAGCTCATTCCGCGCAAGGAATGGACGATGCTCTCGCACTACGTGATCTTCCACGGCCGCCGCGTGTGCCACTCGCGCAAACCGGCCTGCGGGGCGTGCCTGCTGGCCAAGGACTGCCCGGCGTTCGGCGCGGGACCGGAGGAACCGCAGGCAGCGGCGAAGCTGGTGCGCGGCCCGGAGGCGCCGCGGCTGCTGGAGCTGGCCGGGGTGTCCGGGGAGCTGGACGCGGCGACGATCGAGCGCGCCGCGGCCGAGGAGCCGGACAGGTGAGCCGCTGGCGGCAACTGCGCGAGTTCCGCACCGAGATCCAGTGGACGATCGTGGTGCTCGTGCTGGCCGGTCTCGCCGTGGTCGCGCTGTTGCCGGGCGCCCAGCTCACCGGCCGGGACTCCGGTGGAACCGCGAGCCCGCAGCCGGCTCCGGGCACCGCGGACCCGCCCCCGGTCGATCCGGCGCTGCGCACCGGCATGCAGCCGTGCCCGCAGCCGCGACCGGGCGGTCCGGCGCAGCTCGCGGGCGTCACCGGGACGTGCATGGCCGACGGGGCTCCGGTCGATGTCGGCGCGGCGGTCGCGGGCAGGCCGGTGCTGATCAACGTGTGGGCGACGTGGTGCGGTCCGTGCCGCACCGAGCTGCCCGCGCTGCAGGAGTATTCGCAGCGGCCCGGTTCGGTGCCGGTGCTCGGCGTGCAGGTGCTCAGCGACGAGGCAGGCGGGTTGCAGCTGCTGCGGGACCTCGGGGTCCGGTACCCCGCGGTGCACGACGTCGACGGCGGGCTCCGCTCGGCGCTGCGGGTGCCGAACGTGCTGCCCGCCAGCTTCGTGCTCACCGCTTCCGGCGAAGTGCGCCGCGTCGATCCGGGGGTGTTCGGCTCGGCCGACGAGGTCCGAGCCGCGGTCAGCCGCACCTTGGGAGGGCAGTCGTGACGGAGCAGGTCGCCCTCGACGGCGCGCCGGATTGGCTGCGCCCGCTGGTCCGGCGCACCGCCGAAGTCGACCAGGGCCATTTCGGCTGGCCGCACGGGCGCCCGCCGCGCAGCGCCCGCCCGGCGGCGGTGCTGATCCTGTTCGGCGAGCAGGCGGGCACCGGCCCGGACGTGCTGCTGATCCGCCGCGCCGACGGGTTGAACTCGCACCCGGGGCAGGTCGCCTTCCCCGGAGGTTCGATCGATCCGGACGACGACGGCCCGACCGGTGCGGCGCTGCGGGAAGCGCAGGAAGAAGTGGGCGTGCTCCCGGAGGGCGTGCGGACGCTGGGCACGCTGCCGGAGCTGCACGTCGCGCACAGCGGTTTCCGGGTGACGCCGGTGCTGGCGCACTGGCGCGAACCGTCGCCGGTGGCCCCGGTCGACCCGGGCGAGACCCGGGCGGTGGCGCGGGTGCCGATCTCGTGGCTGGTCGACCCGGCGAACCGGATCAACGTGCGGTTGAGCAGCCGCCACCCGAGTCCGGCCTTCCTGGTGCCCGGGATGCTGGTGTGGGGCTTCACCGGTGCGCTGCTGTCCGGCGTGCTGGACTTGGCCGGCTGGTCGCGCCGGTGGAACGGCGACGACGTGCTGGGCCTGGACGAGGCGTGGCGGGCCGCTGAGGAGGCCGATGACGCCGGGTTCGGTTCGTGACGGCTTGCTGATGCCGGTTCCGGTCGGGTTGAGTGATCGCTCGGATCGCCGCGGGCGGCGGCCGTCGAAGGGAGCTCGGTGAACTGGGTCGATCTGCTGGTGGTGGCGCTGGCGTTGCTGGCCGCCGTGTCCGGCGCGCGCAACGGCCTGGTCACGGCCCTGTTCTCGTTCCTCGGCGTGTTCGTCGGGGCGATCGTGGGGTTGCGGGTGGCGCCGCTGCTGCTGGAGCGGCTGGACAGCCAACCGGCCCGGGTCGGGTTCGGCGTGGGCATCGTGGTGCTGCTGGTGGCCTTCGGCGAGACGTTCGGCATGTGGGCCGGGCGGGAGCTGCGCGACCGGATCACCTCGGCGAAGCTGACCGGCGTGGACAACGTGCTCGGCGCGGTGCTGCAGTGCGCGGCCGTGTTCGTGGTGGCGTGGCTGGTGGCGCTGCCGTTCACGTCCGCTTCGGCGATGCCGGGGCTGGCTTCGTCGATCACCCGGTCCTCGGTGCTGCGCACGGTGGATTCGGTGATGCCGGCGGCGGTGAAGTCGTTGCCGGACGAGCTGCGCCGGATGCTCGGGGTCAGCGGCTTCCCGGACGCGCTGGAACCGTTCTCGCAGACCCCGGTGGCCGCGATCGATCCGCCGGATCCGGCGCTGGCCTCCAGCGACGTGGTGCGCAACGCGCAGACCAGCGTGGTGAAGGTCCGCGGCCGCGCGTCCTCGTGCGCGCGGGCGCTGGAGGGCACCGGTTTCGTGGTCGCGCCGCACCGGGTGATGACCAACGCGCACGTCGTCGCGGGCACCGACCGGGTGTCGATCGAGGTCGGCCGCGGCCAGTTCGACGCGGAAGTGGTGCTGTTCGACCCGTCCACGGACGTTGCGGTGCTGTCGGTGCCGGACCTGGACGCGGACGCGATGCCGTTGGACCGCTCCGAGGTGCCGCCCGGCGGCAACGCGATCGCGCTCGGCTACCCGCTGGACGGGCCGTACACGGCCGCCGCAGGCCGGGTGCGCGAGCGGATCAACCTGCGCGGCCCGGACATCTACGACGGCAACACCGTGGTCCGCGACGTGTACACGGTGCGCGGGAAGGTGCAGAGCGGGAACTCGGGCGGTCCGCTGATCGACGCGGAGGGCGACGTCGTCGGCGTCGTGTTCGGCGCGGCCGTGGACGATCCGGACACCGGGTTCGCGCTGACCGCCGACGAGGTGTCCGACGAGGTCGCGCAAGCCTCCGCGCTGAACACCCCGGTGTCCACGGGGGAGTGCACCGCGGGCTGAGCCCGGGCGCGAAAAACCGCCCGGTCCACGTGCGGGACCGGGCGGTTTCGTCGGCTGCGGCCGGGTTCAGTTCAGCGAGCGGAGTCACGGCTTGCGGTGCCCGCGGACCCGGACCACTTCCCGAACAGCGGCTAGCTTTCGATGGCTTGTTCCTCGGATTGGCCGCGTCGCTGCGCCAGCTGCTTGGTGTCCTTGAGCGTGGCGATGGTGCGCTTCGGTGCCCGGATCTTGCGCACCCGCCGGTAGCCGAGCAGCCCGAACACGCCGGCCACCAGCAGCATCAGCAGGAAGGTGATCCCGAACGACGCCCACCGCCAGATCCCGAGCGCGTGCAGCCCTTCGGCGAGCGTGAAGAACAGGAAGAACATGCTGAACGCGAGCACGGCCAGCGCGAGGATGAAGAAGACGCTGCCCTTGACGCCCTTCTTGACCTCACCGGTGATTTCGGTCTTGGCGAGTTCGATCTCGCCGCGCACCAGGGTCGACAAGTGCGTAGTCGCGTCCCGCACGAGCGTGCCGACGGACTGCTCGCCGCCCGCGCCGGTGCCCTCCTCGGACAGCGGGAGGGACGTGACGGCCGACGCCGCGGCGCTGTCGCTGCTGCCTTGCTGGTTCTTCTGGGCGTTCACGCCCGCCATCGTGCCACGCGGCCCGACCGGCAACCGAGCGAGACTCGCTCGGTGTTACCGGTGGGTGATCTCGGTGCTCGTCGGTGAACTCGATTTGCCGAGGTGATCGCTCGGCGCGACCTCTCAGGCGCCGTCTCGCCGCGTGCCGCGGCGGCGCAGCAGCATCGCCGATGCGGCGAGGGAGGCGAGGGCGGAGGCGAGCAGCACGGCGGCCTTGGCGCGTTCGGCGGCGTCACCGGCCAGCGAGAGTTCGGCGATCAGCAGGCTCACCGTGAAGCCGACCCCGCCGAGCATCGCCAGCGCCGCCATGTCCCGCCAGGTCACGCCGGTCGGGGAGGCGGCAAGGCCCAGTTTCACCGCGGCGAACGAGGTGCCGAGGATGCCGATGAACTTCCCGACGAACAGTCCGGCCATCACCGCGACCGCGACCCGGTCCTGGAACATCTCGCCGAGCGCTGCGGCGTCCACCGGAACCCCGGCGGCGAAGAACGCGAACACCGGCACCACGAGCCCGGCCGACCAGGGCTGCAGCCGGTGCTCCAGCCGCATCGACGGCGAAGCGTCCTCGTCCGGGTCGCGCTTGACGCGGGTCAGCAGGCCGAGCGCGACACCGGCGATCGTGGCGTGGATGCCGCTGCTGTGCACCGCGATCCACGTGGCCAGCGCCAGCGGGACGTAGAGGTAGGCGGTACTGATCCGCTTGTGCTGGGCGAACCAGTAGGCCGCGCACAGCACGACGGCCGCCAGCAGCGCCAGCAGGTTCAATCCCTGCGTGAACAGCACCGCGATCACGACGATCGCCCCGAGGTCGTCCACCACGGCGAGGCTGAGCAGGAACACCCGCGCGGCCGTCGGCATCCCCGACCCGGTCAGCGACAGCACCCCGAGCGCGAACGCGATGTCGGTGGCCACCGGGATCGCCCACGCCTGTCCGGCGCCGGGGGCGCCGTGCCCGATCGCGAAGGCGAGCACCGCGGGCACGATCATGCCGCCCAGCGCGGCCAGCACCGGCAGCAGCGCCCGCTTGCGGTCGGCGAGTTCGCCGACGACCAGTTCGCGTTTGAGCTCCAGGCCCGCGACGAAGAAGAAGATCGCCAGCAGGCCGTCCTTGGCCCACTCGCCGATGCTCAGGTCCAGGTGCAGCGCGTGCGGCCCGAGCTGGAAGTCGCGCACCGCCTGGTAGAGCCCGCCGGCAGGCGAGTTCGCCGCGATCAGCGCGATGGCGGTCGCCGCCAGCAGCACCATGCCGCCGACCGTCTCGGTCCGCAGGTACTCCCCGAAGTCGAACGCCCTGGCCCGGACGCGTCCGCGGGGCGACTGGTCGTTGTCGGGTTCGGTCATCGGCCGGCCTCCTGGACGTACGCGGTCACACCACGCCGACCAGACTTCCCGGCACACCCTGGCAAGACCCTAACAGCAGCACTTCAGCTCGCGGCCGACCGCAGAGTGCAGGCCCCCTCGGTCGCGAAGGGGCCTGCACTCGGGTCAGCGGATCACTCCTCCGCGGACTTGCTGATGCCCTTCGAGATCTGGTCCATCACCGAGGAGTCGGCCAGCGTGGACACGTCGCCGACCTCCCGGTTCTCCGCGACGTCCCGCAGCAGCCTGCGCATGATCTTGCCGGAGCGGGTCTTCGGCAGCTCCTGCACGACCATGATCTGCCGCGGCTTGGCGATCGGCCCGATCTCGCGGGTGACGTGGTCGCGCAGCGCCTGCATCGCGGCCTCGCCACCGGCTTCGTCCGCGGCGTTGCCGCGCAGGATCACGAACGCGACGATGCCCTCGCCGGTCGTGGCGTCCTTGGCGCCGACCACCGCGGCCTCGGCCACCGTCGGGTGCGACACCAGCGCGGACTCCACCTCGGTCGTGGAGATGCGGTGCCCGGAGACGTTCATGACGTCGTCCACCCGGCCCAGCAGCCAGAGGTCGCCGTCCTCGTCGTACTTCGCCCCGTCACCCGCGAAGTAGTAGCCGAGGTCGGCGAACTTCGACCAGTAGGTGTCCTTGAACCGCTGGTCATCGCCCCAGATGCCGCGCAGCATCGACGGCCACGGCTGGTCCAGCACCAGCAGCCCACCGCCGCCGGGGCCGACGTCCGCGCCGGACTCGTCGACCACCTTCGCCGAGATGCCGGGCAGCGGTACCTGCGCCGAACCGGGCTTGGTGGCGGTCACCCCGGGCAGCGGCGAGATCATGATCGCGCCGGTCTCGGTCTGCCACCAGGTGTCCACGATCGGCGCGGTGCCGCCGCCGATGTGCTCGCGGTACCACATCCACGCCTCCGGGTTGATCGGCTCGCCGACCGAGCCCAGCACCCGCAGCGTCGAGAGGTCGTACTTGGCGGGGAACTCCGAGCCCCACTTCATGAACGTGCGGATCGTGGTCGGCGCCGTGTAGTACAGCGAAACGCCGTACTTCTGCACGATCTCCCAGTGCCTGCCCTCGTGCGGCGTGTTCGGGGTGCCCTCGTAGATCACCTGCGAAGCGCCGTTGGCCAGCGGGCCGTACACGATGTAGGTGTGCCCGGTGACCCAGCCGATGTCGGCGGTGCACCAGTACACGTCCGACCCCGGCTTCAGGTCGAAGACGTTGCGGTGCGTGTAGGCGGCCTGCGTGAGGTAGCCGCCGGAGGTGTGCAGGATGCCCTTCGGGTTCCCGGTGGTGCCCGAGGTGTAGAGGATGAACAGCGGGTGCTCGGAGTCGAACGCCTGCGGGCTGTGGTTGTCGGACTGCCGGGGGACCACGTCGTGCCACCATTTGTCCCGGCTGTCGTCCCAGTGCACCTCGGACTCGGTGCGCTGGACCACGAGCACGTGCTCGATGCTCGGCGTGCCCTGCACGGCCTCGTCCACGTTGGCCTTCAGCGGGGCGGCCTTGCCGCGGCGGTACTGGCCGTCGCAGGTGATGACGACCTTCGCCTGCGCGTCGTTGATCCGGGAGCGCAGCGCCTCGGCGGAGAAGCCGCCGAACACGACGCTGTGCAGGGCGCCGAGCCGTGCGCAGGCCAGCATCGAGAACACGGCCTCGGGCAGCATCGGCAGGTAGATCGCCACCCGGTCACCGGTGCCGACGCCGAGCTCGGACAGCGCGTTCGCGGTGCGGGAGACCTCGCGCTGCAGCTCCGCGTAGGTGATCCGGCGGCTGTCGCCGGGTTCACCTTCCCAATGGATCGCGACCCGGTCGCCGTTGCCCTCGTCGACGTGCCGGTCCACGCAGTTGTAGGCGACGTTGAGCTTGCCGCCGACGAACCACTTCGCGAACGGTGCGTCGGACCAATCCAGCACCTGCGACCACTCGGTGTCCCAGTGCAGGTGCTCTGCCTGTTTCGCCCAGAAGCCTTCGCGGTCGGCCGCGGCCTGGTCGTACATCTCCGACGTGGCGTTGGCCGCGGCAGCGAACTCCTGCGGCGGGGGGAAGGTCCTGCTCTCGGTGAGCAGGTTGTCCAGGGTGTTGCTTTGCCCGTCGGGCTGACTCATCGCGGGGAACCTCCCAGCTCAAGGGGCGCCTTTCGTGTCGGGTAGACCGTAGTGCGATCCGGCTCACGCCGACAGGGGTTCGCGGGCGGGTCCGGCCGATCTGGTGGCGGACGCGATGAGATCAGCAGCTTACCGTCCGTGCATCGCAGTGCGCTGTGACGAAAGTTGCATCAACTTGTCCGTTGCGTTCCGGGTGCGATGGGCCTATCGAGACCGGATCGTGCAGGAAACCGGAAGGCACCAGCCGGGAGGGTGCCTTCCGGTATCGGTTCGCCTGCCGACGGTTTCCGGTCCGCGGCGACTCGCTCGCCCGTTCGCCGCGCGTCAGCGGCGCGGACCCCCGTCCCGCGCGCATCCCGCTGCTGCTGGTCGCGGGCAATTCCCGGAAACATCGCGGGCGGGTTCGGAATCGGCCGCGCGGTGAACGTGTTCCCCCTGCCGGGGTGTCCCGGGGCGGGGTTCTCGGAACCCGTCCGGACGGATCGGGGCTGCGGGTCAGCCCGCCTGCGTCGTGGCGATGATCGAGATGTTCTGGTCGTCGAAGCAGTCGACGGCCTGGGCGCCGGTTTCCTGCACGGTGCTCAGGTGGCAGTCGAAGCCCTGGTAGACGTCCTTGGCGTACTTGTCGGCGCCCACCAACTCCGCCGGGTCGGTGTTGAAGTAGGCGTTGATGGTGTTCATGGATTCCTCGGCGCCCGCGAATCCCTCGTCGCTCTGGCGGGCGTAGACCTCCCAGAAGCCGCCGTCGGGGCCTTGGGTCCCGCCCTGGTCGATGTCGTT
This sequence comes from Saccharopolyspora sp. SCSIO 74807, assembly GCF_037023755.1. Taxonomy (NCBI): domain Bacteria; kingdom Bacillati; phylum Actinomycetota; class Actinomycetes; order Pseudonocardiales; family Pseudonocardiaceae; genus Saccharopolyspora; species Saccharopolyspora sp. SCSIO 74807. The sequence continues at coordinate 1,406,074 of NZ_CP146100.1, read as the reverse complement.
CTTCGTCGGTCCGGGGATCTGGTTCGCTTCGCCCTGGTGCGAGCCGGACGCCGAAGCAGCCATGCTCGTACTTCCGGAGTCCACCATTCCGGTGCAGGCGGACAGGGAAATGCCGGCGGCGAGAATGGAACCGGCGATGGCGAGGCCGCGCATTGTTGTCTCCTTGGATGGGATGCGCATTTCGTTTTCCGTCCGGTGGACGCCCGGCTGCGTCGGAGGTTCATCGTCGGGCCCAAATTCGTTGCCGCGGATTTGCTGCTGAGGGATTTCCCGCACGCGCCGTTTTCGATCCCGAGCGGTGCTTGTGGTGCCCTTGCCCGGTCCGGGTTGTGCGCTCCGGCCGCGGCCGACCGGGTAGCGTCCGGCGGCGTGAACGCGCAAGAGTCGTTGCTCCCCCTGCTGGAGCTGCCCGGCGTGCAGGACGCCGTGACCGCCGCGCGGGCGGCCATCGACGAGATCCACGAGCACCCGGCGAACCGCCGCGGCTGGCCCGCCACCAGCGCGGAGGCCTCGGTGCGCGCGGCGCGCGCTTCGGCGGCGGTCGCGGGCGGGGCGGCCGAGATCCCGGACAGCGGCGAGGTCACCGATCCGCTGCTGGCCGGTTCGCTGCGGGTCGCCGAAGCGCTCGGGCCGCTGCTGCCGACCTGGCAGCGCGCCCCGATGCAAGCCCTCGCACGGCTGCACGTGCTGGCCGCCGCGGACCTGGCGGACGATCAGGAACGGCTGGGCCGCCCGCGGGAGGACCCGGCGGTCTCCGCGCGGCTGGACCTGCTCGCGCAGGTCGTCGCGGACGCGGGCGGCAAGTCGCAGGGGCTCGTGCCCGGTCCGGTGCAGGCCGCCGTGGTGCACGGCGAGCTGCTCGCGCTGTCCGCGTTCGGCGAGGTCGACGGCATCGTGGCGCGCGCGGCGGCGCGGCTGAGCATGATCGGCAGCGGGCTGGACCCGAAGGGGCTGGTGGTGCCGGAGGTCGCCTACTTCCGGCGGCAGCCCGACTACGTCGCGGCCGCCGAAGGTTTCGCCTCCGGAGAGCCGGACGGCGTCGCGAAGTGGATCGTGCACTGCTGCACCGCGCTGGAAACCGGCGCGCGGGAGGCGAAGTCCATCGCCGACGCCGTGGAGTCCTGATGAGGGCCGGCTTCGAGCGGCTCCGCCGCGGCAGCCGCTGACCGCACACGCGTCCGGAAGCGTGCATCCGCACCGCGACGGAACCGCTGGTCGACCGACGCGCGCACCGACCCCGAAGAACCGACGGGAGCGAAATGCCGAAGAAGGTCCTGATCGACTGCGATCCGGGCATCGACGACGCGCTGGCGCTGGCGCTCGCGCACGGCAGCCCGGAACTGGACGTCGTCGGCGTGACCACCGTGGCGGGCAACGTCGGCCTGCCGCACACCACGAACAACGCCCTGTGCCTGGCGGACTTCTACGGGATGGACGTGCCGATCGCGGCCGGCGCGGGCCGCCCGCTCGTTCGCGAAGCGCTGACGGCCGGCGACGTGCACGGCGGCAACGGGCTCGGGGGCGTGGTGCTGCCCGCGGCCACGGCACGGGCGATCGACGGCCACGCCGTGGATCGAATAGTCGACGAGCTGGCCGCCGCGCCCGGCGAGATCTCGCTGGTCGCGATCGGTCCGCTGACCAACATCGCGCTGGCGGTGCGCAAGGAGCCCAGGATCGTCGAGTGGGCGCGCGAGTTCGTCGTCATGGGCGGCTCCTACACCCGCGGGAACCGCAATCCGGCGGCGGAGTTCAACGTGCTCGCCGACCCGGAGGCCGCGGCCGTCGCGTTCGACGCGGGCTGGCGCACCACCATGGTCGGGCTGGACCTGACCGCGCAGGCCCGCGCCACCGCCGAAGTGCGCGAGCGGTTCGGTGCGCTCGGGCGGCTCGAGGCGGAACTGCTTTCGCCGATCCTGGACTTCTACGCACAGCACCGGCAGTACCGCGCCGAAGGTCCCGCGGTCCACGACGCCTGCGCCGTCGCGCACGTGCTCGATCCGGGGTTGCTGAGCACCGTGCCCGCGCGGGTGGACGTGGAGACGCACGGCCGGTTCACCTCGGGCATGACGGTGACCGACTTCGACGCGCCCGCCGAGCGCTGCAACGCGGACGTGGCGACGGTGCTCGACACCGAAGCCTTCTGGAACCGCGTGCTCACCGCCTTCGAGCGGGTCGCCGCCGAACTACCGGAGTGAACGGACTGTTCGTCCGGCCAGATTGGTCAGACGGTCCGTTCGCCCGGTCCGTTCGCTCAGAGATTCGGCTCAGCGCGTCAGCGAGCGCAGCGCGTCCCGCACCCGGCCGTCCGAGACCGCCAGCGCCGCCGCGGACCGCTCCACGTCGGAGCCGGTCAGCAGGTGCACCAGCGCCGTCTTCAAGTCACCGCCCGCGTCGCCGAGCGCGCGAGCGCACTCCTGCTCGGACGCGTCGGTGGCCTCGCGCAGGATCGCCACGGTCCGGCCGCGCAGCTTCGCGTTCGTGGCCAGCATGCTGACCATGAGGTTCGAGTAGGTGCGGCCCATCCGGATCATCACCGCGGTGGAGAACGAGGTCAGCACCAGCTTCTGCGCGGTGCCCGCCTTCATCCGGGTGGAGCCCGCGATCGGTTCCGGCCCGGTGTCCACCGCGATCACCACGTCCGCCGGGGCGGTGCCCGCCGACTCCGGGTTCGCCGACATCAGCGCCGTGCCCGCCCCGGCCCGCCGGGCCGCCTGCAGCGCTCCCATGACGTACGGCGTGCGGCCGGAGGCGGTCAGCCCTAGCACGAAGTCCGAACCGGTGACCTGCGAATCGACCAGCGCGGCACCGGAATCGGTGTCGTCCTCGGCGTTCTCCACGGCCTTCTGGAAGGCGCCGCTGCCACCGGCCTGGTGCGCCACCACCCAGTCCGCGGGCACGTTGTAGGTCGGGATCAGCTCGGCGGCGTCGAGCACCGCGAGCCTCCCGGAGGTGCCCGCGCCCACGTAGTGCACCCGTCCGCCGGAGCGCAGCGCGGTCACCGCCAGGTCCACCGCGCGGGCCAGCTCCGGCAGCGCCCGGCCGACCGCCTCCGGCACGGTGCGGTCCTCGGCGTTGAGCACGTGCAGGATGTCCAGCGTCGGCAGCAGGTCGATGTCCCTGGTGCGCTCGTTGGTCCGTTCCGTCGGGGCGTTCACCCGCGCGGGCGGCTGCGGATCGCGGGTCATCCAGCGTCCTCCTCGTTCCTGGGCCGGTCCGGATGCCTGCGGCGATCCGGGCGGGCACCGAGCCGGTGCCCGTCGACGGCCGCGTAGGTGGCTTCCAGCGCTGCCTTCGTGTCGTCGATGTGCCGTTGCGCCACCCCGATGAACAGGCAGTCGATCACGGTGAGCTGGCCGAGCCTGCTCGCCATCGCCCCGGAGCGGTAGGTCGTCTCGCGCACCGCCGTGGTCAGCACGTTCCCGGCGATCTCGGTGATCGGCGAACGGCTGAAGTTGGTCAGCGCGGCGGTGACCGCCCCGTGCCGCCCGGCCTCCCGCAACGCCTCCACCGTCTCGGAGGTGGCTCCGGTGTGCGAGATGCCGATGGCCACGTCGCCGTCGCGCAGCAGCGCCGCCGAGGTCAGCGCGGTGTGCGTGTCCGACCACGCGAAGCAGGTCAGGCCGATGCGGTGCAGCTTCTGCTGCAGGTCGAGCGCGACGAAGGCGCTGGCGCCGACGCCGTAGACGTCGATCCGGCGGGCCCGCGCGACGGCGTCGACGACCGCGGCGAGCGCTTCGGCGTCGAGCTGTCCGGCGGTTTCCTCGACGGCTTTCGCGTCCGCGTAGGCGACCTTCTCGATGATCTGCGCCAGGTCGTCGTCCGGTTCGATGTCGCCGCCGAGGTCGCGGTCGCGTTCGGAGGTGCGGGCGGTGTCCGCGGCCAGCGCGATGCGCAGGTCGGGATACCCGCCGACGCCGATCGCCTTGCAGAACCGGGTGACGGTGGTTTCGCTGGTGCCCGCCGCTTCGGCGACCTCGGTGATGCTGCGCCGGGCGATGGAGGCGGGATCGGCGAGCACGATGCCCGCGACCCGCTGCTCGGCTCTGGCCAGCCCCGGGAGCAGCGAGCGGATCCGCACGAGGGGACTGCCGTCCCCGGCTTCGGACGAGCTGTCGTCAACGGCCATGTGGGAAACTTACTAACCGCGATCTGTGCAGGTCAATGCGGGTGTCTCCGGGTCGGCCGAGGTTCGGGCGGGGCCGGCGGGCCGCGCCCGCCGTGGACAGGACGGTTCGCACCGGGAATCGGGTTGCACCGTGCGGCGGTGCGCCGATCACCTTCGTGGGCCAACGGCGCCGAGTCCGCGCGGGCTCAGCGGTGCACCGGCGCCCAGCCCCGCGGGTCGAAGCCCTGCGGCTCGCGCTCGCCGTCGAGCAGCGTGCGGTCCCGGTCGGCCACCGAGATTCCGTCGACCAGCACGCCCCGCCCGGTGTACTGCTTGTCCGGCGCGTAGCGCCAGCGCACCTGGACGTGCTGGCCGGGCTGAGCGTCCACGGTGCCGCGCACCTGCCACCACGCGCGGTGGCCCGATCCGGCCAGCGACTGCTGCGGCCCTTCCGGTGCACCCGGCCCGTTCGCGGTCACCGGCACCGGCCGCCAGCTCGCCCCGCCGTCCACACTGGACTCCAGTAGCAGCGGGTCGGCGCCGTCCGGATCCCGCTGGGTGTCCACGAAAGCGTCGAACGACACCTCCGCCTGCCCGGCCACCGGCCCGAGGTCCCGGGTGCGCAACGTCGCCGGAGCCGCCGCGGGCGCGCCCCACGACTCCGACCCGCGCTCCGGGCGCACCGCCAGCGCCTCCGCCATCGCCTGCGCGATCGCCTCCCGCGCCGGGTTGTTCGAGCCCCATTCCCGCGTCGGGTGCACCCGGTTGGTCAGCAGCACCACCACCGAACGCGAGTCCGGGTCCAGCACCAGCGAAGTACCGGTGAAACCGGTGTGCCCGGCCGTGCGCGGGCCGCTCAGCCCGGCCATGTACCAGCGCTGGTCCAGTTCGAAGCCCAAACCGTGCCCGTCGCCGGGGAACGCGCCGTTGTAGTCGGTCAGCATCCGCTCGACCGTCTCCGGCTGCAGGATCCGCTGCTCGCCGTAACCGCCGCCGTTGACCAGCGCCTGCCCGAGCACGCCCAGGTCGTGCGCGGTGGAGAACAAGCCCGCTTCACCGGCCACGCCGCCCAGCGACCAGGCGTTCTCGTCGTGCGGCTCGCCGCGGACCATGCCGCGCGGGGGCTCGGTCTGGAACTCGGTCGCCGCGATGCGGTGCAGCTCGCTCGGCGGCGGGTTGTAGCCGGTGTCGTCCATGCCCAGCGGCCCGGTGATGCGTTCGCGGACCACCTGGTCCAGCGGCGCATCGGCCATCCGGGACACCAGCACGCCCAGGGTGATGAAGTTCGGGTCGGAGTACTGGTAAGCCGTTCCCGGCGGCTTCTCCGGGCTCAGCCGCATCACGTGCGGGATCCGCTCCTGCGGGGGCAGCTTCCACAGCTGCACCTCGGACGGCAGCCCGGAGGTGTGCGTGAGCAGCTGCCGGACGGTGATCGACTGCTTGCCCTGGCCGCCGAACTCCGGCAGGTAGTGCGCCACCGGGGTGTCCAGGTCCACGTCGCCGTCCTCGACCTGCTGCAGCACCGCGATCGAGGTGAACAGCTTCGTCAGCGACGCCACGTCGAAGATCGTGTCCGGGCGCATCGGCTCCTGCTGCTGCGGCGGCAGCTCGGTGCCCTGCGCGTCGGAGTAGCGGACCTCCTTGCCGAACGCCTCGTGCCGCACCACCACGCCGTCGTGGGCCAGCAGCGCCACCGCACCGGCGAACATCGGGTGCTCGCGCCCCGGCGTCGGCCCCGTCCAAGCCCCGATCCGTCGCAGCGCGTCATCGATCGGCGCCGCCGCGAGCCCGGCCTGCTCCGGGGAACCCGGCCGCAGCACGGTCTCCGCGGAGGAGAACCCGTCCTGCGGGCGGTCGAAGCGGCCGCCCGCGCCGACCGGCGGCGAAGCGCACGCCGGTCCCGCGGCCGTCGCCGTGATCGCCGTGAGGACCAGAGCCAACAGCGTTCCGCGCATCAAGACCCACCCTCGTCAGCAATGAGCACGCGCTCACCGGTACAGCAGGAAACGCTCCCGCAGGCGCCGGAACTCGGCCAGTTCCGCGTCCCACGAGCCGACGATCTCGTCCACGCCCGCGCCCGCGTCGACCATGGTGCGGACCCGGTCGGTGCCGGCCAGCTTGTCGATCATGCCGTCCGGGCGCCAGCCGAAGACCGGGCCGAACAGCCGCTTCGCCGTGACCAGCATGGTGATCGCGATGCGGATCGCGTCGACCTCTCCGCCGCGGTGCAGCTGCACGCCGCCGCAGGTGGCGCCGGCGTGCTTGCCGAACTCGGGCACGAAGTAGGTCTCCCGGAAGCGGAGACCCTCCAGCCCGGCGGCGTTCAGCTCGTCCGCCCAGCGCCAATCGATCCCCGGCGCCCCGATGATCTCGAACGGGTGCGTGGTGCCGCGCCCCTCGGACAGCACGGTGCCCTCGAACAGCCCGGTGCCCGGGTACACCATCGCGGTGTCCGGCGTCGGCATGTTCGGGCTCGGCGGCACCCACGGCAACGCCGAGCCCGCGGCACGACCGCGCCATCCTTCGGCGCGCACCACCGACAGCCGCTGGCCGAGCGGCGGGTCGAGGTACTCGGCGTCGAACATGCGGGCAAGCTCGCCGAGCGTCATGCCGTGCTGCTGCGCGATCGGCAGCGCACCGACACCGGAGGCGAACCGCATGTCCAGCCGCGGACCCGCCACTTGCGCACCGATCGGGTTCGGCCGGTCCAGCACGACGAACTCGGCGCCGGTGCGCGCGGCTGCGCGCATCGCGGTGTACATGGTCCACACGTAGGTGTAGAAGCGGGCGCCGACGTCGGCGATGTCGAACACCACGCGCTGCACACCGGCCTTGCCGAACATGCGGGCCAGCTCGTCCGCGTTCGCGCCGTAGGCGTCGTAGACCGGCAGGCCGGTGCGCGGATCGGTCACGTTCCCCTCGGAGCCACCGGCCTGCGAGGTGCCGCGGAAACCGTGCTCGGGACCGAACACGGCGGCGATGTCCACCGCACCGGACGCGTGCATCGCATCGACGATGTGCTGCAAGGAAGCCAGCACGCCCGTCGGGTTGGTGATCAGTCCGACCCGGCTGCCCGTCAGCGGCTGCCAGTTCTGCGCGGCCAGCACGTCCGCGCCGGTGCGCACCGCGCCGCCGTCGATCCGCTCCTGCTGCGGGGCCGCGCACGCGGCACCGGCGCCCACCAGCGGCGCCGACAGCGCCGTGGAAGCCAGCAAACTCCTCCTGCTCAGCGGCATCGCACTACCAGCTCAATCCGTGTCCGAGCGGGAAGCGGTCCGCACCCGCGCCGTCCGGATCCGGCACCGGGACCGGCAGCTTGCCCTGCGGAGCGATCTCGCCGAACAGCACCTTCGCCAGCGATTCCATCGCCACCGGCTTGTCCGAGTACGTCGCCAGCCAGGTCGGCACCTGCTCGGCGTACGCGGCGTCGTACGGATCCCGCACGGCCGCGGCGACCACCGGCACGTTCGCCCGCTGCAACGCGCGCACGAGCTCCTGCTGGGCGGCGTTGTCCGCGTCCCACGCCGCGTTGGTCAGCACGACCGTCACGTCGTTGCCCTTCGCGGCCTGCACCGCCTGCGAGATCTGCTGCTGGGTCGGTGCCTTCCCCGTCGGTAGCGAGGTCGCCTGCGGCCCGCGCGCCCGCACGCGATCCGCCAGTGCCCCGGTCGCGTCCTCTCCGGCGCCGGTGACCAGCATCTTCCCGGGCTTCTGCCGCATCGGGAGCTGACCGGCGTCGTTGCGCAGCAGCGTCGTGGTCCGGTCGGTGATCCGCTGCGCCTGCTGCGCGTGCTCCCGGCTGCCGACGACCCGGTCCACGCGGCCGGTGTCCACGAACGGCGCGTCCAGCACGCCGCGCTTGCGCTTCATCTCGAGGATCCGTTCGACGCTCGCGTCGATGCGGTCCTCGGTCAGCGCGCCGGTGTGGACCGCGTCCAGCACCCCGTCGATCGCGACCTGGAGGTTCTGCGGCATCAGCAGTTGATCCGCGCCCGCCCGCAACGCCAGCACCGGGATCTCGGCGTCCGGGTGCTTCGCCCGCACCCCGTCCATCTGCAGGGAGTCCGTGGTGATCACGCCCTTGTAGCCCAGCTCGTCGCGCAGCATCCCGGTCAGCACCGTCGGTGACAGCGTCGAGGGCTCACCGGAGGAATCCAGGTTCGGCACCACGATGTGCGCGCTCATCACCGCGTCCGTGCCCGCCTCGATCGCCTCCCGGAACGGCGGAGCGTCCAGCCGTTCCCACTGCTCGCGGGTGTGCTCGATGACCGGCAGGTCGGTGTGGCTGTCCTGGTTGGTGTCCCCGTGCCCGGGGAAGTGCTTGGCGGCCGCCGACACGCCGGCGGCGCCCGGGTCCTGGTAACCGTGCACGGCCGCTCCGGTCAGCCGCGCCGCCAGCTGCGGGTCGGACGAGAACGAACGCACCCCGATCACCGGGTTGGCCGGGTTCACGTTGACGTCGCCGCTGGGCGCGAAGTCCTGGTTGAGGCCCATCGCGCGCATCTCTTCGCCGGTGATCCGCGCGGACAGGCCGGTGTCGGCCGCGCTGCGGCCGGCGCCGAGCGCCAGGTTCCCCGGCAGCTGCGTGACCGGTTCCGGCAGCCTGCTCACCTGGCCCTGCTCCTGGTCGGTGGAGATCAGCAGCGGTATTCCGGCACCGGAGGAGGTAGCCGCCCGCTGCACGCCGTTGGACAGCTCGGCGATCTGCCGCGGTTCGTACAGGCTGTCGGTCCAGCTGAAGTGGATCAGCCCGCCCGGGTGGTAGCGCTGCACCACCTGCGCCGGGGTGTCCACGCCGAACTCCTCGCGGTTCTGCGGGTGCGGGGTGTCCGCGTCGCGGCCATAGGCGTAGGTGACGAACAGCTGGCCGACCTTCTCCTCGAGGCTCATCGCCCGCACCTTCTCGGTGACGGCGGGGTCGACCTCGCTGTGCCGCACTTCCGGTGGCTGCGCGCCCGCGGACGAACCGCCGCCGATCGTCACCACCGCCGCTGCGCTGATCAGCACCGCCACGAGGCGGCGCGAACGGTTCGAGCCCACGGAACCTCCTGGGGCTGCTCGCCCACGGTCCCGGACGTCTTCGTGGGGTCGTCCAGTGGGCTCGGGTGGAAAGTCCTCCACGACAACGCGGATGGGATTCGGAAGTTACCCACCGTGCTGAGCCCGGTCAACGACATTCACCGGCAGGCCGCGCACGTTTCGCGCGGATTTCGCTGCGCACGAACGACGGCGCCCGCCGGCAGGCAGGCGCCGTCTTGCGTGAACGGACGGGTTACCAAGCGTGCAACAAGTGTCGTAACTCTTGGGCTAGGCGTCCGGCGTCCCGGTACGCAACCCGGTCGACGTTTCAGCCTCTCGTGGCGGCTGCGCGTGGGTGCTCCGTCCGCACGCACGGAGCCCGGTTCAGGGGGAGCGCCGCTTCTCCTACGCGTCGCCCCTGGCCGAGCCAGGGTCCGCAATTCCTTTGTAGTCGGCCGCCCCTGGCCGCTGCAAGGTCTCTGAATCGGTCGCGGACGGCCTCGATCACCTGGGATTTCGCTGCGTTCAGCGGTGCCTGCGCCAGTAGCGCAGACCCCACCAGGCCGCTCCGGCCGCGGCGACCGCGCCCATGCCGACGCCGGCCGCCGTCACTGCCGCGCGCGAAGGCGTGGGGAAGCGCGCGCGCAGCGAAACCGGCTGCTCGAACGCCAGCGACGGCCAGCCGCGTTGCGCGGCGTGCCTGCGCAGCCCGCGATCCGGGTTGACCACCGTCGGGTGGCCCACCGCTTCCAGCAGCGGCAGGTCCGTCACCGAATCCGAATAGGCGTGGCAATCCCGCAGGTCGTAGCCGTAGCGCTCGGCGAGGTCGCGGGCCGCGGCGGCCTTGTTCCCCGCCGAGCAGTAGAACTCGACCTCACCGGTGTAGCGGCCGTCGGCGACGACCATCCGGGTTCCGGCGGAATGCGTTGCGCCGAGCAGTTTCGCGATCGGCGCCACCACTTCTTCGCCGGAGGCCGACAGCACCACGATGTCGTGGCCCTGTTCCTTGTGCTCGGCGATGAGCTGGGTGGCTTCCTTGTAGACGAGCGGATCGACGATGTCGTGCAGGGTCTCCTCGACGATCGCGTTGACCTGCTCGACGTCCCAGCCGGTGCACAGCGAGGTGATGTGCGCGCGCATCCGGTCCATCTGGTCGGCGTCCGCGCCTGCCAGCATGAAAACGAATTGTGCGTAGGCGCTTTTCAGCACCGCCCGGCGGTTGATGAGACCTTCCTGGAAGAACGGCCTGCTGAATGCGAGCGTGCTCGATTTGGCGATGACCGTTTTGTCCAGGTCGAAGAATGCCGCCGTCCGGGGTCCGGTGGCGGTCGGGGGGTTCGCGGGCGCTGTCACGTCGCACAGCATACGACCGGACCCCGGCGCGGCGGGCGATGCGCGGCGCGCGGGCCTGCTTCACTGCGAGTGGCCGACTTCGGCTCGTTGCAGTGAGTTCTCGCCACGTTCGGGCAGTGGATCGGGCGTGGCGTTTCCAGAAGGCGCGACAGGATGCTTATGTTCGTCCTAATGGACGGGACGCGAGTGGGGGAGACCGGGCGCTAGAGTATGGGGGTCCGGGAACCGGACGGGTTCAGCTCGACCCCCCGGAGCTGAACTCTCGGCGACCCCCGTCCTCCCCCTGGCGGGGGTCGTCCGCATTGTCGGGGGCGATGTTCCCGGCCGCGTCCGGTGCGGACGGTTTCCGAGCAAATTATTCCAGGCTTCAAGTAGTTTCCGCGGTGCGCGGGCACTTCTTTTCGGCTCCCTGCGCTGGTCGGGCCATTTCCGGTGAACCCTTCACGGTTGATCGCTTAATCGGGTGAAGAAGTTGTCCACAAGGTGCCGGTCCATCCACAGATTCCGGAATTCGGTCTGGGCGCCGCCGCCCGGCCGCTGCAACGTGGACGTCGAGCGGGAATTCCGCCGGTCCCGGCGAATTCCTCCCGCGAGCCCTGCGACCGGAACGGGTGCCGGCATGCCCACCTCGACCACCGCACCACCACTGCTCGTCAGCCAGGACGACGACCTGGCCGCGGAGATCACTCGGTTGACCGCCGTCGCGGGCTGCGACCTGCGGCGTCGCGCCGACCCGGCGGAGACGGGGCAACTCTGGCGCGAAGCGCCGCTGGTGCTGCTCGACGACCGCACGGCGGCTCGTGCTGCCGCGGCCGGTATGCCGCGAAGATCAGCGGTCCTGCTGGTCTCCCGCACGCAGCGAGCGGAGCGGTGGCGGTCCGCGTTCGAGATCGGCGCGGACGCGGTGCTGCAGTTGCCCGAGCAGGAAGCGCAACTCGTCGAGCTGCTCGCCGAGGCCGTCGACGCTCCCGCGTCCGGCGCAGGACGGGTGCTCACCGTGCTCGGCGGAACCGGCGGCGCGGGTGCCTCCACGTTGGCCGCGGCGGTCTCCGTCGTCGCGGCACGCCGCGGCGACCGCGCGTTGCTGCTCGACTGCGACCCGCTCGGCGGCGGGTTGGACCTGACCGTCGGTGTGGAGCGCACGCAGGGGTTGCGCTGGTCCGGACTGGCGATCAGCGGTGGCCGCGTGGCGGCCGGTGCGCTGCGGGAGGCGCTACCGGGACAGCGGGTCGGTTCCGGCGCGCTCACCGTGCTCTCCTGCGACCGAGACGGCGCGGCCAGCGGACTCACCGCGCCGTCGGTGCAAGCCGTGCTCGCCGCCGGTCGCCGGGGCGGTGAAACGGTCGTGTGCGATCTCCCGCGGGATCTGTCCGAGCCTGCTTGCGCGGTGCTGCGCGCCGCCGATCTGACCGTCCTGGTCGTGCCCGCGCAGGTCCGGGCGTGCGCGGCCGCGGCGAGCCGGCTGCGGGTCCTGCGGGAACGCGCTTCCGCACCGGTGCGGCTGGTGATCCGCGGGCCTGCGCCCGCCGGGCTCCGCGTGCGCGACATCGAGCTTGCGGTGGGCGCGCCGGTGCTCGCGGTGCTGCGAACGCAGGCGGGTCTGCCGGGAGCCGTCGACAAAGCGGGACTGTGCGGGACGCGGGCGAGCAGCCGGGGAGCGACGGCCAGAGCAGCGGCGGAAGTCCTCGAGACCTTGGATGATCAGCGAGCCCCGGAACGGGTGGCGTCATGAACACCGACTTGATCGAGCGGGTGCGCAACCGCCTCGCTGGCGGCGGCACGCCGGTGAGCCCTTCGGCGGTGGCGGCCGCGGTGCGCGAGGAAGCGGGCGGTCCGGTGGCGGACGCCGACCTGCTCACCGCTTTGCGGTCGCTGCAACAAGAATTCCTCGGTACCGGCGTGGTCGAGCCGCTGCTGCGCGATCCGGAAGTCACCGACGTACTGGTGACCGCACCGGACGAGGTCTGGGTGGACCGCGGCGACGGGTTGTGCCGCTCCGCGGTGACGTTCTCGGACGAGGAGGCGGTCCGCAGGCTCGCGCAACGGCTCGCCGTGGCCACCGGCAGGCGGTTGGACGAAGCGCAACCGTGGGTCGACGGCTGGCTTCCCGGAGCCGGTGCGGGCGAAGCGGTCCGGATGCACGCGGTGCTGCCGCCGATCGCCGTGAACGGGACGTGCTTGTCGTTGCGGATTCTGCGGCCCGCCTCGCACGGGGTGGATGCGCTGCTGCGGATGGGCACGTTCTCGCCGGAACTGGGCGCGGTGCTGCGCTCGATCGTGCGGGCGAGGCTGGCCTTGCTCGTGACCGGCGGCACCGGCGCCGGGAAGACGACCCTGCTGGCCGCGCTGCTCGGCGAGGTTTCCGCGGCTGAGCGGATCGTCTGCGTGGAGGAAGCGGGTGAGCTCCGCCCGCGGCATCCGCACGTCGTCCGGCTGCTGACCCGGCCCGCGAACGTGGAGGGAGCCGGTGAGGTGCGGATGCGGGATCTGGTGCGGCAGTCCCTGCGGATGCGCCCGGACCGGTTGATCGTCGGCGAGGTGCGCGGCGCGGAGGTGTGCGAACTGCTCGCCGCGTTGAACACCGGCCACGAAGGCGGTGGAGGGACCGTGCACGCCAACTCCCCGGAAGAGGTTCCGGCCCGGATGGAGGCCCTGGCCGCGCTGGGCGGTATGGCCCGGGAGGCGTTGCACAGCCAGCTGGCCGCCGCCGTGCAGGTGGTGCTGCACGTGCGCCGCAGCGCCGATCGCGGCAGGCAGTTGGCCGCGATCGGTGTGTTGCGCCGTGAACGGGACCGAGTGTCGGTCGTGCCGGCCTGGCGGTGCGACGACGGTTGGATCGAGGGGCGTTCGGAACTCGCCGGGCTGATCCGTTCGCGGGGAGGTGCGGCGCCGTGCTGACTCTGCTGCTGCCTGCCGCGGCGTTGCTCGGATGGCCGGACCTGCGGGCGCACCACCGACTGCTACCCAGGCGTGAAGTTTCGCTGCCGCACCGGAATCCGGTTTCGTCGTTGCGGATCGGCGCGGTTCCGGCCGCCGCGCTGCTCGGACTGCTGCTCGCCGGTGTCGGCGGATTGCTGGCGGCGAGTGCGCTGACCGCGCTCGGCGTGTGGTGGTGGCGTACCCGCGGCGGGTACCGCCTGCGGTTGCAGCGCTCGGCGGCGCTGGCGGCCGGATTCCGGTTGCTGGTCGCCGAGCTTCGAGCGGGGTCGCACCCGGCCGCCGCCGCGGAAGGGGCGGCCGTGGACGCGGATTTTCCGGTCGCCGCCGTGTTCCGCGACCTGTCCACCACGGCAAGGATGGGCGGCGACGTCGCATCCGTGCTCACCGCAGCAGGTGCGGGCGCCGAAGCGGTGGATCGCCGCGTGTTCCGGTTCGGCGAGCGAGCTGCGCCCGTCGATCCCTTGGCACGGGCCGGCAGAGCGTGGGCGTTGGCCGAACGTCACGGCGTCGCCCTGGCGGAGCTGCTGGACGCGGTGCGCCGCGATCTCGAGCACCGAGTGGCGTTCGCGCGGGAGGTCGAGGCGAAGCTGGCCGGTCCGCGAGCCACCGCCGCGGTATTGGCGGGTTTGCCGTTGCTCGGCTTGCTGCTCGGGGAGGTCTCGGGAGCGACTCCGCTCGCGGTGCTCACCGGAGGTCTCTTCGGGCAGGCCGTGCTCGTGCTCGGAGTGGCACTGCTGTGCGCGGGTGTGCTGTGGACGGTCCGGCTGACCGAGTCGGTGGTGCGGACATGAGCGCCCTCGAACCGGTGTTGCTCGCGGTCGCGCTGCTGTTGTTGCCCGTCCGATCGGCGCGGGTCGCCGTGCTGCGCCGGAGGGGCGAAGCTACCGCTGCCGGGCAGCCGAACTCCGTCACGCGGCTGTTGTCGAGATGGCCGGAACGAGCCAGAGCTCCCGTGGCTGCGGCTGCGTCCGGTGCCCTCGGCGCTGCCGTCGCCGGGGTGATTCCCGGTGCGGTGCTCGCTGCGGCCGTCTTCTGGCTGGTGCTTCGCGCTCGGGCCGGACCGCCGGACACCGATCCGCTGGAGCTGGCCGCGGGGTGGGATCTGCTGGCGGCCGGGATGCGTGCAGGGCTGCCGCTGGTCGTGCTCGTGCGGGCGGTGGCCGCGGAACTCGCTGGTCCGGCGGGTACCGCGCTGCGCGAGGTCGCGGGGCTGCTCGAACTCGGGGCCGACCCGGCCTCGGCGTGGGAACCGGCGCTTCGCCATCCCGGCACCGCCGAACTCGCCCGCGCGGCCCGCCGCAGTGCGCGGACCGGCAGTGCGTTGGCCGAGGTCGCCGACGGCCTGGCGGCCGAAGCGCGAACCGCGGTCGCCGACCGAGCCCAAGCAGCAGCTCAGCAGGCCGGGGTGTGGATCACCGCGCCGCTCGGCTTGTGCTTCCTGCCCGCGTTCCTGTGCCTGGGCGTGGTTCCGGTCGTGGCGGGGATGGTGCAGCGGCTCGCCGCGACCTGGTGAGCAGGCCGGATTCCGTCGTGCGGCGAGACATTCGTTGCCGACAACCGGCCCGGCAAGCCGCGAAAAGCGATGCGCGGTGCCGGGCGAACGACAACACGAGAAAGGCGGGAGCATGACCCCGATTCCCACGAAGATCAGCTGCACGGTGCCTGCCGGCGATCGCCGCACGAGCCGCTCCGGACTCAGCCGTCGTCGATTGCGGAGTCTTCGAACGCTGTTGCACGGCGACCGCGGTATGAGCACCGCCGAGTACGCCATCGGCACCGTGGCGGCGGCCGCTTTCGCAGCGCTGCTCTACACCGTCGTCACCGGCGACTCGGTGACGGCCGCGCTCACCGGGCTGGTCGAACGTGCATTGCAAGGCAGTGTCCCGTGATCGCGCGGCGAGCGCTCCCGGTCGGTTCGGGCGGCCGGGCGGTCCCGGCGGCGCGAAGTCCGGATTCCTTTTCCGACCGCGGTGCGGTGACGGTCGAGGCGGCCCTGGGCGTGGGCGCGGTCGTAGCGGTGTTCGTGCTCGTGCTGACCGCCATGAACATGGTGCTCGGGCAGGTCCGGTGCACCGACGCCGCGGTCGAGGCCGCTCGGCTGGCGTCCAGGGGAGATCGCGAGCAGGCCGACGCAGCGGTGCGGCGGTTGGCCCCGCCGGGCGCGAGCTTGGCGATCTCCGTTCGGGACGACCAGGTGACGACCGAGGTGAGCGCTCCACCGGTGGTCGGTTTCCTGCCCGCCCAGTGGTGGACCAGTCGAGCCGCGGCAGTGCTGGAACCGGGTGCGGCCGGGTCCGGTCCGGCGGAGCCCGCGCGGTGAGCACCGGTGCCGGCGGCCGGGATGCCGGTGTCGCCACGGTGCTCGCCGCGGTGCTGATCCTCGGATTGCTGGTCATCCTCGGGTTCGGCCTGGCACTCGGCTCCGCCGTGCTGGCCAGGCATCGCGCGGAGGGGGCCGCCGACCTCGCCGCGCTGGCCGCTGCATCGCACGCCACCGCGGGCGGCACGGCGGCGTGCGAGCAAGCGGAACGGGTGGCGCGCGGGATGCACGCGAGCGTGCTCGACTGCCGACTGTCCGGCCCGGATGCGCGAGTGATCGTCGCAGAACGCACTTCCGCCCTGCCCGGGTTGCTTTCATCCCAGGTCAGCGCCAGGGCAAGGGCGGGGCCGGCACCGCGCTGAACGCGAGTGGCGTGTTCCGGGTGCGCGCTCAGCGGTCACACGTCCCCGGGCGGCGACCGGTTGCCGTGGTCGCGCGGCCGGGAACGCCCACCCCGGCATATCAGTGCCTCTGGTCCCGTTCCCGACGTTCGTCGCCGCTGAACGACCGTTCGTCGCCGCGGGGGTATACGCGGGTGCGCCTTGTGACGTTGATTGAAAGTGCGAGTTGCGGGCAAGAGTTCCGACAACGTGGTCGGGCTCGCAGGTGGATCGCGATACCGCGGGAAACCGTTGCCGAGGCGCTCGCCGTTGTTGAGGAGGAGAGGGAATGGACTGGTCGGCGGACGAGCGGCCCGGTGTTGCTACAGGGACCGGTGTCGCTCCAGAGACCAGTGTCGCCGGTTCCGGCACCGGCGGTTGGCGCGGAGCGGCCGATTGGGCCGGTGCGTTCCGCATCGAGCTGCGGGTGCAAGCGATCGAGCTGGCCGCGCGCAGCTGGCCGGTGGTGCCCGGCACGTTCCCGGTCGCTGCGACCGGGAGATGGTCCGGTGGTGGCTCCACCGGCCCGGTGCCCGTGCACGAGGACTGGCAGGGCCGGCGGAGCACCGACGCGGACCAGGTCGCGGCCTGGTTCGGTGAGCGGCCGTACAGCCTGCTGATCGCCACCGGTGACGAGGTGGAAGCACTCGAGGTCGGTGCCGAGCTCGGGCGGCGTGCCGCGCGGGCGCTGCGCTCGATGGGCGCTCCGGCACCGATCGTGGCGACTCCGGACGCCCGCTGGTACTTCCTGGCCGCCGGTGGCCGTGCTGCCGCGGTGTGCCCCGAGCTCGTCACCGCGGGAGCGGTGCGCAGGCACACCGCCGGAAGCTGGCTCCCGGTGCCGCCGAGCACTTTCCACCACGGTGTCGTGCACTGGCGCGTCAAGCCGGAGGTCTGCGGGTGGCGGCTACCGTCGCCCGAGGTCATCGGCGATGCGTTGCGCATCGGTGCGGACACCGCCGAAGACGTGGCCCAGCTCGTCGTGGCCGGCAACTGACGGTCGGCGGCGACCGCGAAATTAGCCGCGGGCAACTGGACGTCCGACCCGTCCAGGGGCACCCCCGATGAGACGTCCGGCGGTGGGAGCGAGCGGGACCGGCGAACCCGCTCGCTCACCCGACCCGCCGCCGTCGTCTCAGCCCCGCCCAGCGGCTTCCCCGTGCGCGGTCGAGAGCACGTCGAGCACAGCCACCGCCCCCGCCTTGTCCAGCGGTTCGTTGCCGTTCCCGCACTTCGGCGACTGAACGCAGGACGGGCACCCCGCCGGGCACCCGCAGGAGACGATCGCCTCCCGCGTCGCGGCCAACCAGGGGAACAACGCGGCATAGCCGCGGTCGGCGAAGCCGGCACCCCCCGGGTGACCGTCGTGCACGAACACAGTGGCTCGTCCGGTGTGTTCGTGCCGGGCAGTGGAGACACCACCGATGTCCCACCGGTCGCAGGTCGCGAACAGCGGCAGCAGGCCGATCGCCGCGTGCTCGGCGGCGTGCAGCGCGCCGGGGATGCGTGCCGGGTCCAGCCCGGCCCTCCCCGGCGCGCTGCCGGTAAGCAACTCGTCGGAGATCGTGTACCAGACGGCGCGGGTCACCAGGTTCCGCGCGGGAAGCTCCAGCGCCACCTGGTCGAGCACCTCGCCGGACGGCAGTTTGCGCAGGTAGCCGACGACCTGCGAGGTGACTTCCACGTCGCCGAGGCAGACCGTCACCCCCGGGGCGACCATCCGTTCCTCCACGGTGCGCAGCACCGAGATGTCCACGACGTCGCGCGGCGAAGTGGTCCACTCCGGGTTCTCCGAGTGCACCAGCGCCAGCCCGCTGTCCAGGTCGAGCTCGTCGACGACGAACGACTGGCCCTGGTGCAGGTGCACCGCACCGGGATGCACCATCGAGCAGGCCGATTCCGGGTCGACGGTGCCCAGCATCCGCCCCGAGTCGCCCTCCACCACCGCGACCTGCTGGCCTCCTGACCCGCGCAGCTCCACCGCCCCGTGCGGCCGATCCTTCGCGGTCCAGTACCAGCCGCGTGGCCGTTTGCGCAGCACACCTTCGTCGGTCAGCGCCTCGACCGCCGCCCGCGCGGGCGCCCCGCCGAAGATCTCGAACGATGATTCGTCCAGCGGCAGCTCCGCGGCGGCGCAAGCCAGGTGCGGTTCGAGCACGTACGGGTTCGCCGGATCCAGCACCGTCGATTCGACCGGCCGGTCCAGCACCGCGGGCGGGTTGTGCACCAGGTAGGTGTCCAGCGGATCATCCCGCGCGACGAAGATGACCAGCGCGTCCTCCCCATCCCGCCCGGCCCGGCCCGCCTGCTGCCAGAACGAGGCCAGCGTTCCCGGATACCCGGCCACCACCACGGCGTCGAGCCCCGCGATGTCCACACCCAGTTCCAAGGCGTTGGTCGCCGCCACCGCGAGCAGTTCCCCGGACAGCAACGCCCGTTCCAGCCAGCGCCGGTCCTCGGGGAGGTAACCGCCGCGGTAGGCGGCGACCTTGTCCGCGAGTTCATGGTCCACTTCGGACAGAGCGCGCCGGGTGGACAGCGCGGCCAGCTCGACGCCGCGCCGCGAGCGGATGAACGCCAGCGTCCGCGCGCCCTCGATGACCAGCTCGGTCAGGATGCGCGCCGCCTCGGTCCCGGCCGCGCGACGCACCGGCGCGTCGTTCTCGCCCGCCAAGTCGTCCAGCAACGGCGGTTCCCACAACGCGACGGTCCGCGAACCCCGCGGTGAACCGTCTTCGCTGATCGCGTGGCACTCCACCCCGGTGAGCCGTTCGGCGAGCGCACCGGGATCGGCCACCGTCGCCGAGGCCAGCACGAACACCGGGTCCGACCCGTAGTACCGGGCGATCCGCCGCAGCCGCCGCAGCAGCAGTGCCACGTGGGAACCGAACACGCCGCGGTAGGTGTGGCACTCGTCGATCACCACGAACTTGAGGTTCCGGAAGAACCGCGCCCATCGCGAGTGCCGGGTGAGCACGCCGTGGTGGAGCATGTCCGGGTTCGTGAAGACCCAGCGACCGTGCGCGCGAACCCAGTCCCGTTCGACCTTGGGCGTGTCCCCGTCGTAGGAGCTCGCACGCACTCCTTCGAGCCCTTCACCGCAAAGCTCCTCCACCGCCCGGAGCTGGTCGGCGCCGAGCGCCTTGGTCGGGGACAGGTACAGCGCGGTGCTCCGCGCGTCCGACAGCAGCTCGGCGAGCACGGGGAGCTGGTAGATCATCGACTTGCCGGAGGCGGTGCCGGTGGCCACCACGACGTGCTCACCGGCCCGCGCCGCTTCGGCCCCTTCGGTCTGGTGCGACCACGGCAGCTCCGCGCCGCGGGCGCGCATCGCGGCCACCAGCTGTTCCGGCGCCCAGTCCGGCCAATCCGCGTGCTTGGCCGGGCGTGCTGGTGTCTGCTCGACGTGGCGCAACGGGGACTCGTCGGCAGGCACTCCGGCCAGCGCGCGATCGAGCAGCCGTCGCCCGCGGCCGTCCCGGTCCCGGCCGGTGTCCGCCTGGCCTGCACCCATGTGCGCTGCGTTCACGTCTTCGAGCCTCGCACAGGGCGCACGCGGCACCGCACACGTGTGTGCATACCCGGTGATGATCTCGATCGAGTGATCTTGCGCGGCTGCGGGCCGTTCGCTGAGCGCGGTCGTTTCGTCCGGCCGGCGCGCGCGGCTTCGTCCCCTTCGCGTGGTTGCGCCGACCGGGTGAGCGCGCGACACGCCGGACGGAGCTCCCGAGCGACACGCGATACCGGAAGTCACCCGTTCGGTCCACGTCAAGATTTGCCCGAACGGGCGATCAAGGCCGCACTGTATCGATCATGAAATAACGAATCCGCACGTCGATGCGAGGCACGCATCACACGGTGAAGTAAGACACTTCGAGCCTGAATAGACTCCCCGCCCACGACTTCGTCGCGCGCGGCCCCCGGCGGGCCGGGCGTCGGCGGGGAAGTATCGAGCGTCGGAGCGGACGCAGCACCGCCCTCTCCGGCGCGCCACTGAGCACATTCGAGGAGGACGGATGTCCCTGCTGACGCCGGCCCAGCCAGGTTGGGCCGCTCAGGGCACTGCACCACCGAGCTCGACGCAGATGAACCTCGCGCAAGCCGCTCCCGGCGGCGGTCTGGATCTCAGCGGCGCGGACTACGCCGTGGTCGGTGTCGTCATGGTCATCGCCCTGGCCGCGCTGGCCTTCGGCTACGTGCTGATCAAGGAGGTGCTGGCGGCCGGTCAGGGATCGGCCAAGATGCAGGAGATCTCCCGAGCGGTCCAGGAAGGTGCCGCCGCGTACCTCAACCGCCAGTTCCGCACCCTCGCCGGGTTCGCGGTGGTGGTGTTCCTGGTGCTGTTCGCGCTACCCGCCGACAGCGCCGCCGAGCGGATCGGCCGATCGATCTTCTTCCTGTTCGGTGCCGCGTTCTCGGCGGCCATCGGTTACCTCGGGATGTGGCTGTCCACCCGCGCGAACGTGCGGGTCGCGGCGGCCTCGAACGACCCGGGTGCGGGCAGGCAGACGGCGATGAAGGTGGCGTTCCGCACCGGCGGTGTGGTCGGCATGACCACGGTCGGCCTTGGCCTGTTCGGTGCGTCCCTGGTGGTGCTGGTCTACGCCGGTGAAGCACCGCGGGTGCTGGAGGGCTTCGGCTTCGGCGCCGCCCTGCTGGCGATGTTCATGCGGGTCGGCGGCGGCATCTTCACCAAGGCCGCCGACGTGGGTGCCGACCTGGTCGGCAAGGTCGAGCAGGACATCCCGGAGGACGACCCCCGCAACGCCGCGACCATCGCGGACAACGTGGGCGACAACGTCGGCGACTGCGCGGGCATGGCGGCGGACCTGTTCGAGTCCTACGCGGTCACGCTGGTGGCCTCGCTGATCCTGGGCACCGCCGCGTTCGGCCTGAAGGGTCTGCTGTTCCCGCTGATCGTGCCCGCGATCGGCGTGGTCACCGCGGTCATCGGCGTCTACATCACCAGGGCGCGGGCCGCCGAGAGCGCGCTGACCGCGATCAACCGCTCGTTCTACATCTCGGCGGGCATCTCCGCGGTCGCGTGCGCGATCGCCGCGCTGCTGTACCTGCCGACGTCGTTCTCGCAGTTGGCCGGGGTCTCCCCGGAGATCAGCAACAGCCCGGGCAACCCGGCGCTGATCGCGCTCGCCGCGGTGATCATCGGCATTCTGCTGGCCGTGGTGATCCTGAAGCTGACCGGCTACTTCACCGCCACCGAGCACCGGCCGGTGCAGGACGTCGGCAAGTCCTCGCTGACCGGCCCGGCCACGGTGATCCTCACCGGCCTGTCCGTCGGGTTCGAGTCCGCCGTCTACACCGCTTTGGTGATCGGCGCGGCGGTCCTCGGTGCATTCCTGCTCTCGGGCACGTTGACGGTGGCGCTGTTCGCGGTCGCGCTGGCCGGCTGCGGGCTGCTGACCACGGTCGGCGTGATCGTCGCGATGGACACCTTCGGACCGGTCGCGGACAACGCGCAGGGCATCGCCGAGATGTCCGGCGAGTTCGAGGGCGAGGGCGCCAAGATCCTCACCGAGCTGGACGCGGTGGGCAACACCACCAAGGCCATCACCAAGGGCATCGCCATCGCGACCGCGGTGCTGGCGGCGACGGCGCTGTTCGGGTCGTACCAGGACGCGATCACGAAGGCCGCCCGCAACGTCGGAGAGGCGATCAGCGCGGCCGACTACCAGGTGTTCGCGCCCAACGTGCTGGTCGGCATCGCGATCGGGGCGGCCGTGGTGTTCCTGTTCTCCGGGCTCGCGATCAACGCGGTGTCCCGCGCGGCAGGCGCCGTGGTCTACGAGGTGCGGCGCCAGTTCAAGGACAACCCGGGGATCATGGACGGTTCGACCCGGCCGGAGTACCACCGCGTCGTCGACATCTGCACCCGCGACTCGCTGCGCGAGCTCGCCACCCCCGGTCTGCTGGCGGTGCTGGCGCCGATCGCGGTGGGCTTCGGGCTCGGCGTCGGTCCGCTGGCCGGTTACCTGGCGGGCGCGATCGCCGCCGGCACCCTGATGGCGATCTTCCTGGCCAACTCCGGCGGTGCGTGGGACAACTCGAAGAAGCTGGTCGAGGACGGCTACCACGGCGGCAAGGGTTCCGAGGCGCACTCGGCGACGGTCATCGGCGACACGGTCGGCGACCCGTTCAAGGACACCGCTGGACCGGCGATCAACCCGCTGATCAAGGTGATGAACCTGGTCTCGGTGCTGATCGCGCCTGCGGTGGTCACCCTGACCATGGGCGACTCGGCCTCGCGGCCGGTGCAGATCGCGATCGCGGTCGTGGCGGCGCTGGTGATCGTGGGCGCGGTCGTGGCGTCGAAGCGGCGCAGCACGGCCATCGCCGACGAGCCTGCCGACGAGGGCAAGGTCGTCAACGGCGCGGCCTGACGAGCCGTCCTGGCGGGGCGTCCGGCGCGGCCGGGCGCCCCGCCTTTTTCGGTGCTGACGGGCGAAGTGGGCGGCTTGTGCGTTGTCCCGCCGCACATCCTTCTCCGACGAGTCCGCAGTTCCGTGCGCAGCGATGAAGGTCCAGTGCGCCCCCGGCCTGCCGGTCGCGGCCGCGGGTGCGGGACAGTCGGGGCGCACGGTGAAGCAAACCCCAGGGGAATGCGCATGAAGATCCGTTCGACCTCCGTCGCGGTGCTCGCCGCCGTCCCGCTGGCGCTGGCCGGTTGTTCGCAGGGACCGCAGCCGCCGGAGCAGCCGCCGCAGCAGCCACCGGCTCCGCAGCAACAGCAGCCCGCCCCGAACCAGCCGGCGAAGGTCAGCGCCGAGGGCGTGGCGTGGACCGGCAAGCTGTGCGGCCTGGTGGGCAGCTTCTCCGCGTCGCAGCAGCAGGCGCCGCAGGTGGATCGCAGCAACACCGACGCCTTCAAGAACTCCTCGGTCGCCCAGATGACCGCCGCCGAGCAGGCCGCGAACCAGACGGTGACCGGGCTGCAGCAGATCGGCCCGTCTCCGATCAAGGGCGGCGACCAGGTCGCGGGCACCTTCGTCGACGGGTTCTCGCAGGTGCGCGACATCTTGAGCACGGCCAAGGGCAAGGCCGAGCAGGTCGACTCGCACGACAAGCAGGCGTTCACCGCGGGCATGACCGGTGTGCAGGACGAGCTGAAGAAGGGGCAGCAGCTGGACTTCAGCGCCCAGTTCGAGCAGTTCTCCAAGAACGCGGAGCTGAACCAGGCGGCGACGCAGGCTCCGGAGTGCCAGCAGCTGACCGCGCAGGCTCAGCAGCAGGCCCAGCAACAGCAGCAGATGCAGCAGCAACAGCAACAGCAGCAGCAGCCGGCGCCCCAGCCGCCGCGCTGATCGACGCGGTGCGCCCGGCCGGGCCCGAGTAGCCCGACCGGGCGTACCCACTGGTCAAGCTCGAACGACTGTTCTACGATCATGGATCGTGGACCAGCTGTCCTTCTTCTCGGCGGAGGCCCGCCACCCCCGCGTGGCCGATCTCGCGGGAATGCTGTGCGGGCCGGGCCAGGCGGTGGGCTTCGGCCGCGGCACCGCCGCCCGGCTGTCCGTCGTGGTCGCCGACGACTGGCGCGCCCGCTCGCTGGTGCGTGCCTGCGAGGAGCGCGGGGTCGGCGCCGAACTCGACCGCTCCGAAGCCGATCACCCGCTGGTGCGCACCGCGTTCCGCGCCGACCTGACCGAGCTCGCGCGCGATTGGCTGCGCGGCGCGATGAAGTCGGTGCCCGCCGATTTCGCCCCGGACGGCGCCGCGCTGCGGATCTGGGCGCTCACGGCGGGACGCCCGGTGCCCGGCGGTTACCTGCTCGGCCTGGATCCGCACGCGCCGGACACGCACGAGCCGTTGACCTCCGCGCTGTCCAGGGCAGGACTTCCGACGCGCTGCCTCGGGCCGCGCGCCGGCGGTCCGGCGTTGCGCGTCACCGGGCGGCGCCGCATCGAACGCCTCGCCGAACTCGTCGGCCCGACACCCGATGGTGCGATCGAGCGCACGTGGCCACTCGTTTCGTGACGCTTCACCGCAGGCAGTGACAGGTCACGCAACGGAACACGTTCCTCACCCGATACGTTCGTACGGGACGGAAGACGCGAGTACCGGCGTGTGGTGTGCCACGCTGTGCGTCCCTGGGTGCGGCATATCGGACCGCGTCCGGTGCACACTGGCGGATCGGACGCCTTCGCGAGGAGAGAGCAGGTAAGCGTGGCTGGGTCGACACGGGCGAAGCAGGACGGCAACGGCCGGGCTTCGGGGTCCGCGAACGGAGCGGGCGCCGGTGGTCGGCGGCTGGTGATCGTCGAGTCCCCCGCCAAGGCCAAGAAGATCGCCTCGTTCCTCGGTTCCGAGTTCCTGGTGGAGTCCTCCCGCGGGCACATCCGGGACCTGCCGCGCGGCGCCGCGGACGTCCCGGCGAAGTACAAGGGCCAGTCCTGGGCGCGGCTCGGCGTGGACGTGGAGAACAACTTCGAGCCGCTGTACCTGGTGACCGCGGACAAGAAGAGCACGGTCAGCGAGCTCAAGGACGCGCTGAAGGAAGTCGACGAGCTCTACCTCGCCACGGACGGCGACCGCGAGGGCGAAGCGATCGCCTGGCACCTGATGGAAACGCTCAAGCCGAAGGTGCCGGTGCGCCGGATGGTGTTCCACGAGATCACCGAGTCCGCCATCCAGGCCGCCGCGGCGAACCCGCGCGACCTGGACCAGGACTTGGTGGACGCGCAGGAGACGCGCCGCATCCTGGACCGGCTCTACGGCTACGAGGTCAGCCCGGTGCTGTGGAAGAAGGTCATGCCGAAGCTCTCGGCGGGCCGGGTGCAGTCCGTGGCGACCCGGATCGTGGTGCAGCGCGAGCGGGAGCGCATCAAGTTCGTGCCCGCTTCCTACTGGGACATCTCGGCCACCATGGATGCCGGTGCGCAGGCCGATCCGCGCCGCTTCGGCGCCCGCCTGGTCAGCGTGGACGGCGCGAAGATCGCCACCGGACGGGACTTCGGCCCGGACGGCAGGTTGCGCAACGCCGATGTGCGCCCGCTCGACGAGCAGGAGGCGCGCCGCCTGGCGGGCGCGCTCGCCGACGCGCAGCTGAGCGTGTCCAGCGTCGAGGAGAAGCCCTACACGCGGCGCCCCTACGCGCCGTTCATGACCTCCACGCTGCAGCAGGAGGCCAGCCGCAAGCTCCGCTTCTCCGCGGACCGCACGATGCGCACCGCGCAGCGGCTCTACGAGAACGGCTACATCACCTACATGCGGACCGACTCGACCACGCTGTCCGAGACGGCGCTGAGCGCGGCCCGCAACCAGGCGCGGGACCTCTACGGCGACGACCACCTCTCGCCGCAACCCCGGCAGTACAACCGCAAGGTCAAAAACGCGCAGGAAGCGCACGAGGCGATCCGGCCCGCCGGGGACACCTTCCGCACGCCCGGCCAGGTCGCCAACGAGCTCGACGCCGACGGGTTCAAGCTCTACGAGCTGATCTGGCAGCGCACCATCGCCTCGCAGATGGCCGACGCGAAGGGCACCACGCTGTCGGTGCGCATCACCGGCACCGCCGCGGGCGGCGAGGAGTGCACGTTCGCCGCATCCGGGCGCACGATCACCTTCCCCGGCTTCCTGAAGGCCTACGTCGAGTCGGTGGACTCGGAGGCGGGCGGCGTCGCCGACGACGCGGAGTCCAGGCTGCCGCGGCTCGCACAGGACCAGCCGATCACCGCCGCCGAACTGGAGCCGGACGGGCACAGCACCAACCCGCCCGCCCGCTACACCGAGGCGAGCCTGGTCAAGGCGCTGGAAGAGCTCGGCATCGGCCGCCCGTCCACCTACGCCTCGATCATCAGCACCGTGCAGGAACGCGGCTACGTGTGGAAGAAGGGCTCCGCGCTGGTGCCGTCCTGGGTGGCGTTCGCCGTGGTGGGCTTGATGGAACAGCACTTCGGCCGGCTGGTGGACTACGACTTCACCGCCGCGCTGGAGGACGAGCTGGACCGCATCGCCGAGGGGCGCCAGCAGCGCACGAAGTGGCTGTCCGGCTTCTACTTCGGCGGCGAGGTCGGCCCGGACGACTCGATCGGCCGCGCCGGCGGGCTCAAGAAGCTGGTCGGTTCCAGCGTGGAGCAGATCGACGCGCGCGAGGTGAACTCGATCCCGATGTTCACCGACGACGAGGACCGCACGGTCTACGTCCGGGTCGGCAGGTACGGGCCGTACCTGGAGCGCCCGCTCGGCGACGACGAGTCGCAGCGCGCGAACCTGCCGGACGACCTGCCGCCGGACGAGCTCACCGCGCAGATCGCGGAGAAGCTGTTCGCGACGCCGATGGAGGGCCGCAGCCTCGGCACCGATCCGGAGTCGGGGCACGAGGTGCTGGCCAAGGAAGGCCGCTTCGGCCCGTACGTCACCGAGGTGCTGCCGGAGGGCGACAAGTCCAAGCCGCGCACCGGCAGCCTGCTCAAGTCGATGTCGCTGGACACCGTGACGCTCGAGGACGCGCTGAGGCTGCTGTCGCTGCCGCGGGTGGTCGGCACCGACCCCGACTCCGGCGAGGAGATCACCGCGCAGAACGGCCGCTACGGGCCGTACTTGAAGCGCGGCACCGATTCGCGGTCGCTGGAGACCGAGGAGCAGATCTTCACGGTCACGCTGGACGAGGCGAAGAAGCTCTACGCGCAGCCGAAGCAGCGCGGCAGGCGGGCCGCGGCGGCTCCGCTGCGCGAACTGGGCGACGAGCCGGACACCGGCAAGCCGCTGGTGATCAAGGACGGCCGGTTCGGGCCGTACGTCACCGACGGCGAGACGAACGCTTCGCTGCGCAAGGGCGATGACGTCGAGTCGCTGTCGATGGACCGCGCGACCGAACTGATCCAGGAACGCCGCGCGAAGGCTCCGCCGAAGAAGAAGTCGGCGCAGTCGAAGAGCAGCTCGTCGAAGAGCGCCCCCGCCAAGAGCGCCTCAGCCAAGAGCACCTCCGCCAAGAGCGCTGCGTCGAAGAGTTCCGCGTCGAAGAGCACGGCGTCCAAGAGCGGCTCCAAGAGCACGTCCGGCAAGAGCACCGCCAAGTCCGGCACGTCGGCGAAGTCGGGCACGTCGGCGAAGTCGGGCACGTCGGCGAAGTCGGGGACCTCCGCCAAGAGCACGGCATCGAAGAGCTCCACAGCCAAGACGAACGGCTCGAAGAGCACGTCGTCGCGCAGCACCGGCGCCCGCAGCAAGTCCGCGAAGAGCGACGAAACCGCGTCCTCGCAGTCCTGAACGCCCCGGGTGCGCCCGGTCCGCTGTCGTGGCCGCCTCGTACAGTGCGGGTGAACGCCACGGAGGTGACCTGTGCAGGAGTCCCCGGATCCGGTCGAGGGCGAGGTCCCGCCGGACACCGGCGTCTGGGCGGACATCGTCGGTCAGCCCGCCGCGGTGCGCACGCTGCTGGCAGCCGCCCGCGCCGCGCGGTTGCAGATCCGGGGTGAGCCGGCGCCGGCCGGGGCGATGACCCACGCGTGGTTGTTCACCGGACCGCCCGGATCCGGCCGTTCGGTGGCGGCTCGCGCCTTCGCGGCGGCACTGCAGTGCACGGACCCGGCCGCGGATGGTGACCTGCCGGGCTGCGGGCACTGCTCCGCCTGCCGCACGGTCATGTCCGGCACGCACGCGGACGTGCGCGTGGTCGTGCCGGAGGGCCTGACGATCTCGGTGCGCGAGATGCGCGAGCTCGTGCAGGCCGCGGCCCGCCGCCCGACCACCGGGGAATGGCGGGTCGTGCTCATCGAGGATTCCGACCGGCTGACCGAAGGCGCGGCGAACGCGCTGCTCAAGGCCGTCGAAGAACCTCCGGACCGCACGGTTTTCGCGCTGTGCGCGCCTTCGGACCACCCGGAGGACGTGCCGGTGACGATCCGCTCGCGGTGCCGCGCCGTGCAGCTGCGCACTCCGCTGGCGTCCGCGATCGCGGAGGTGCTGCGCGAACGGGACGGCATCGAGGACGCCATGGCCACCTGGGCCGCGTCCGTGTGCGGCGGACACATCGGTCGTGCGCGGCGGTTGGCGACAGATTCCGATGCGCGGGAGCGGCGCGCGAAGGTGCTCAGCGTCCCGGCCGGTCTGCGCCGGTTCTCCGATGTGTTCACCGCCGCCGGCGGGCTGGTGAAGTCCGCGGAGACGGAGGCGGCAGCGGCCAACGAGGAACGCGACGAAGCCGAGAAGGACGAGCTGCGCACCGCCATGGGAGCGGGCGGTACCGGTAAGGGAACCGCGGCGGCGAACCGCGGCGCGAACGCCGCGCTGCGCGAACTGGAGAAGCGGCAGAAGTCCCGGGCCACCCGTTCGCAGCGGGACGCGCTGGACCTGGCGCTGGTGGACTTGGCGGGGTTCTACCGGGACGTGCTGGTGACCCGGTCGCGTTCGGCCGCGCCGCTGAACCATCCGGACTACGAGGCGGATGTGGTGCGCGCGGCTTCGGAGTGGAGCTCGGAGTCGGCGCTGCGGCGGCTGGAAGCGGTGCTGGAGTGCCGCACGGCGCTGAGCCGCAACGTGAAGCCGATCATCGCCGTGGAGGCGATGGCCGCCACCTTGCACCGGGGCTGACGCCGCCGCGGACGTGAAACGGCCCCCGCACCCTCCTCCCCTGGGTGCGGGGGCCGCGTCAGTGGCGGCCGGTCAGTCGGCCGGGGTCTGCTGCGGGACGTTGACCGCTTCGGCCAGCGAGCTGTGCCCCAGGCCGTGCTGCAGCGGCTTGCCGAGCATGCCGTTGGCGTTGCTGAGGTCGAGCAGGTGCGGGCGCTGCGCACTGCGCGGGGCGGGCTTGGTGGTCGGGGCGTTGATCGCTTCGGAGCTGCCGCCCGCCTGGCCGTCGGTGCCGCTGAGACCGCCGGATCCGGGCTTGCCCGGCTTGCCGTTCTCGGCGGTGACGTGCTGGTTCATCGCCTCGGGCGGGAGGGCGTTGACGAAGTCGACCATCGCGTTGCCCGCCGTGTTGACGGCGTCGCCGATGTCCCGCGGCGGGAACGCGGGCTGGGCGGCGCGCGCACCGTCTGCCGGGGACTGCGCACTGCGCGGCACCGGGTGCGTGGTCGCGTGGTCGAACGGGGCGAGCGGGTCGCCGAGCGCGCCGTCCTTCTCGGCGGAGCCGCCCAGCGGGCCGTTGTCGAAGGCCGCGTTGAGGGGACCGTTCTCGAGGCTGTTCGCCAAGGGGCCGTTCTGGAAGGTGCTCGCCAGGGGCCCGCCGTCGCGCTGCTGGCCTGCCTGCTGCGCCAACCCGGAGGGTGCGGAGACCACGTCGCCGACGGTCTTCTGGATGCCGTGGACCGTGCCTGCGCCGTGGAAGGCGGTCTGCGCGAGCCCGTTCTGCACGGGCAGTTCGGCCGGGTATTGGGGGGTGGCCAGGGCGGCCCCTGCGGAGCCGACTACGCCGGCCCCGGTCAGCACGGCGGCGGCCGCCGCGGTCAGGCTGCGTTTCATCGCCTTGCTCCTCTCCGCACAGGTGCTCACCTGTGCACCGGGCGGAGAGTACGGAGCCGGGTTCGACCACGAATCAGCGATCACGACCTTCGGAAAATATCTACGCGCAGTGTGTGGAACGGGGCAGAATCCGCTCACTTTCGAGTGATCCGAACGGTCCCGCGATCACTGTCCGGCGAAGGATGTGATGTCCACGGATTGGTTGAGGTGCTGTTGGCGCTTGGCCTGCTCCTCGCGCAACGATTCCACGGTATCGGCGAATTCGGCGTAGGCGTCGGTTTCGTCCTCGAACCTACTGTACCGACCGGCCCGCAATTCGACCGAATGGTATTCGCGTTCCAGTACATCGGCGGTCTGCTGCAGGCTCACGCCCCGCTCGCGGTACTTGGCGTAACCGCCGAACGCGGCCGCGACCGCCACCAGCAGCCCGACGCAAACAGCTGCCCAGCGGAAACTGGGGGCCGAAGTGCCCGCGGCGGTGACCGTGGCGCTGACGATCGAGCCGACGATCACCACGGTCTGCAGGAACTGGTCCTTCCAGCGGTGCCTGCCCGCTTCGTCGCGGTAGCGCTCGATCACGTCGGGCAGGTCCGCCCGGTAGCGCTTGCGCATCCCGAGCAGGTCACCGGAGTTCCACTCGTCGAGCTGGTGCTCGCGGTGCGCCCGTTCGACCTCGCGCAGCTCGGTGGCCACCGAGCGCATCCTGAAATGCTGGCGGTAAGCGGTCCGGGCGGAGACGGCGACCGAGCCGATCGGTAGCACCACTGCCGCGACCGTGGCCGCCACGGGCGGATTGAGCAGGCTGATCCCGGCAGCGGAGATGCCGAACAGGGCCAGGTTGCCCGGATAGACCCAGAGCAGCAGGAAGCGTTGCAGCAGCCGTGCCCGGTAGAGCTGCTCGGACAACTCGCTGATGCGTCGTTCCCAGTCCTGCGCCTGGGATTCTCCGGCGATGACCCCGCCGCCGATGATGCCCGTGCCGTTGCCCGCGTCCCAACGCTCCATCACATCGATCCTTCCGGCGTCACTGTGATCGAAGTAGCTCCCCAAGTTCGGCGACAATCGGCTATAAGGGTGAAGGTCGATTGGGCTGATCGGCCTACACCTGGTGGCGCCGTGTGATCACTGCAGGCCGGTCGCGAGATGTCGACTTCGAAACCCGCCAGTGATAACAGCTGTTGCCACCAGCCGTCCGTCACCGTCCCTACTTGCCCCGGATCGGGGTGACCCACTTTGGCAGCGCCGCCGAACGGCTCAATCACGTGGGGCGCGAACGGCGGCGTTCGGACTCTGCTATGGGGCGGAGCCGAGCGGCGTTCTCGGTGGCTGCGGTGGAGTTCACCGCGGTTGTTCGTGTTGGAACTTCTGCTGTGTGCGATTTAGGAATTCCGAATAAAAGCGGAACGATCCAGAACGAAATTTCTTGCCGATTGTTCCGACTTGGAACTTGATCAAGCCGTTCACGCCTACCCGTCCATGGTCCTGCGGTCGCCCGGACCGCACCACGGCGAGCCGGACGCGAAACAGCCCCCTCCCGGAGTCCGGAAAGGGGCTGTGCGCGGAGCCGCCTGCGGGAATCGAACCCGCGACCTACGCATTACGAGTGCGTCGCTCTGTCCGACTGAGCTAAGGCGGCGTTGCGCGGCCAGTGTAGCGGGGCGACGCGACGGCTCCGACGGAGGGGAGGGCTCCGACGGAGGGGAGGTTCGGAGGCGGTCGCGAGCGGCGAGCGGACGTGCACACGCGGCAATCGGGCCGTCACCCCGGCCAGGGCGCGTCGTTGTGCTGATCGGTGATACGTGTCACCGATCCGACCAACGGAGGTCTTCGCGATGCGATCGAACCGACCGCTGCGCCGCTTCGCCGCTTGCACGACGGTGTCGCTGGCCATCGCCGGGCTGAGCGTGCCGGCCGCGTTCGCGGAGACCACCACGACGCCCATTCCGATCCCCGAGGATCCGAACCAGCCGCCCGCGTCCTCCGGCCCGCCGGTACCGCCGCCGGGGCCGATCGTGGCGGAAGCCGGCACCGGCATCGGGGTGGTGCGGGTGCTGCCGGGCACCGTGCCCGGGGACTCGATCATCGACGGACAGCAGGTGCCGAACCAGTCCGTGGCGGAAGCCGGCATGGGGCTGGCCACCGCGAAGGCGGACTCGGGGACTTACCTGGCGCAGGAGCGCTCGGTCGCGGAAGCCGCGCCGTTCGGTGCGGCGATCGCGGGCAACCCGATCCAGGTTCCCGGGGTGTCGGTGAACCAGACGGCGCTGCCGGACCACCCCGAACCGACCGCGACCGGCTTCGGGCCGCCTCCGTCGCCTGCCGACTCGGTGCTGAAACTCGGTGCGGTGCAAGGAAGTGCGCACGCGAGGTGGGACGAGCTGCAGGGGCCGTGCGTGTCCCCGATCTCCGATGCGGACACCTCGGTCGCGAGCGTTTCCGCGGTCAACGCGCTGCCCGCGATGCCGGACACCCCGCAGGAGTTCGACCGGCTGGCGAGCGACCCGGGCTCGGCCCAGGCGAAGACCGCCGAGCTGCGCGCGATGCTCGATGGTGGGAAGGGCGCCACGCTCGGCGGTCTGCTCTCCGGCGGTGCGCCGGACGAATCGGGCAACGGCTCGCTGCTCAACGTGCCGCAGTCGATCCGCGCGCACTCCCGCATCGAGCTGGTGGACGTGCCGGGCGCGGCGGGCAAGGCGGTGCGGTCCACCTCCGAGATGCAGCCCGCCAGCGTCCAGCTGCTCGCCGGGACGCCGCAGGAGGTGCGGGTCGACGTGGTCAGCGCGCCGAAGCTGACGGTCACCGCCACCGGCGATCCCGCGACCTCCAGCGTCGACTACTCGGCGCCGGTGCTGCGGGTCTCGCAGGGCGGCCGGGAATTGGCGGTGCTCGACGCGGCGCACCCGACGCAGGACCTGCCGATCGGGATGCCGCCGGGATCGGATCGGCTGCCGGTCGTCGGCGACGCGCTGAACAGCCGGATGCTCGACCTCGGGGTGCTGCGGCTGAACCTCGGATCGCTGACGCAGCAGGCCGACGGCACCGAACTCAGCGCCGATGCGCGGTTGTTCGAGCTGAAGGTGCTGCCTGCCGATGCGCTGGGGATGCCCGGTGCCGCGCTGGCCGACATCTCGTTCGGGGAGCAGTCGGCGCAGGCCGGTGCGCCCGAAGGCGGTGTGCAGTGCGGGCAGCAGCCGCTCCCCGCGCCTGCGGACCCGCCCGCGGAGGGCGCTGCTGCGCCGCCGCTGGCGAAGACCAGCGGTGCCTACTACACGATTCCGCTGTTCTGGACCGGTGCCGGGCTCCTGCTGCTGGGCGGCGTGCTGGTCGCCGCGGTCCCGCGCCGCAGGAGCTAGCGGCGCCGTCCCCGCACCCCGAATCCGGGGACGGCCCGCCCGGCACGACGAAGGCCCTCACCCCGGCGAGGTGAGGGCCTTCGGTGCGAGCGCGGTTCAGTGCTCGCCGTGCTCCTTGGCGCGCCGGTAGGAGCGGTGGATCTCCTCCTCCGCCTCGGTCCGGCCGACCCAGGTGGCGCCCTCCACGCTCTTGCCCGGCTCCAGATCCTTGTAGACCTCGAAGAAGTGCTGGATCTCCAGCTTGTAGAACTCCGCCAGGTGGTGGATGTCGCGCAGGTGCTCCTGGCGCGGGTCGTCCGAGGGCACGCAGATGAGCTTGTCATCGCCGCCCTTCTCGTCCCGCATCCGGAACATGCCGACCGCGCGGGCGGTGATCAGGCAGCCGGGGAACGTCGGTTCCTGCACCAGCACCAGCGCGTCCAGCGGATCCCCGTCCTCGCCGAGGGTGTGCTCCACGTAGCCGTAGTCGGCCGGGTACTGGGTTGCGGTGAACAACGTGCGGTCCAGCCGGATCCGGCCCGTCTTGTGGTCCACTTCGTACTTGTTCCGGCTCCCCTTGGGGATTTCGATAAGGACGTCGAACTCCACGCGGTTCCTCACTCGTTCTCGCCAGCTTGCTCGTCGAGACTCTCGCCCGACCGGTTGCGGCCCGCCGCTGCCACGCCGGTCGGCGTCCGGCCCGCGGCGCGCCTGCCGGGCACTGCGCGGTGCCACCTCGCAGGCCACCAGGCCCGACGAGTCGACAGCGGCCGCCCGTGCCGCGGCACGACCACGTCTAGTGTGGACCACGGCCGCGCGCCCGGCCCCACCGCAGTGCGGCAGCTCGCATCTGGCAATCTGTCCACCCGTCGAGGAGGAGCCCGTGCCCGAACCCCACAGCATCCGGGGTGAGGTGTCCGATCCCGATCGCGAGCAGCACTCGGACTCCGCGCGAACGTCGAAGACGGGGGCCGGGGACCAGGCGAGCGCGGACGCGGACACCACGCGCCCGGAGCAGCGCTCGCCGTCCGGCGAGCCGGAGTCGGGTGGCCGGTCGGCCGGCGCCAAGACGCTCGCGGGGGACGTGCGCGGCGGGGCGGACAACGGCGGTGGCACGCGGGTTTCCGGAGATCTCGCGGACGGTCAAGGATCGGAGCAGCCGGACGAGACCGGGCGATCGGAAGGTTCCTCGCACGACGAAGCCGCCGGGTCCGCGGAGCGTTCGTCGGATGCTGCGGCGGATTCCGGCACGGACAGCGCCCAGCGGCAGGCCGCTGCGCAGGATTTTTCCGGTTGGCAGGCGGGTTCTGGGCTGTTCGGCGCT
Source organism: Saccharopolyspora sp. SCSIO 74807 (assembly GCF_037023755.1). Classification (NCBI taxonomy): domain Bacteria; kingdom Bacillati; phylum Actinomycetota; class Actinomycetes; order Pseudonocardiales; family Pseudonocardiaceae; genus Saccharopolyspora; species Saccharopolyspora sp. SCSIO 74807. The sequence goes on along the minus strand of NZ_CP146100.1, from coordinate 1,371,879 downwards.
ACCTCGGCGCCGAGTTCCGCGCAGCGTCGTGGTGCGTTCGCGGCGCCGATGGTCGGCGAACTGCCCACTGATGACGCCGGGGCCGAGCAGGACTCCGGTGCGCGTGCGAGCTCCGAGGGATCAGACGCGGCGGATGACGACCGCGCGGGTTCCTCCGAGGAGCCCGTGGCCCGGACGGCGGATCAGGACGGGCAGGTAGCTGCCGACGAGGATGTCTCGGCGCCCGAATCCGATGTCCCCGAATCCGATGCCGTGGAATCCGATGCCGCGGACGACGATTCCGGCGTGGGGGAAACGCACGGTTCGTCCGAGGAAGTGGGCGCGCGGTCCGACTCGACGGCTGCTGAAGCGCCCGCCGCGGAAGCCGCGGAGCCGCAGCGTGCATCCGGCTGGGCGGGCCAGGCGGTGGACCAGGTGGCGAGCCCGGCGGAGAGCGGAACCGAGGAGCGGAGCAACGGGCAGCCGGACACCGGCGAGGACGAGCGGGACGCGACGGCCGACGGCAGCCGGTCCCGGGCTTCACCCGAGGTGGACGCCGATTCCGGCCGGAGTGCCGAGGGCGGTGCCGGCCCGGAAGAGGTGACCGGTCGGTCCGGGACGGTGGACCGGAATTCCGGGGCTGCCGAGCAGGAATCCGGCACCGGGCAGGACGCGGAGACCGGGCCGGTCGATCCGGCGACCGGCGAGCAGGACCCGGCAGGCCCGAGCAGCGCGGCGACCGGCGGTGTCCGGACCGCCGAGCAGGGGCCGACCGATCGACGAGCGGCCGAGGGCTCCGGCCGGGCCACTGCGCGCTTCGCGACGGGGCGGATCGATCGCGCGCCCGAGCGCTCCGCGGACGGGGTGGCGGCCGAGGACTCCGCCGACGCGGACGGTGTCAGCGCGGGCGGTGCTGATCCGGACCGCGCCGACCAGGAAGGTTCCGATCAGGTAAGTGCTGGTCAGGGACGCGCCGATCAGGGCCGCGCGGATCAGGGCCGAGACGAACAGGACGGCGACGGCCGGGACCGCTCTGGTCAAGACAGCGACGACCAGCACGGTGCCAGCCAGGATGACGCTGATCACGACCGCGCCGACCAGGACGGCGAGGACACCGGCCGGTCCTCGGACGAGCGGCCGGACGCGGCTGCAGAACCCGACCAGGCCGTTCGAGCTCCGAACGCCGAACCCGACGGGCCGGACGAAGACGCGCAGGCGACCGGACCGCTCGGCGCCTCCGACGAACAGGCAGCGGCGGAGTCGCCCCGAGCGGCCGGTAGCAGCGCGGGAACTCAGCAGATCACCGGTACCGCCGACCCGGACGGGCAGGCGACCGGGAAGTTCGAGGTCGTCGACGAAGATGCCGGGGAGGGCGCCGAGGACGGCTCGGTCTCGGACCGGGAGGAGACCGACGAGTCCGCCACGCAGGTGACCGGCCGGTTCGAGACGGTCGAGCAGGACGAGGTTCCTGCCGTGACCGAGCCGGTGGCGGGCGAACGCGACGCGGACTCCGCGCCGGCCGAGCCGGCGGAGGTCGATCCAACCGCGGCCGATCCGGTCGTGGGCGACTCGGCAGCGGTCGAGCGCGGTGCGGATGCCGAGTCGGCCCCGTTTACCGACCCAGCCCCGTTCACCGACCCAGCCCCGTTCACCGAGCCAGCCCCGTTCACCGAGCCGACCACAGCGGCCGAGTCGGTCCCGGCCGAAGGCGCTGCAGCGGCGGCCGAGCCGCTCGCGGATGAGCCTGCTGCGGATCCCACCGCGGTCGACTCGGTCCCGGCCGATGATGCCGCCGGTTCAGCGGCAGCCGCGCCCGAGCACGACGAGACTCCGACGCGGGAAGACGGCTCCCAGCCCGGCTTCACCGGCCAAGCCACCGGCCGCATCGATCTCGACGACATCGACGCGCCAGCGGACACCGCGCAGCGCGAGGACACCTCGCCGCCCGCGCCCGCCGCGACCGCACCGGAGGTCGACCAGACCGGGGCGACGCCCGATGAAGGCGAGTGGGCCACCGCCGAGCAGCAGCGCATCGACGTCCCGATCGCCCCCGGCTCCGCAGGCACGCCCGCAGCGGACCCGTCGTTCCCCGGTGCGGACACCGCGCCGCCCGCGCCGGAGGAGCCGGTCGATTCCGCCTTCTCCGCGGACTCCGGTTCGGACCCGATCGGCACCCGCGGCGGTGGGCTCGCGAGCGGTCCGCTGCGGGAGGCGCCGCCGCCCTCCGACGTCGAGCGGACGCAGCAGCTGAAGCCGATCGAGGACACCCAGCAGTTCAGCGTCGCCGACCTGGAACGCGAGGTGGCCAGGCAGGAAGGCGGGCCCACCGAGCAGCGGCCCACCGAGCAGGGTTCCGCCGCGGACCGGAACGACGACGGCGGGCCTGCGACGACCCGGATACCGGTCGTCCCGCCAGCGCCCGAACCGGTCGAGGCGCCCTCGGACACCGAGACCACCCAGCAGTTCCGCATCCCGGACTTCAGCGCACCGCCGCGGCCAGGGCCGCCTGCGCAGCCTGCGCCGCCGGCCGCTCAGCCGCACCACTTCCCGTCGCCGCAGGCCAGGCAGGCACCGCCCGCCGCAGCGCCGCGATCGGCGCACCCGCAGGACTTCGCGGGTGCGCCGTCCCAAGCGCCCGGGCCGTACCGGGCGGCGCCGCAGCGGGTGACGCCCGCCGAGCACGAGCCGGACCTCCACCCCGAACCCGCCGAACCAGCCGAGCCCGCTGCGGAGGAACCGCGCCGGAAGCGGTTCCGCGGCGTGCTGGCCGTGGCGGTCGTGGTGGTGCTCGGCGTCGGCGCCGCGATCGGCGTGCCCGCAGCGATCGACGGCATTTCCGCCGCGCAGATCGCCGATCCGCCTGCGCCGGTGCGGTTGAGCCCGTCGATCAAGCCGGTCGGCTCCTCGGCTCCGGAACCGGCTTCGGCCACGCTGGACGCGGCGCTGAACGGCCCGGCCTCGAACCCGGTGCTGGCGCCGTTCGGCGGTGTGGTGCTCGATCCGGCGACCGGCCGCACGCTGTGGGACCGCGGGGCGTCGCAACCGCTGACGCCCGCCTCCACCGGCAAGCTGCTGACGATGAGCGCGGCGATGCTCACGCTCGACCACGAGTCGCGGTTCACCACCAAGGTGGTGCGCGGGTCGGAGCCGGGCAGCGTGGTGCTCGTCGGCGGTGGCGACCCCACGCTCTCCAGCCTGCCCGCGGGGGACGAGTCGGTGTACCCGGGCGCGGCGCACCTCGCCGATCTGGCCGCGCAGGTGCGGGCGGCGACCGGTGGGCAGGTCACCTCGGTCAAGGTCGACAACAGCCGCTACAAGGGCCCGAAGCTGGCGCCCGGCTGGCTGCCGACGGACATCGCGGGCGGGCAGATGTCGCCGATGGAGCCGGTGATGCTCGACGGCGGGCGGAAGAATCCGAAGGAGGACTACAGCCCCCGCACCGAAACCCCGGCGCAGCAGACGGGGCAGGAGCTCGCGAAGCTGCTCGGGCTGCCGTCCTCGGCGGTCTCGGAGGCCAGCGCCGGGCCGAACGCGCAGAGCCTCGGCCAGGTCGAATCGCCGACGGTGCGCAAGATGGTCGAGACGACCCTGCTGCACTCGGACAACGTGCTGGCCGAAGCGCTCGGCAGGGAAGTCGCCATCAAGAACGGCAACGAGCCGTCGTTCGCCGGCGCCACCCAGGCGGTGCGCGAAGTGCTGCAGCGCAACGGTTTCGACCTGACCGGCGTGCGGATGGACGACAGCAGCGGGTTGTCCACCAACGACAAGATCCCGCCGAAGGTGCTCGGCAACCTGCTGGCCGCGGCGAACTCGACCGGCGGGGCGAACGCGAACGGCGGTTCCGGCTCGACCGGCGGGGCGTCGGACAAGTCGGCGAAGCTGCGCGAGCTGCTGACCGGGCTGCCGGTGGCGGGCGGTTCCGGCAGCCTCGGCGACCGGTACGCGGACAGCTCCGGTCGCGGATGGGTCCGGGCGAAGACCGGCACGCTGGACGGGGCGAACGGCTTGGCCGGGTCGGTGGTCACCCGGGACGGCCGGTTGCTGGTGTTCGCGTTCATGTCCAACCACACCGGAAGCTCCGGCGTGCTGCGTCCCGCGCTGGACAAGGTCGCCTCCGCGTTGCGGGAGTGCGGCTGCCGCTGAGCGGCTCCGCGCGGGTTCCGTGCGCTGCACGTGGGAGTGTCCGTGCCCTGCACGTGGAATGTCGCTGCGCAGCGCGCGGAAGTGTCGGTGCGCAGGGCACCGGGGGTACGGTCGGTGCTGTGACTTCGCGATCCGCCACTTTGCCGCCGAGCACTCCCGACAACGGCTCGACCGGAGCGGATCGCACGCTGGATTGGGACCTGGCCGCGGCGACCGCGGCCCGGCTGATGTCCAGCGGCCCGGACGTGCCTCGGGAAGAAGCGGACCGCGCGGTGCGCGATCTGCGGCGGGCCAGCGTCGCGGCGGAGTCGCACGTGCGCGAACTGACCGGCTTGGGCCTGGACCTGCCGGTGTTGCAGGGCGATGTGGTCGACCGGCCGGAATGGGTGCGCGCGGCCGCGCACGGGCTGTCCGAGTTGACCGGTGTGGCGCTGCGCTCGGCCGGTCGTCCCGGCGCGCTCGGCGCTGATCTGCTCAGCGGCCTCGGTGCGCGCGGCGCCGGGCTGCAAACCGGACTCGTGCTGTCGTACCTGGGCACGAAGGTCCTCGGGCAGTACGACCCGTTCCTGCCGAGTTCCCGCGGCACGCGTCCCGGGCGGCTGCTGCTGGTGGCGCCGAACATCGTGGCCGCGCAGCGGGCGTTGGACGTGCCCGCGGACGACTTCGTGATGTGGGTGTGCCTGCACGAGTCGACGCACCGGCTGCAGTTCAACGCGGTTCCGTGGCTGCGGGAGCACTTCGCGCAGAGTCTCGGGGTGCTGCTCTCGGACATGGACTCGTCGCTGGTCGAGCTGCTGCGGCGGTTGCCGTCGGTGCTGCGCGGGCCGCGGGCCGGGACGGAGTCGAGCCCGGGGGTGCTCGGCGTGGTCGAGCTGCTGCAGGGGCCTGAGCAGCGGGCGGCGCTGGACCGCATCCTCGCGCTGTCCACGCTGCTGGAAGGCCACGCCGATCACGTGATGGACGCCGTCGGGCCGGAGGTGGTGCCCAGCGTGGCCACCATCCGCCGCAGGTTCACCGAGCGCCGCAACGGTGGCGGATTGCTGGACCGGCTGCTGCGCAGCCTGCTAGGGGTGGACGCGAAGATGCGGCAGTACGCGGAGGGTGCTGCGTTCACCCGGCACGTCGTGCGCGAGGTGGGCATGGACGGGTTCAACGCGGTGTGGACGTCGCCGGAGCAGCTGCCGACGCGCGCCGAGATCTCGGATCCGCCGTCGTGGCTGCGCCGCGTGCACGGCTGACAGCGGCTGTCGCCGCGCCCCGCACAATGTTGTCGTGACCTCCGCGTTCCCCGGCCCCGCGGCCGACGGCGCCAGCCGCTTCGCAGGCCAGGCGACTCTGGCCGTGCGAACGGCGCTGCGCCGCTTTCTCGCCGCGGCCGGAAACGCGGCCCCGCTGGTGGTGGCGTGTTCCGGTGGCGCCGACTCGCTCGCGCTCGCCGCCGCCGCTTCGCACGTGGCGGCCCGCGAAGGTCGCTCGCTGCGCGGAGTGGTCGTGGACCACGGGTTGCAGGAGGAATCCGCAGAGGTGGCTTCGACGGCTGCCGACCAGTTGCGGGCACTGGATTTCCCGGACGTGCAAGTACTGCCGGTGCGGGTGAGCGGTGCAGGCGGCACGGAGGCCGCCGCTCGCCGCGCGCGGTACGAGGCGCTGGAGCGGGCGCGGCCGGACGGGTCGATGGTGCTGCTCGGGCACACGCTGGACGATCAGGCCGAGACGGTGCTGCTGGGATTGGGACGCGGTTCGGGAGCTCGTTCGCTGGCCGGGATGCGCGCGTGGGACGAACCCTGGGCGCGGCCGCTGCTGGAGATCACCAGGGAGACCACGGCCCGTTCCTGCGCCGAACTCGGCCTGGTGCCGTGGCAGGACCCGCACAACAGCGACGGCAGGTTCACCCGCGTCCGGCTGCGCGGGGAAGTGCTCCCGCTGCTGGAGGAAGTGCTGCAGGGCGGCGTCGCACCGGCGTTGGCCCGCACGGCCCGCCAGCTGCGCGAGGACGTGGACGCGCTGGACGCGGTCGCGGCACGAGTGCGCGGCCGGGTCGAGCTCGCGGGCGCGCTCGACGCGACGGCGCTGGCAGCCGAACCGCCCGCGGTGCGGCGCCGGGTGCTGCGCGGTTGGTTGCTGCAGCAGGGCGTCGCCGAGCTCTCGGACGCCCATCTGCGGTCCGCGGACGCCCTGATCGGTGACTGGCGGGGACAGGGTGGTCACGCTCTGCCGGGCAACTTTGTGCTGCGCCGGACGCATGGCAGGCTTCAGGTGGAACGTGGTGGACGAGGAACCGCCGAACGGTTGAGCGGCGGGTGAACGTGCGCCCAACAGGAGAGGGGAAGCCGGGCCGTGTACGACGGCGACATCGCTTCAGTGCTCATCACCGAGCAGCAGATCAAGGACAAGACGGCCGAGTTGGCCAAGCAGATCTCCGAGGACTACCGGGACGCCCCGGGCGGGGACCTGCTGCTGGTGGGAGTGCTCAAGGGTGCGGTGATGGTCATGACCGACCTGGCGCGGGCGCTGCCGCAGCCCGCCCAGCTGGAGTTCATGGCGGTCAGCTCGTACGGCTCCTCGACCTCGTCGTCCGGCGTCGTGCGGATCCTCAAGGACCTGGACCGGGACATCGCGGGCCGCCAGGTGCTGATCGTGGAGGACATCATCGACTCCGGGCTGACGCTGTCCTGGCTGCTGAAGAACCTGGCTTCGCGCAACCCCGCCTCCCTGGAGGTGTGCACGCTGCTGCGCAAGCCGGACGCGGTGCAGGTGGACGTGCCGGTCCGCTACGTCGGGTTCGACATCCCGAACGAGTTCGTCGTGGGCTACGGGCTGGACTTCGCCGAGCGCTACCGCGACCTGCCCTACATCGGCTCCTTGGACCCGAAGGTCTACACCTCGGGGCTGTGACGCCGCACCGGCGGGCGGGAACGGCCGCGCGAAAGATCCGGTTCCGGCCAAGAGTAGGCTGGTCTGACTGCACGGCTCGCGGCGTGGTCGCGCACTCGTGGCGGCCGGTACGCTGGTTCGAGGGGGTTGACGGCGGCGACGGTTCGTGCGTGCGCCGTTCACCGGTGCCGTTGCCCGAGGTGAAGTCAGGGAGGGTCGAGGCCGAATCCGTCGGCCGCAAGTGAATGGACCGAAAGCGCCTGCTCCGTAACCCGCTGCTTTGGATCCTGGCGGTGTTCGCGCTGATGTGGGGCCTCAGCGTGATCATGGACGAGACCCGGGGCTACCACCCGGTCTCCACCTCCCAAGCGCTTCAGCAGATCTCCGAAGGCAAGGTCTCCGAAGCGACCATCCAGGACAAAGAACAGCGCGTGCTGCTGACCATGAAGCCCGGCCAGAGCTTCGACGGCAGCTCGATGCTGACGACCCAGTACCCCGCGGGCTCCACCGACGCGGTGGTCAACGAGATCCGCCAGGCCGGCGTCGGCAGCTGGAACACCCAGGTCACCCAGGATTCGCTCTGGATGCAGATGCTGATCTACCTGGTGCCGATCGGCCTGCTGGTGCTGCTGCTGATGTGGATGATGAACAACGTCCAGGGCGGCGGCAACCGGGTGTTGAACTTCGGCAAGTCCAAGGCCAAGCAGCTCACCAAGGACATGCCCAAGACGCTGTTCGGCGACGTCGCCGGTGCCGACGAGGCCGTCGAAGAGCTGCACGAGATCAAGGACTTCCTCTCCTACCCGGCGCGCTACCAGGCGCTCGGCGCGAAGATCCCGAAGGGCGTGCTGCTGTACGGGCCGCCCGGCACCGGTAAGACGCTGCTGGCGCGGGCCGTCGCCGGTGAGGCGGGCGTGCCGTTCTACTCGATCTCCGGTTCGGACTTCGTGGAGATGTTCGTCGGTGTCGGCGCCTCCCGCGTCCGCGACCTGTTCGAGCAGGCCAAGCAGAACGCGCCGTGCATCGTGTTCGTCGACGAGATCGACGCGGTCGGCCGCCAGCGCGGCGCCGGGCTCGGCGGCGGGCACGACGAGCGGGAGCAGACGCTCAACCAGCTGCTGGTGGAGATGGACGGGTTCGACTCCCGCGGCGGGATCATCCTGATCGCGGCGACGAACCGCCCGGACATCCTGGACCCGGCGCTGCTGCGGCCGGGCCGGTTCGACCGGCAGATCCCGGTTTCGGCGCCGGACCTGCGGGGCCGCCGCGCGATCCTGGGCGTGCACTCCAAGGGCAAGCCGCTCGCCGGGGACGCGGACATGGAAGGCCTGGCCAAGCGCACCGTCGGGTTCTCCGGCGCGGACCTGGAGAACGTGGTCAACGAGGCCGCGCTGCTCACCGCCAGGGAGAACGGCCAGCTGATCACCGCCGCCGCCCTGGAGGAGTCGGTGGACCGCGTGATCGGCGGCCCGCGGCGCAAGAGCAAGATCATTTCGGAGCGGGACAAGAAGATCACCGCTTATCACGAGGGCGGGCACGCACTCGCCGCGTGGGCGATGCCGGACGTGGAGCCGGTCTACAAGCTCACGATCCTGCCGCGCGGCCGGACCGGTGGGCACGCCTTGGTCGTTCCCGAGGACGACAAGGACATGATGACCCGCTCGGAGATGATCGGGCGGCTGGTCTTCGCGCTCGGCGGACGCTCCGCCGAGGAGCTGGTGTTCCACGAGCCGACCACCGGTGCCTCCAGCGACATCGAGCAGGCGACCAAGATCGCCCGCGCGATGGTCACCGAGTACGGCATGACCGCCCGCCTCGGCGCGGTCAAGTACGGCAAGGAGGAGGGCGACCCGTTCCTGGGCCGTTCCGCCGGGCAGCAGCCGAACTACTCGCTGGAGGTCGCGCACGAGATCGACGAGGAGGTGCGCAAGCTCATCGAGGCCGCGCACACCGAGGCGTGGGAGGTGCTCAACACCTACCGCGACGTCCTCGACGACCTCGTGATGGAGGTCCTGGAGAAGGAGACGCTGGTCCGCAAGGACCTGGAGCGGATCTTCTCCCGGGTGGAGAAGCGGCCGCGGATCACCGCGTTCAACGACTTCGGCGGGCGCACCCCGTCGGAGAAGCCGCCGATCAAGACCCCTGGCGAGCAGGCGATCGAGCGCGGCGAGCCGTGGCCCCCGCCGGAGGCCGAGCCCACGCCGGTCAGTGCCGGTCAGCAGAACGGTTCGGTGCCCGCGGGCGCGGTCCCGGGTGCGCAGCAGAACCAGCAGTACGACCAGCAGAATCAGGGCACCGTCCAGTTCCCGAACCCGCAGCAGGGCCAGTACCCGCAGGGCCAGTACCAGCAGGGGCAGCAACCGCAGGGCGGGCAGTACCCACAGCAGGGCCAGCCTCCGCAGGGCCAGCAGCTGCCGCACGGCGTGCCGCCGAACTACGGCGCTCCGCCCGGGTGGAGCCCGGCCACGGCGTCCGGCGGTGTCGCGCCGGGCGGGCAGCAGCCGGCTGGACAGCAGCAGCCCTACCAGTGGGTTCCGTCCTGGGAACGCCAGCAGCCCACGGCCGGTCCGGGTGAGCAGTACGGCGGGCAACAGCCCCAGCAGCCGGCCAGCCAGCAGTACGGCAGCCAGCAGCCGGGGAACCAGCAGCCCGGCACGGCCGAAGGCCAGAACGCTTCGGGTGCGCAGGACCAGGCCAACCGGTCCGGGACCGAGCAGAACTCGGCGCAGTCCCCGCCCGCGGGCGAGGACCCGAACCGGACGGACCGGGGAGACGAATCGGGCGGCGGCGGCACGTCCCGCTGAGCACGACGGCCGCGCGTCGAGGAATCGAGCCGGTGCACGAGCAACGCCGATGGGGGCACCGCACGCCGGTGCCCCCATCGGTGCGGCCGAACCGGTGGAGGAACGACCAGTGATCAGCAGTCTCGGTGAGCAAGCCGGGTCGGAGGACGACTTCCGGCCGTCCGCGACGACGTTCGAACACCCCCGCTTCGACCACGAGCGGGCGCAGGCGGCGATCCGGGAACTGCTGCTCGCCGCCGGTGAGGACCCGGACCGGGAGGGCCTGCGGGAAACCCCGTCCCGGGTGGCGCGGGCGTACCAGGAACTGTTCGCGGGCCTCTACACCGACCCGGACGAGGTGCTCGACCGCACCTTCGACGAAGCGCACGAGGAACTCGTGCTGGTGCGCGACATCCCGATGTACTCGCAGTGCGAGCACCACCTGCTGCCGTTCCACGGGGTCGCGCACATCGGCTACATCCCGAACGAGAAGGGCCGGGTGACCGGGCTGTCCAAGCTGGCCCGGCTGGTGGATCTGTACGCGAAGCGCCCGCAGGTGCAGGAGCGGCTGACTTCGCAGGTCGCCGACGCCCTGGTGCGCAAACTCGAACCGCGCGGCGTGATCGTGGTGGTCGACGCCGAGCACCTGTGCATGGGGATGCGCGGCGTGCGCAAGGCCGGGTCGACCACGACCACTTCGGCGGTGCGCGGCGTGTTCCGCACGTCGGCTTCGTCGCGGTCCGAGGCCCTGGCGTTGATCAGGGGGAACTGATGGTCGTCGAGCTGCCCCGCCCCGGCCGGTGCGCCGTGCTGGGCGTGTTGAACGTGACGCCGGATTCGTTCTCGGACGGCGGGCGCTACCTGGACCGCGCGGCCGCGATCGAGCACGGCATCGAGATGCACCGGGCGGGCGCGGACATCATCGACGTCGGTGGCGAGTCCACCCGGCCGGGATCGGCGCGGGTCGATCCCGGCACCGAGGCCGATCGGGTGCTTCCGGTGGTGACCGAGCTGGTCGCGGCCGGTGTGCCGGTGAGCGTGGACACCACGCGTGCGCAGGTCGCGGAGGCCACCGCGAAGGCCGGTGCCGCGATGATCAACGACGTTTCCGGCGGGCTGGCGGACCCGGACATGGCGCGGGTGGCCGCGGAGACCGGGTTGCCGTGGGTGCTGATGCACTGGCGCGGGCACAGCCGGGACATGAATTCGCTGGCGAACTACACCGACGTGGTCGCCGAGGTGCGTTCCGAACTGCTGCGGCAGGTGGACGCGGCGGTGCGGGCCGGTGTCCGGGAGGAGGCGATCGTGCTCGACCCGGGGCTCGGCTTCGCCAAGACCGGGGAGCACGACTGGGCGCTGCTGCACGACCTCGGCGAGTTCGTGCAGCTCGGGTTCCCGGTGCTGGTGGGCGCTGCCCGCAAGCGGTTCCTCGGCAAGCTGCTGGCCGATCCGGACGGCACGCCGCGCCCGCCCACCGGGCGGGAGACCGCGACGGCGGCGGTTTCGGCGCTGGCCGCGGACCGCGGCGCGTGGGCGGTCCGGGTGCACGACGTGGTGAGTTCGTTGGACGCGGTCGCGGTGGCCGCGGCGTGGCGAGCGGGGAGGACCGTTGGCTGACCGGATCACGTTGACCGGGCTGCGGGTGCACGGCAGGCACGGGGTCTACGACCAGGAGAAGCGCGACGGGCACGAGTTCTCCGTCGACATCACCGTGTGGGCCGACTTGGCGGGTGCCGCGGCGGACGACGACCTGGCGCAGACGCTGAACTACGGCGAGCTGGCGCAGCGCGCGGCGGACGTGGTGGGCGGTCCCTCGCGGGATCTGATCGAGACCGTGGCCGCGGAGATCGCCGACGGCATCATGGCTGCGCACGCCGCGCACGCCGCGGAGGTGACGATCCACAAGCCGTCCGCCCCGATCCCGTTGACGTTCGCGGACGTGGCGGTGACGATCCGCCGTTCGCGGCGCGGTGGCCGGGGCGGCAACTCGCCCTGAGCTGGTTCGCGGCGAGATGGTCTGCTTCGTGGGAGCGACCGCGGCTCTCTGCGATCGATCGAGCTGCACGACATCGGGGCGGCGTGACAGCGATCGGCGAGCTTGATCTGGCGGGAGGGTGCGGATGAGCAGGGCGGTGCTCTCGCTCGGGTCGAATCTGGGGGACCGGCTGGGTTTCCTGCAGCTGGCCGTGGACGGGTTCGCCGACGTCCTGGTGGCGGCCTCACCGGTGTTCGAGACCGAACCGTGGGGCGTGACCGATCAGCCGGACTTCCTCAACGCGGTGCTCGTGGTGCAGTCGTCCGATGTGGACGAATGGGGTTGGCTGCGGCGCGCTCAAGAGCTGGAACGGGCTGCGGAACGGATCCGTGAGCAGCGCTGGGGTCCGCGCACGCTGGACGTCGACGTCGTCGCCGTGGACGGGGTGCGCAGCGAGCACCCGGACCTGCTGCTGCCGCATCCCGGAACGCCGAGCCGGGCGACGGTGCTGATCCCGTGGCTCGCGGTCGAGCCGGAGGCGGTGCTGCCCGGGCGCGGTCCGGTCGCGGCGCTGCGCGATGCCTTGCCCGCTGCCGACCTCGAAGCAGTGCGTGCCCGCCCGGACCTCGCGCTGCGCATTCCGCGCTGAAGAACCGCCTGTTCGCTCCGATCCGAGCTCCGCGCTGCGCCGACACGCCCGGAAACCGGCGCTCTGCTGCGATTTCCGCAATGAGTGAACGGACCGTTCGCCCAGTCTTGTAGGGCGAAGAGGTCGTTCACTCCGGGTGGAAGTGCACCGTTCGGCGGGTGGGCGGGCGTGTCGGCGGGAGGGCGAGCGCGGATCAGGCTCAGCAGGGATCAGTCCAGAGTGGATCAATCCAGCGTGCCGCGCACCGCGGCGGCGAGCCAGTGCATCCCGGCCTGCCTGGTCGGGTGCGCGGGCCAGTCGTTGATGATCGCCAGCAGCTCCCAGTAGCGCGACATCCGCTCGTCGACCGGCTGCGCCAGGAACTCCGCCAGCTCGCCGCGGACCTGCGGCGAGTCGGCGGTGCCGAGCTGCTCGGCGTAGGTCCGGGCGGCCCGCTCGGCTAGCTCCCGGCCACGAGCCGAGTCCGGCGCCGTGCCCGCCTGCTCGGCCGCGTTGACGTCGTCGTGCAGCGACCACCACTGCGCCGCCTGGTCCGGGGTCTGCACGGGAACCTCGTCGCCCGCCGCCATCCGCTCGGCCTGCCGGCGCCACATCTCCCGCACCGCGGCGCGGAAGCTCTGGTCGTTGATCAGCTCGGCCAGTTCCACCCACGCTTCGACCTGCGCGGGATTCGGGTCGTCCGGCAACCGGGGTTTCGCCGAACGCATCCACTCGGCGAATTCCTCGTCGATGTCCAGCCCGCTGATCGTGTAGTCCCAGAACTCGTCGATCAGCCGGTCGCGCTCGCCGTCCGACATCTGCGCGAGCTTGTGCATGAGCCTCACCTCTTCGGTCGTCTTCTGCTCCCGGACGACCGCGCGCAGCACGGCCCGCCGCGTCCGCAGCCGCCGCAACTGCTCCTCCACCAGCTGAAGCTGCCGCTGCGCCAGCGACGGCAGATCCGTCTCGGCGGCCAGCACGCGGCGTACCTCGCCGAGACCGGCACCGAGGTCGCGCAACGTGCGCACCAGCTCGAGCCGGGCCATCGCGGTCACGTCGTAGCGGCGGTGGCCCGCGGAGGTGCGGTCGATGGGCGGGACCAGGCCCTCGTCGGAGTAGAACCGGATCGTCTTGGCGCTCAGGCCCGTGCGGCGGCTGAGCTCTCCGATGCTGTAGCGCTGGTCGTCGTCCACGCCGGTCACCTTCCGCCTTCCAGCCGCTGGAAGTGCAAGCCCGATTTCCGCTGCGGGGCGTGGCGGGCACGGGGCCGCGCGGTGGGATGCTGGTCCGGTGGCACCTCGGCAGCAAGAGCGGATGAGCTTCACCCAGATCCGGCACCTCGTCATCGCCGCCGTCGTGGCGGGTGCGCTGGCGTACCTGGGCTGCCGCGCAGCCTATGGCGGACTGCCGCGGCTGCCCGCGCTCGCGGGCGCGACGTTGCTGCTGGTCGCGATCGTCGACGTGATCCTGGCCAGCACCATGCGGCCGCGGATCCTGCGCAAGTCCGGTACCGAGCCGGTGGATTCGCTGACCGCGGCGCGCGCGGTCGCGCTGGCGAAGGCTTCCTCGATGGCCGGCGCGATCATGGGCGGGGTGTGGCTCGGCCTGCTCGGCTTCCTGCTGCCGATGCGCGGCGAAGTGCAGGCCGCGGCCTCGGACACCCCGGCGGCCGTCATCGGGCTGGTGAGCGCGGCGCTGCTGGTGGCGGCCGGGTTGTGGCTGGAGCACTGCCTGCGCAATCCGGACGACCCCGAAGAGCACGACGACGAGGAGTGACTCCGCGGGTTTCTCTCACGCGGAAAACAACGGCTCGGCCGTCCGGAGGTATGGCACTGGTGCGCGCCGCGGAACATGCCGAGCGGTCGGTTCCCTGCGGATCTCGAACAGGTAACCGCCGGGTACCGTGCGGACATGACCAGCTCCGGCCGCCCCGAACACGCGCCTCGACATACCTCGGCGCTGTGGATCGGCACGGTCGTGCTCGCCGCCGCGGCGGCCGCGGTGATGGTGCTCAGCGACGACTCGCGGGTGCTCAAACTGGGCTTGGTGGCGGCGCTGTGGGCGGCGCTGCTCGGCGCGTTCGCGGTGGCCAAGCTGCGCGCCAAGGTCGCGGCCGAGGCGGAGCGCTCCGACGAGCGGCAGCGGATCTACGAGCTGGAGCTGGAGCGCGAGATCGCCGCTCGCCGTGAGTTCGAGGCCGAGGCCGAAGCCGACGCCCGGCGCAAGGCCGCCGAGCAGTCCGACACCGAGATCCAGGCGTTGAAGGCGGAGCTGCAGTCGCTGCGGGAGAACCTGGAGAAGGTGCTCGGCGGCGACGTGCTGTTCGAGCGGGTCGCGCTGCGCGCGGAGTCCACCCGGCTGCGCTCGCTGGCCGAGCACGGCGGCACCGGGAACCAGCCGCGGGTGATCCAGCACGGCGACGGCCGCGGCAAGCTCTCCACCGGTGTGCAGGGCCAGGTGGATCCGCACGTGGGCGAGCAGCAACCGCCGCGCCAGCCGCGTCCGCGCAAGTCCCGTCCGCAGCAGGGCAGACCCGCTCCCCGGCAGCCGGAACCGCGGAAACCGCGCAACGTCGCGCAGGGCGCGTGGCCCGCGCAGCAGCCGCAACCGCCGATCCAGCGGCCGCGGGAGCACCCGGCGAGCCGGACCGGGGAGATCCCGGTGAACGGCGGCACCGATGTGCAGGAGGCTCTCGCGGGCAACCCCGCCGCGACCGGGCGCGCCGCCGCGCACCAGCCGGCGCCGGCCGCTGGTGCGCAGGGAACCGGCGGGCATCCCCAGCAGGCCGGGGTGGGCAATCCGGCCATGACGGCCGAACAACCTGCCGTGCAACCGAAAAGCGCTGCGGCACCAGAAAGTTCCCCGGCGTCGACGCAGGACCGCGCGGCGGCGCCGCAAAACTCCGCCCCGCCTGCGCAACACCACTCAGGGCCACCGGAAACCTCCGCAGCAGCACCGGGGAATCCCGCTGGAGCACCGGCGAAGCCGCAGCAACCGGCCGAGCCGCAAGCAGCGGAACCGTCGAACGCGGCCGGAGCGCACACCGAGGGCACTTCGGTCACCGACCTGCTCGCCGCCTACGGCGATTCGCGCGGCTCCGCGTCGAAGCGCCGCCGTCGCCGCAGCGACTGAGCCGCGCGGCCTGCCCACCCGCATCGCCCTGAACGCTTCGCCGAGGCGTTGCGACGATTTTGCCGGACCGGTCAGCGTGCAGATCGCCGCCCGGGCGGTCCCGGGCGGCCCGGCCGCGTTCTAAGGTTTCGGGCGTGTCCCATCCTGATCTTCCCGGTCCCGACCTCTCCGGTGCGCGCAGGCTGCAGACCCGCAAGCATTCCGCGGTCGGTCTGCCGGTGGCCGGTCTGCTGGTGCTCGGCGTGGTCGGTCTGGTGATGGTCGGCGTGGCCACCTCCCGGGTCGGTGCGCTGCCCGCGCTGGTCGGCGCGTTGGCGGCGTTGATCCCGGTGGGCGTCGTGTTCGCCGCCATCGTGTGGATCGACCGCTGGGAACCGGAGCCGCCGCTGCTCATGCTCGGCGCGTTCCTGTGGGGCGCGGGTGGTGCCACGGCGTGCTCGTTGCTGCTCAACGACTCGGTGGTCGGGCTCGGTGAGCTGCTGTTCGGCCCCAGCAGGCACGTCTTCTTCGAGCGCGCGCTGATGGCCCCGCTGGTGGAGGAGGGCGCCAAGGCGCTGTTCGTGGTGGCGCTGTGGTTCCGGCGGCGCTCGGAGTTCAACGGCCTGGTCGACGGCATCGTCTACGCGAGCCTGACCGCGGCGGGCTTCGCGTTCACCGAGAACATCCTGTACTTCGGCAAGGCGTTCGCGGAGGGCGGCCTGGGCAACGCCACGGGCGGGGTGGTCGCGGTGTTCATCCTGCGCGGCGTGCTCGCGCCGTTCTCGCACCCGCTGTTCAGCGCGATGGTCGGCATCGGCATCGGGCTGGCCTCGCGCACCGCCGACAACCGGCGGCGCGTGCTGTGGCCGTTGCTGGGCTACCTCGGCGCGGTGGTGCTGCACGCGGCTTGGAACGCTTCGACGCTGCTCAGCGGTACGGGCTTCCTGAACATGTACTTCCTGATCATGGTGCCGATCTTCGCGGGCACCGGCTGGCTGATCGTCTGGCAGCGCAAGCGGGAGCAGCGGATCGTCGTGGACCAGCTGCCGGTGCTGCAGCGGGCCGGGCTGATCGTGCGCAGCGAGGTGGAGATGCTGGCTTCGCTGGCGGGCCGACAGGGCTGGTTGCGCAAAGTGCGCCGCAGCGCGGGCGCGGATGCCGCGAAGGCGGTGCGGGACTACCAGATCGCGGTGACCGAGTTGGCGTTCCTGCAGCACCGCGCGGCCGAGGGGCGCACCACCAGTGCGGTGCGCCGCGCGCGGCGGGAGCAGCTGATCGAGGAGCTCAAGGCCGCCCGGCGGGAGGCCGTCGGGTCGCGGGAGGGGTTCCAGACCGCTCGGGTCAAGATCCACGAGTTGACGCAGAGCGTGCGGCGCCCGGCGGTGTGGCCGACGGTTCCGGACGACGCGCAGGAGGACGCGAATCAGGCGGGCCGGGCGGCCCGGCCGAATCAGCAGGGGCCGAATCAGCAAGCCCCGCACCAGCAAGCCCCGCACCAGCAGCCCCCGCCCCAGCCGGGCCCGCCCCCGGGCGCGCGGCCCGCACCCGGCCAGCCGGTGCGCAACCCGCACGATCCGCCGAACGCGCAGCCCCACGGTCCGCAGCACAGGCCTCCGCAATCCCCGCCGGGTCAGCACCCGCCGAACCGGCCGCACCCGAACCCGCCGCCGGATCAGCACCGCCCGGGCTAGTCCGTCCGGCAGCTCGGAGCGACCGCACCACCGGCACGACGCGGACGCGGCAACGCTCCCGCCCCGGCGGCCTGATCGCCCCGGCCCGGCCGAACCGCCCGCGTAATCCTGCCCACCCGCCTGTCCGCGCACCGCATCGCGCGGGCTACTCTCGCGCTGCTGTCCGGTACCCGGTTCGGGACTGGAACAGGTAGGGAGGACGACGTGGCGATGTCTGCCGGGCGTCCGGCCCGCCGGGGCGACGGCCCGCGGCTACGGGTCGGCGTGATCTCCGCGGGCCGAGTGGGCGCCGTGCTGGGAGCAGCGTTCCAGCGCGCCGGGCACGAGGTCGTCGCGGTCTCCGGTGTTTCCGCCGCGTCGCTGCGCCGCGCCGAGGAGCTGCTGCCGCAAGTTCCGGTGCGCCCGCCCGACGAGGTCGCGAACTCCGCCGATCTGGTGCTGCTCGCGGTGCCCGACGACGTGCTCGCCGGTCTGGTGCGCGGCCTGGTCGCCACCGGCTCGCTGCGCTCCGGGCAGATCTTGGTGCACACCTGCGGCGCGCACGGCGTCGCCGTGCTCGAACCCGCAGCGGAGGTCGGCGTGCTGCCGCTGGCGCTGCACCCGGCGATGACGTTCACCGGCCGACCCGAGGACGTCGAGCGGTTGGCGAGCGCCTGCGCGGCCGTCACCGCCGCCGGGGCGGACGAAGCCTCCTGGAACGTCGGCGAAGTGCTCGCGCTCGAACTCGGCGCGGAACCGGTGCGGGTGCCCGAGCAGGCCCGGCGGCTGTACCACACCGCGCTCTCGCACGGCGCGAACCACCTGATCACCCTGATCAACGAGTGCTCGGACCTGCTGCGCGGCGCGGGTGTCGAGATCCCGGAACGGGTGCTGGCGCCGATCCTGTCGGCCTCGCTGGACAACGCGCTGCGCTTCGGCGACAAGGGGCTGACCGGCCCGGTTTCGCGGGGCGACACCGGCACGGTCCGGGCGCACCTCGCCGAACTGCGCGAGTCCGCGCCGGAGGTCTCCGCCGGCTACGCGGAGCTGGCCCGCCGCACCGCGGCGCGCGCCGAGCAGGCCGGGTTGCTGGACCGGCACTCGGCTTCCGAAGTGACCGACGCGCTGGACGAGGAGCAGCGATGACCACAGCGAACAGCGTTGGTGCAGGCCCCGGTTTCACGCCGCGAGAGCTCACGGTGCACCGCATGCCCGCCGAGCTGGCGAAGGTCACGCGGGCGCTGCGCGCGACGGGGCGGCAGGTCGTGCTGGTGCCGACGATGGGCGCGCTGCACGCCGGGCACGTCGAGCTGATCCGCGCGGCGCGCAAGGTGCCGAACTCGGTGACCGTCGTGTCGATCTTCGTGAACCCGCTGCAGTTCGGGCCGGGCGAGGACTTCGACCGCTACCCGCGTTCGCAGGAAGCCGATCTGGAGGTCTGCCGCGCGGAAGGCGCCGAGCTCGTGCTGGCACCGGAACCGGCGCAGATGTACGGCCCGGACCCGCAGATCGGCGTCACCGCGGGATCCATCGGCGAACAGCTCGAAGGCGCCAGCAGGCCCGGGCACTTCGACGGGGTGCTGACCGTGGTCGCGAAGCTGCTCGGCATCGTGCGCCCGGACTACGCGCTGTTCGGCGAGAAGGACTACCAGCAGTTGGTGCTGATCCGCCGGATGGCCAGGGAGCTGAACTTCGACACCGGCGTCCAGGGCGTGCCGACCGTGCGCAACGCCGACGGGCTGGCCCTGTCCTCGCGCAACGGCTACTTGGACGAGCAGCAGCGCCGCGCCGCGCTCGCGCTGTCCGCGGCGATGGCCGCCGGTGCGCACGCGGGTCGTTCCGGGCCGTCGGCGGTGGTCGCCGCCGCGCGCGAGGTGCTCGACGCGGAACCGCTCGTGCAGCCGGACTACCTGGAGCTGCGGGACACCGAACTCGGGCCCGCACCGGAGTCCGGAGAAGCCCGGCTGCTGGTGGCGGCGAAGGTCGGCACCACCAGGTTGATCGACAACGCGCTCGTGGTGCTGGGCTCCCAGTGACGCCGCGGCCGGTGCCGGACCGCTGCGGCGGTGGATGAAGGGGAGCTGTCCCGATGTTCCGCACGATGCTCAAGTCGAAGATCCACCGGGCCACGGTGACCCGGTCGGACCTGCACTACGTCGGATCCGTCACGGTGGACGCGGACCTGATGGACGCCGCCGACCTGCTGGCGGGCGAGCAGGTCACGATCGTCGACGTGACCAACGGGGCGCGGCTGGAGACCTACGTGATCACCGGTGCGCGCGGGTCCGGAGTGCTCGGCATCAACGGCGCGGCCGCGCACCTGGTCGAGCCCGGTGACCTGGTCATCCTGATCGCCTACGGGGTGATGGACGAGGCGGAGGCGCGCAGCCGCGAGGCCAACGTGGTTTTCGTCGACGCGGACAACGCGGTGGTCGAACGCGGCGCCGATCCGGGTTCCGCCCCGGCAGGTTCCGGGCTCGCCACCAGCGCCGTCGAACCGGCGGATTCCGCGGCGCCCGCCGAGACCGACGACGCCACGCGCCTCGACGCGCTGCTGGCCCGTCCCGAAGCCTGACCGGCCGGACCCGCCCCGAAGCCCGCCCCGCGGCGAAATCTGGAAGGAAGGAAGCCGGTGCTGCTCGCCCTGGACGTCGGCAACACCAACATCACCCTCGGCCTCTACGACGAAGCGGACGGGGCGGATCGCGCGGACGGCGGGCTGGTGCGGGACTGGCGGATGCGGACCGAACCGCGGATGACGGCTGACGAGCTCGCGCTGACCGTGCGCGGTCTGCTCGGCTCGCACGCCGACGGGATAACCGGCATCTCCGCGTTGTCCACGGTTCCCGCGTTGCTGCGCGAACTGCGCGTGATGCTCGGCCGCTATTGGGACGAGGTGCCGCGAGTCGTGGTGGAACCGGGTGTGCGCACCGGGGTTCCGCTGCTGGTGGACAACCCGAAGGAGGTCGGCGCGGACCGGGTCATCAACACCTTGGCCGCGCACCACCTGCATTCCACGAACTGCGTGGTGGTGGATTTCGGTACGTCCACGAACGTCGATGTGATCTCGTCGAAAGGGGAGTTCCTCGGCGGCGCGTTCGCGCCCGGTGTGGAGATCTCGTTGGACGCGCTGGCCTCCCGCGCCGCGCAGCTGCGCAAGGTCGAACTCACCCGGCCCCGCTCGGTGATCGGCAAGAACACCGTGGAGTGCCTGCAATCCGGGATCCTGTTCGGTTTCGCGGGTCAGGTCGACGGGCTGGTGGAGCAGATCGTGGCGGAACTGGAATCCACCCACGGCGGCCCGACGACGGTGCTGGCCACCGGTGGTCTCGCGCCACTGGTCGTCGCCGAATCGCGAACGATCACCCAGCACGTGCCGGATCTGACGCTGCTCGGGCTGCGGTTGGTCTACGACCGCAACTTCCGCTGATCCGGCGCCGCTGCGAAATCGGTATCCCGCACCGCGCTCGTTACTCGTGAGGGATAGTCCGACGCTTGCCACGCGGAACCGGTGCGGTCATCGGGAAGTTCGGCTGCGGGCGAGGTCGCGGCCCGGTGAGTGCGTGCTTTCTGCTTGCCGCGGAGTGCGGAATGCCGTCGGCGGTGCAGGAATGGCAGTACCGGAGACCATGCGGTGCGACGAGTGGGTATCGGCTCGATCCGCTTCGGAGAGCTCGCCCGGAATGACCCGATCCGGGGAGTCCCCTAGGATTTTCCTCGGCGGGGTGAGTGCGTTTGCCGAGTCGCTGCGCTAACCTGACCGTGACAATGTTCGGTGACGGCTCCTATGACAGCTGCGACGGCAGCTTCGATACGGCCGATGACGGCTTCGGCGAACGCTCCAACCGGAAGGCGATTGTTCAACTCGGTTGTGCGCTGTCGAACTTCATCGCCGGCTCGGTGGCACCGCCCGAAGAAGGACCGCTTGCGAGTCACTTCCGGGCAACCGCCGCCGGAGTCCGGTGGCCCGGTCGGCGCACCCCGAGTGCGCCGGAACGGGAAGGTCGGGTGGAGCAGTTCGGCAATAGCGCCCAGCCAGCGGCTCGGTGGGAGAGTCCCGGTGCGGAGTCCGGGCCGCCTGTCCAGGTCACGGCGCCAGGTGTCGTCATCAGGTTTATCGCACAAACTCCGGGGAGGATTGCCACCATGGCGCAGAAGGTCACGGTCACGCTTGTCGACGATCTGGACGGCGGACAGGCCGATGAAACAGTCGAGTTCGCGCTGGACGGCGTCTCGTACCAGATCGACCTTTCCAACGACAATGCGAGCGAGTTGCGCGACGCGCTGTCCGGCTACGTCTCCAGCGCCCGGCGGGCCGGTGGGCGCAAGAAGCCCGGCCCGCGGCCGTCCTCGAGCGGGCGCTCCTCGAGCGGTTCCACCAGCGCGGACCGGGAGCAGAACCAGGCGATTCGGGAATGGGCGCGCAAGCGCGGCCTGAAGGTCTCGGACCGGGGCCGCATCCCCGCCGACATCGTCGACCAATACCACAAGGCGAACTGAAGCAGTCGCGATCAGGGGGCGCCGGGTGATCCCGGCGCCCCCTGATCGTTGTGCGCCGGTTGTTCGCGGATCGGGCGGATACCGATCACGACTCCGGCGCGTTGTTTCGCGGGCGCGCGGGATCGAGAAGTGACCGGGAGTGCTCGGCCGGTTCGCGCGAGCACCGCGGGATTGCCGGTCGGTGTCGAATCCGCGGGCGCCGCGCAGGCATCGGCCGTTGATCGGATTGTCACTTTCGGTGTTCGGGTGTGCGGTGCCGAGTGCTGTTCGGCTATCCGGATGTTCGGCGTTCCGCCGCTCGTTTGGTGCCTGCCGATGCGGGCGTGCGCCGAATGTTCTCGGCTCGCAACTTCTCACCGCGCGTCGCCGCGGCGTCGGTGGTCGTTTCGCATCCGAACTCGCCGGTTTCTTTCCGCGTCCGCCCGCGGGTCGCCCGCGGGTCGCGAAACGAGCGGTTCGGATGTTCACGCGCTGCGTTCCGGCTCGCGGGCGGCGGATTTTTTGCACCGCGCTGAGCTGTTCGCCGCAAGATTGCCGCAGCGGTCGCGCCTCGTTCTGCCGGACAGAGCAAACCGATATGCGGCAGCGAGCGCAGTGCGCGCGGTTCGCCGAACGGCGTCGCGCGCGGCGCATGAAACGGCACCGTGCGTGCTGAGTGGAAAAACAGCGCACCGCGCGGCGCGCGGAAACCGCGCCCGCTCCCCGCCGAGTGGCACGGTCGGTGCCGGGACCAGCGCCCGGTGTGACGTGTCCGGATGATCCGGCTCGAAGGAAAACGGTCGGCTTCGCCGGACCGGTCGGCTAGTCTTAGGACGGCCTAACCTAACTTGGGTGCCGGAACGAGCCGGACGAGCTGGGAGTGGACGCTTTGAGACCAAGCGGGAGCGGCGCGACCGCCGCGGGCACCGCCGACGGCCCACCCGACGGCCCGGACAACTCGGCAGGCGGCTCCGCCGAGCCGGGGTCCGCACCCGCGGCCGCGCGGCTCGGTTCCCGGCGCAGGAGGCGGCTGCTCGGGTTGGCGGTGCTGCTCGGCGTGCTCGTGGTGAGCTGCCTGCTCAGCGTCGCGGCCGGGGCGAAGTCCATCCCGCTCGGCGACGTGTGGCAGGCGCTGATCGCGCCCGCGGGCGCGGAGAACGATCTGATCGTGCAGCAGCTCCGGCTGCCCCGGACGCTGGTCGGCGTGCTGGCCGGTGCCGCGCTCGGCCTGGCCGGCGCGTTGATGCAGGGCCACACCCGCAATCCGATCGCCGACCCAGGCATCCTCGGCATCACCCAGGGCGCCGCGCTCGCGGTGGTGCTCGCGGTGTACTCGTTCGGCATCAGCAGCCTCTACGGCTACATCTGGTTCGCGTTCGTCGGCGCGCTGCTCGGTGCGATCGCCGTGTTCGCCATCGGCTCGATGGGCCGCGGCGGGTCGACACCCGTGACGCTCGCGCTGGCGGGCATGGCGATCAGCGCGCTGCTGCAGGCGTTGACCTCGGCGCTGGTGCTGACCGATCAGGAGAGCCTGGACACCTACCGGTTCTGGAAGGTCGGCTCGATCGCGATCACCGACCCCGGCGTGCTCTGGCAGGTGGCGCCGTTCCTGGTGGCCGGGATGGTGCTGGCGTTGGCGAACGCTTCCGGGCTCAACGCGCTGTCGCTGGGCGACGACGTGGCCCGCGGGCTGGGCCACCGCGTCGAGTGGACCCGCCGGCTCGGGCTGCTCGCGATCGCAGTGCTGGTCGGCGGTGCGGCGGCGGTGTGCGGGCCGATCAGCTTCGTCGGGCTCGTCGTGCCGCACATCGCGCGGTTCTTCACCGGTTCCGATCACCGCTGGCTGCTGCCGTTCTCCGCGTTGCTGGGCGCTTCCCTGGTGCTGCTCGCGGACGTGGTGGGCCGGCTGGTCGCGCGGCCCGCCGAGGTGCAGGTCGGAGTGATGCTCGCGATGGTCGGCGCCCCGTTCTTCATCGCGCTGGTGCGGCGCAGGAGGCTGGTGCGGCTGTGACTCAGCTACTCGAGAGCCCCAAGCGGGTACCCGGCCGCTCGCCGGTGCGGGTCGGTCCGCTGTCCGGAGTGCTGCGCGCCCGGCCGCTGCTGGTGCTGTTCGGCGGGCTCGTGGTGCTGCTCGCCGGGCTGGTGCTCGACGTCGCCATCGGGACGTACCCGATCAGCCCGGGTCAGGTGCTGGCGACGTTGTTCGGCGGCGGTGACCGCGCGGATCAGCTCATCGTGTTCACGCTGCGGATGCCGCGGGCGCTGACCGGCCTGCTGGTCGGCGCAGCGCTCGGGCTGGCGGGTGCGATCACCCAGGCGGTCGCGCGCAACCCGCTGGCCAGTCCGGACATGCTGGGCATCACCTCGGGCGCGGGGCTGGCGGCGACCACGATGATCGTGCTCGGCAGCGGGCTCGGCGCGGCTTCGGCGATCGGCCTGCCGGTGGTCGCGCTGATCGGCGGACTGCTCGCCGGGCTGGCGATCTACCTGCTGGCCTATCGCCAGGGCGTCGACTCCTACCGGATCGTGCTGGTCGGCGTGGGCGTCTCCGCGCTGGCCGGGAACGCCACGTACTGGCTGCTGACCGTCGGCGACGTCAACGACGCGGGGCGCGCGATGGTGTGGCTGACCGGCAGCCTCAACGCGCGCGGCTGGGAGCACGTGGTGCCGACGGCGATCGCGCTGGCGGTGCTGCTGCCGCTGGCGCTGCTCGGCGCGCACGTGCTCGGGGCGTTGCAGTTCGACGACGACACCGTCCGCGGGCTGGGCGTGCGGACCGACCTGGCGCGGGGCGCGCTGCTGCTGGCTTCGGTCGTGCTGGCCTCGGTCGCGACCGCAGCCGCGGGACCGGTGCAGTTCGTGGCGCTCGCAGCGCCGCAGATCGCGATGCGGATGGCGCGGGCGGCACGACCACCCCTGGTCGCATCGCTGGTGTTCGGCGCGGTGCTGGTGGTCGTGGCCGACCTGCTGTCCCGGACCGCCTTCGGCGCCATGGAACTCCCGGTCGGCATCGTGACCGCGATCCTGGGCGCCCCATACCTGATCTACCTGCTCGTCCGTCGGTACCGGGAGGACCACGCATGACCTCACCCGTGTCCACACCCACCCAGCCGCTCACCGGCTCCGCAGCCGACCAGCGGTTGCGCGGCCGCGGGCTGCGGCTGGCCTACGGCGAACGGGTCGTCGTGGACGGCCTCGACATCGACGTGCCGGACGGCACGATCTCGGCCGTGATCGGGCCGAACGGCTGCGGCAAGTCGACCCTGCTGCGCGCGCTGGCGCGGCTGCTGCCGCCGAAGAGCGGGCAGGTGCTGCTGGACGGCAAGCAGATCCACAAGATGCCGACCAAGGAGGTCGCCCGCGTGCTCGGCCTGCTGCCGCAGTCGCCGCAGGCGCCGGAGGGGCTGACGGTGGCCGATCTGGTCGCGCGCGGCAGGCACCCGCACCAGTCCTGGTACCGGCAGTGGTCCTCGGACGACGAGCGGGCGGTGGCCGAGTCGCTGGCGTTGACCGGCATCGGCGACCTGGCGGAGCGCGCGGTCGACGAGCTCTCCGGCGGCCAGCGGCAGCGCGCCTGGCTGTCCATGGCGCTGGCGCAGGGCACCGATCTGCTGCTGCTCGACGAGCCCACGACGTACCTGGACCTCTCGCATCAGGTGGAGGTGCTGGACCTGATCGGCAGGCTGCACGACGACAGCGGGCGGACCGTGGTCATGGTGCTGCACGACCTGAACCTGGCCGCCCGCTACGCGGACCGGCTGGTCGCGATGCGCGACGGGGCGATCGTGGCCGAGGGGGCGCCGGGCGAGGTGCTCACCGAGGAATTGCTGGCGGATGTCTTCGGGTTGAACGCCAAGGTGATTCCGGACCCGGTCGCGGGTACTCCGATGGTGGTGCCCGTAGGCGGCCGGCAAACGCCCAGCGTGCCGAACGAGACCGGTCGGTGACACCCGAACGAGTGCAATCGACCTGCGGAAAGCGGCCGTGTTCGCGGTGAGCGGACACCGCCCCCATTGCCCTGCCCCGGCGGAATGTCGCAGCACAGCGGCTCGTTGAACCGCACGGTAGAGGACGAAAGTGAACAGCGGGCTGCCAGCGGGCGCGGACCGTGGCGGGGTGGGGCTACTACAGTGGACCCCAGCGTGCTGAACCCATCGTGGGCATCGGCGAGGCAGGAGCCGTGTCCCGGTACAACACCGCCGGCGCAGCAGTCAGGGAGTGCGAATGTTCGAGAGGTTCACCGACCGCGCGAGGCGGGTGGTCGTCCTGGCCCAAGAAGAGGCCCGGATGCTCAACCACAACTACATCGGCACCGAGCACATTCTCCTGGGCTTGATCCACGAGGGTGAGGGTGTCGCCGCCAAGGCGCTGGAGTCGCTGGGCATCGCCCTGGAAGGCGTGCGCCAGCAGGTCGAGGAGATCATCGGCCAGGGCCAGCAGGCCCCGAGCGGTCACATCCCGTTCACCCCACGGGCGAAGAAGGTGCTGGAGCTGTCGCTGCGCGAGGCGCTGCAGCTCGGCCACAACTACATCGGCACCGAGCACATCCTGCTCGGGCTGATCCGCGAAGGCGAGGGCGTCGCCGCGCAGGTGCTGGTCAAGCTTGGCGCGGACCTGAACCGGGTGCGCCAGCAGGTGCTGCAGCTGCTGTCCGGCTACCAGGGCAAGGAACCGGCCGAGGCCGGTGGCCGCGGGGAGGGCACGCCGTCCTCGTCGCTGGTGCTCGACCAGTTCGGCCGCAACCTCACGCAGAGCGCGCGCGAGTCGAAGCTCGACCCGGTGATCGGCCGGGACAAGGAGATCGAGCGCATCATGCAGGTGCTCTCGCGCCGCACCAAGAACAACCCGGTGATGATCGGCGAGGCCGGTGTCGGCAAGACCGCCGTCGTCGAGGGCCTGGCGCAGAAGGTCGTCAAGGGCGAGGTGCCCGAGACGCTCAAGGAGAAGCAGCTCTACACCCTCGACCTGGGTTCGCTGGTCGCCGGCTCCCGCTACCGCGGTGACTTCGAGGAGCGCCTGAAGAAGGTGCTCAAGGAGATCAAGACCCGCGGCGACATCATCCTGTTCATCGACGAGATCCACACCCTCGTCGGCGCCGGAGCGGCAGAAGGCGCCATAGACGCCGCGAGCATCCTCAAGCCGATGCTGGCCCGCGGCGAGCTGCAGACGATCGGCGCCACCACGCTCGAGGAGTACCGCAAGTACGTCGAGAAGGACCCGGCGCTGGAGCGCCGCTTCCAGCCGATCCAGGTGGGCGAGCCCTCGCTGGAGCACACCGTGGAGATCCTCAAGGGCCTCCGCGACCGCTACGAGGCGCACCACCGGGTGTCCATCACCGACGGCGCGCTGGCCTCGGCGGCCAGCCTGGCGGACCGCTACATCAACGACCGCTACCTGCCGGACAAGGCGATCGACCTGATCGACGAGGCGGGCGCCCGGATGCGCATCCGGCGCATGACCGCGCCGCCGGACCTGCGCGAGTTCGACGAGAAGATCGCCGACGTGCGCCGCGACAAGGAGTCCGCGATCGACGCGCAGGACTTCGAGCGGGCCGCCCGCCTGCGGGACGAGGAGAAGCAGCTCCTCGGCCAGAAGGAGGAGCGGGAGAAGCAGTGGAAGGCCGGTGACCTGGACGTCGTCGCGGAGGTCGACGACGAGCAGATCGCCGAGGTGCTGGCGAACTGGACCGGCATCCCGGTGTTCAAGCTCACCGAGGAGGAGACCACGCGGCTGCTCCGCATGGAGGACGAGCTGCACAAGCGGATCATCGGCCAGGAGGACGCGGTCAAGGCCGTGTCGCAGGCGATCCGCCGCACTCGTGCCGGGCTGAAGGACCCCAAGCGCCCGTCCGGTTCGTTCATCTTCGCCGGCCCGTCCGGTGTGGGTAAGACCGAGCTGTCCAAGGCGCTGGCGGAGTTCCTGTTCGGCGACGACGACGCGCTCGTGCAGATCGACATGGGCGAGTTCCACGACCGCTACACGGCCTCCCGGCTGTTCGGCGCCCCTCCGGGCTACGTCGGTTACGAGGAAGGCGGGCAGCTGACCGAGAAGGTGCGGCGCAAGCCGTTCTCGGTGGTGCTGTTCGACGAGATCGAGAAGGCGCACCAGGAGATCTACAACACGCTGCTGCAGGTGTTGGAGGACGGCCGCCTGACCGACGGTCAGGGCCGCACGGTGGACTTCAAGAACACCGTGCTGATCTTCACCTCGAACTTGGGCACGGGCGACATCTCCAAGGCCGTGGGCCTGGGCTTCTCCGCGGGGAACTCGGCGGAGTCCAACTACGAGCGGATGAAGTCCAAGGTCAACGAGGAGATGAAGAAGCACTTCCGGCCGGAGTTCCTGAACCGCATCGACGACGTGATCGTGTTCCACCAGCTGACCGAGAACGAGATCGTGCAGATGGTGGACCTGCTCACCGGCCGGGTGGAGAAGGCGCTCAAGGGCAAGGACATGTCCTTGGAGCTGACCTCGACCGCGAAGAAGCTGCTGGCCAAGCGCGGGTTCGACCCGGTGTTGGGTGCGCGGCCGCTGCGCCGCACGATCCAGCGCGAGGTGGAGGACCGGCTGTCCGAGAAGATCCTGTTCGGCGAGGTCGAGGCCGGGCAGATCGTGATCGTGGACGTCGAGGGCTGGGACGGCGAAGGCTCCGACGACCAGGCGCAGTTCACCTTCCGCGGCGAGACGAAGCCGGGCCTGGTCCCGGACTCCCCGCCGGTGGACCTGGCCTCCTCGACCGGCCCGTCGGGCTCGTCGGAGGAGTCCGGCGAGAACCGCGAGTCGGAGTGACCTGACGAGCTCCGCTGACGAACGCGGCCCCCGCACCCTTCTCTGGGTGCGGGGGCCGCTTCGCGTTCGCTCCGTGCTTCGCCGTTGAGGGTGCCGTGCGGTCACTCCGCGGCTGTGTTGCTCGTTCAGCTACGGGCGTCGTCGACGGTCCGGCGCGCCGCGTTGACCAGTTGTGCCAGCGCTCGTTCGAGCGGCTCGCCGACCTGCAGGCCGATGCCACGGCGATCGGTTTCTACGACACCGGAATCGTGCCCGGCCTCGCGCAATCCGCTGAATACGCGCGAGCGGTGTTCGCTGCGTGCGACGGAGTCTGGTGGCCCTCCTCGGAAGAGGAGATCCGGCGGAGGTTGGACTTCCGGCTCGAGCAGCAGCGCCGTGTGCTGGAGGCGTCGGAGCCGAAGGACATCACGTTGGTGCTGACCGAAACGGCGCTTGACCAGGTCGTCGGCAGCCCGTCCGTGCTGGGCGGCCAACTTGAGCACTTGCTACGGCTCGCTGATCGTGACGACGTCACGGTCCAGATCATCCCGCGTAGTGTTCCGGACAATCCGGTGCTGGGTGAAGGGCTGATCACCCTGGACTTCGGTGCGTCGGCGCCGAGAATCGCTTTCAAAGGTAGTCACGCGCCCGCCACCTACTACGATCATGAGCAGGACACGACGCCGATGTTCCGGGCGATGGAACGACTTCGTGAACTGGCGTCGTCTCCCGAGGCGTCGGGCGAGCTCCTATCCGCGAAGTTGAGGGGCGTGCAGTGATGGGTTACGACACGGGCTGGTTAAAGAGCACCCGGAGCTCCGGAACCAGCAACATGTGCGTTGAGGTCAGGTTGACCCACCGCGGTGTGTTCGTGCGGGATTCGAAGGAGCCTGCGGGTGGGCATCTGGGTGTGAGCCATGCGGCTTGGCGCCGGTTCCTGGGTGAGATTGCGGACGACCGACCCTGACCCGCGGCCCGGCGGGTGGCGGGCGTGCAATGATCAACCACGACACCGGCTGGTTCAAGAGCAGTCGGAGCGCGGCGAACAGCGACGCTTGTGTCGAGGTGCGGTTAACCGAGCGCGGTGTGTCGGTGCGCGACTCGAAGGACCCTGCGGGCGGCCAGGTGCGTGTGGAGCACGCTTCGTGGGCGCGTTCCCTCGGCGAGGTGGCGGGGCGGGCACAGCACTGAGCAGCACCGACCCCGGTTCTACTGAGATTCCGGCCCTCGCATCTTCCGCGGTGCGGGGTCCGCTTCGCGTTCGCGGTTTTCGACCACCGACGGGGAGCGAACGGACCGCTGGCCCTGCTGGATGGGGCGAACAGGTCGTTCACTCCGGGAAAACGGGGCGTCAGCGGATGCGGGGGAGGCGTTCGGTGGGGCTTTCGGGGTGGGTGACGCGGGGGAACTGGTCGGTGGGGGCATCCGCATCGTCCGCCTCGTCGCGCTCGCGGCGGGTTTGCCGGACGCGGGAGATCACGAAGTAGGCGATGGCCAGTGCGACCACGGCCAGGACGACCTTGGAGAGGATGCCCGCGTACTGCTCGACGAGGTACCAGTTCTGCCCGAGCAGGTAGCCCGCCACCACGAACACGGTGTTCCAGATCAGGCTGCCGAGGCTGGTGAACAGCACGAACGTGGGCAGCGGCATCTTCTCCACCCCTGCGGGCAGCGAGATGAAGCTGCGGAACAGCGGGATCATCCGGCCGAAGAACACCGCCTTCACG
This sequence comes from Saccharopolyspora sp. SCSIO 74807, assembly GCF_037023755.1. Classification (NCBI taxonomy): domain Bacteria; kingdom Bacillati; phylum Actinomycetota; class Actinomycetes; order Pseudonocardiales; family Pseudonocardiaceae; genus Saccharopolyspora; species Saccharopolyspora sp. SCSIO 74807. The sequence goes on along the minus strand of NZ_CP146100.1, from coordinate 1,341,742 downwards.
CCGTGCTTGCCGAACCACGCCTCGGTGCGGTCCACGTCGGAGAGCTTGACCAGCGGCATCTTCGCCGCGATCCGGTGCATCCGCTCCCTGCCGAGCGCGTGGCCGAGCCAGTACAGCGCGAGCGCGCCGAGCAGCGATCCGGCCGTCGTCCACAGCACCGCCGCGAAGATGTTCATGTTGCCCTGGCTGGCGGTGAACCCGGCCAGCGGCAGGATGAGTTCGCTGGGGATCGGCGGGAACAGGTTCTCGATCGCGATGATCAGGCCGGCGCCGGGGCCGCCGAGAGTTTCCATCACGCCGATGACCCAGGCGGTGAACCCGGTCGGCTCGGCGGGCGCGGCGGCCAGTGCGGTCGAGTGCATCGGGAACTCCGGTGGCGTCGGCAGCAGAGGGGCTGTGCTGGTCGGTGCGGCTTCGCCCGGTCGCGGCGTCCCGTGGGGGCGGGCGCGGCCAGGTCCGCGGATCATCCGGAGATCGACCGGGTAGGGGCGAATGTCCGTTATTCCATGATTCCAGCGCGCTCGGGCGCTTCGCCGTGTGATCCTAATCGCGCCCGACTCGGCGCATTGATCCACAGAGCTGTGGATAACAAGCCTTCCTGTGGACCCCTCTTGTGGACAACTACGTGATCAATCCACAGGGCGCTGAAAAATCCCGCGCACCCGGCTCAAGCCCGCTGCGAAGCTGGAAGGGTGCGCGTGGCGATGCTGGGGCCGTTCCGCCTGCACTCGGCCGACGGAAAGCAGGGGGCGCAGGCGCACCGGCACCTGGCCGAGGCGGAAGAAGCGGCTTCGGACATGTCGCGCACCGGTCCCGCGCAGGTGGTGACGGCAATGGCCGCCGCACCGGTGCTGCTCGACGAGAACGAGCACGAGGCGGCGCGGGAACGGCTGGTCTTGGCGCTGGACAGCGGCATGGGCGTGCGGGAGATGCCCGCGGTGGCCGCGATCGCCGAGATCGCGGCGCGCTGGCGGCTGCGCATCGGTGATCCGCTGGGTGCCGAGCGGATGCTCGGGCTGGCGGTGCGGCTGCGCGGCGTGCCGGACGAGGGCGATCCGGACGTGCGCGGCGTGCTCGCGGAGCTCGCCGCGCACCCGGACCCGGAGACCCGGCGCAAGGCGTTCGACGCCGGCGCCGCGCTCAGCCGCGAAGAGGCTTTCGACGAGCTGCGCGCGACGCTGGCCTGACCCGGCCTGGTCAGCCCTGTTCTGATCGGCCCTGTTCTGATCGGACCTGGCCTGATCCGCACCGGCCTGATCGGCACCGGCCCGATCGACGCCGATCTGAGCGGCACCGGTCTGAACGGCTCGATCCGGTGCCGACCCGACCCGGCGGCGTGCTCCGGCGCAACCCGCTCACACCCGCCTGCTGTACGCCCACATCGCGAGCGGGAAGAACACCGCCACGATCACCGCCATCCAGATCACCGTCGCGGTCAGCGGACCGGCCACCGGCCCGCCGATCATCAGCCCGCGCGCGGTGTCCGCGAGCTGCGTGACCGGGTTGACCTTCACCCACGCCTGCAGCCACCCGGGCATCGTGTCGGTCGGCGCGAACACGTTGCTGCCCATGGTCAGCGGGAACATGACCGACATCGCCACCCCGGGCACCGCCTGCTCGCTGCGCACCAGCATCCCGATGAACACCGTGATCCAGCACATCGCCAGCGCGAACGCCAGCACCACCACGATCGCGGCCGCCAGCTGCACCGGCCCGGTCTGGATGCGGAAGCCCATCAGCGTCGCCACCACCAGCAGCACCGCCAGCGACACCATGTAGCGGACGATGTCGCCGAGCACGGCTCCGACCAGCGGCGCCGAGCGGGCGATCGGCAGGCTGCGGAACCGGTCGAACACGCCCTTGTTGATGTCGGTGTTGAGCTGCATGCCGGTGCCGAGGCTGCCGAAGACCATGTTCATCGCCATCACGCCGGGCAGCGTGATCTGCAGGTACGCGCCGGTGTCCGCGGCGATCGCGCCGCCGAGCAGGTAGACGAACATGACCAGGAACAGGACCGGCTGCAAGGTCACGTCCAGCAGCGCCGCCGGAGTCTTGCGGATCTTCAGGACGCTGCGTCCGGCCAGCACCAGGCCGTGCCGGGCCGCCCGCAGCGGACCGATGCGACCGTGCGCCACCGGCTGCGCCGCGGTGTCGGCGGAACGTTCGACGGTGGTGGTCATGCCACGTCCTCCTGTCCGGTCTCGGCGCTGCCGGGTTCCTCGGCCGGTTTGCCGGTCAGCGCCAGGAAAACCTCGTCCAGGCTGGGCAGCCGCAACGCCAGCTCGTCGGCGGTGATCCCGGCGTCGTCGAGCCTGCGCACCAGGGCGGACAGCAGCACGGGATCGTCCACCGGCGCGGTGATCAAGGCGCCTTCGTCGGCGGTCGCGGGCTGGGCCGCGGTGAGTTCGGCGACGATCCGCCGCACCTCGGCGGCGTCGGCGGGATCGCTCGGCCGCACCAGCAGGGTCTGGCTGCCGGTGCGGCGCTTGAGCTCGTCGGCGCGGCCCTCGGCGACGACCCGACCGTGGTCGATCACGCTGATGCGGTCCGCGAGGTGGTCGGCCTCCTCCAGGTATTGGGTGGTCAGCAGCACGGTGACGCCTTCTTCGGTGAGCGTGCGGACCATGTCCCACACCTGGTTGCGGCTGCGCGGGTCCAGCCCGGTGGTGGGTTCGTCGAGGTAGAGCAGTTCGGGCCTGCCGACCAGGCTGGCGGCCAGGTCGAGCCGCCTGCGCATCCCGCCGGAGTAGGTCTTCAGCGACCGGTGCGCCGCGTCGGACAGGCCGAAGCGCTCCAGCAGCTCGGCGGAGCGGGCGCGCGCCTCGCGGCGGGGCAGCTCGAGCAACCTGCCGATCAGCACCAGGTTCTCGGTGCCGGTCAGTTCCTCGTCCACCGAGGCGTACTGCCCGGTGAGCCCGATCTTGCTGCGCACCGCCACCGCTTCGCGGCGCAGGTCGTGCCCTGCGATGCGCGCTTCGCCCGCGTCCGGCCGCAGCAGCGTGGCCAGGATCCGCACGGCGGTGGTCTTGCCCGCGCCGTTCGGTCCGAGCACGCCGAGGATCGAGCCGGTGGGCGCGGCCAGGTCGATTCCGTCCAGCGCCGTGGTGCCGCCGAACCGTTTCACCAGACCTTCGGCCTGGATCGCGTGGGACATTCCCCCTCCTCGTTTCGCTATCCTCGCCATCATCGGGGGCACGGCTGACAGTCGGCGCACAGGTCGCTGGCAGCCGGTGCGGGAACGGGTGTCGGGGGGAGTGCATGGATCTGGCCGTGGCCGAACCGCAGGAGATCGAACCACCTCCCCGCAAGCGCAAGAGCGGCACCGTGACCGCGCTGGTCGCGCTCGCCGTGCTCGGCCTGCTGGCGTGGACGGCGCCGGTGCTGCTCGGTTTCGACACGCAGAACCGGTACACGATCGCACTGGTCGCGATCCTGCAGTACGCACTTCCGGTCGGCGTGGTGCTGGTCGTGCTCGGGCTGGCGTTGCGGCGGTGGATCAGCACGCTGGTCGCCGCGCTGCTGACGGTGCTGCTGGCGGTGCTGGTGCTACCCCGCGGAATCCCGGACTCGCCGACTCCCGTGCAGGGCACGCCGCTGCGGGTGCTGTCGGTCAACCTGTACTTCGGCCAAGCGCAGCCGGAGCGGGTGGTCGAGTTGGTGCGCAGCCGCCGGGTCGACGTGCTGAGCCTGCAGGAGGTCACGCCGGAGGCAGTCGCCGCGCTGGACCGCGCGGGCCTGCGCGAGCTGCTGCCGCACCGCGTCGTGCACGCCCGTCCCGGCGCGGACGGGACCGGGATCGCCTCCCGCTTCCCGATGCGCGAGTTGTCGCTGGTGCCGCCGACCTCGCTGGCGCAGCCCTCCGCGCGCATCGACCTGCCCGGCGGGCGGGACGTCGAGTTCGTCGGGGTGCACCCGCTGTACCCGATGGGCGCGGACACCGCCGGATCATGGCTGCGCGAGATCACCGCGCTGCCCGGACCGCCCGCGGAGGGCGGCCCGGCCCGGGTTCTCGCGGGTGACTTCAACGGGACGCTGGACCACACGCCGCTGCGCACGATGCTCGGGCGCGGCTATTCGGACGCGGCCGAGGTCACCGGCGGCGGGTTCACCCCGACCTGGGGCAGCGGCTGGGTGCCGCGGGTGACCATCGATCACGTGCTGACCAGCGCGGGCGTGGTTGCGCAGGCGTACTCGGTGCTGGACGTGCCGGGCAGCGATCACCGCGCGGTGTTCGCGCACCTGGTGGTCCCGAGCTGAGTCAGAGCCGCTCGTCGATCGCCCCGAGCGCCTCCAGCGCGCCCGCGGGAAGCGAGATGCCCCGCCCGTGCCGGACCTCCGGCTCGCGCGGGTTGATCCGGATGAGTGCGCCGGACCCGGCGCTGGCCAGCTCGGCGTGCCGCCGCACCGTCGGCACCGCGGTTCCCGCGCCCAGCTCGACCACGGCCAGGCGGGCCGAGCGCAACGACCGCCGCCACGCCTGCAACGAGTCCAGCGCTGGCTGCGCGTGCTCCGGGATCCAGCTGAAATCCCCGAACATCAGGATGTTCGGCCGCGCGGTGCCGCCGCAGTTGCGGCAGGCGGGCAGCGGCGGAACCGCCCGCATGGTCGCGGTGTCGACCTCGACGGAGACGTCGTCGGCGGACCACACGTCGTCCGTGCAGGGTTCCAGGCACTGCAGGTGGTGGATGCTGCCGTGGCATTCGGCGACCTGCTCGAACCCGGCCGCTTGGAAATGTCCGTCCACGTTGGACGTGAACACGCCGGAGCCGGACGGCATCGACGCACCCCAGCGGCGCAGGATCCGGAAACCCTCGTGCGGCGTGGTGCGCCGGTACATCGCCAGCCGGTGGCCGTAGAAGCCCCACGCCAGCTCGGGATCTTCGGCGAAGTGGACCGGATCGGCGACCTCGGCGAAGCTCAGGCCCAGCCGCTCGTACGGCGGATAGGCCCGCCAGAAACCGGTGTCGCCGCGGAAGTCGGGGAGGCCGGAGTCCACCCCGATCCCCGCGCCCGCGCACACCAGCAGCGCTTCGGCGTCGCGGATCAGCTCCGCGGCCGCGGACAGCGCATCGTCGCTCATGCCCGCGTGCCCGAGCGGCCGCGCGCCCGGCGGACGGGCGGCGCGGCGGCCGGGGCCGTTTCCGCGGCCGGGCTCACTTCTGCGTCTGCTGGACGATCTCGAACTCCAGCAGGCTCGCGCCGGTGGCGACCGGGTTCTCGTTCGCGTTCGCGTGCGCGGCCTTCGCCGGTCCCTGCGCCCAGTTCTGGAAGTCCTCTTCGGTCTCCCACTTGGTGTAGACGAAGTACCGCGACTCGCCGTTGACCGGGCGCAGCAGCTCGAAACCGAGGAAGCCCGGGGCGTCCTCGACCGACCCGTGCCTGCTGGCGAACCGCTTCTCCAACTCGGGCCCCTGGCCTTCCGGGACCTCGATCGCATTGATCTTCACAACCGCCATGTGCCCAGGCTACTGATGCGCGCGGGCCGCTGACGAGCGCTACACCTCGAACTGCGGGTGCAGCCGCGCGACCGTCCACATCCGGTGCCGCACCACCACCAGCGAGGTCAGCAGCAGGAAGCCGAGCAGCACGCTGCCCAGCACGACCGCGTCGTGCACCAGGTGCGTCACCTCGCCGCCGCTGATCGTCACCCGCAGCCCGTCCACGAGGTAGGTCATCGGCAGCAGGGCGTGCACCGCCTGGAACGGCTCCGGCGAGACCTCCAGCGGGTACAGCCCGCCGGAGCCCGCTATTTGCAGCACCAGCAGCGCCGCCGACACCAGGCCGCCGGTCGCCCCGAAAGCCGCGCGCAGGAAGTGATCGATCGCCACGAACGCGCCCGCGCCCAAGGTGATCAACCCGACCGTGCCCACCGGGTCCACCGGTGCCAGCCCCAGCGCCAGATCGAGCGCGCCCATCAGCACCAGCCCGCCGATCACACCGAGCGCTGCCGCGGGCAGCCAGCCGCCGATGGCGATCGAGAACGGGTTGGTGCGCCCGCCCAGCGCCCGCGGGTTCAGCGGCTTGAACAGCAGGTAAGCGAACAGCCCGAAGCTCCACAACGCGATGCCGAACAGCAGCGGAGCCATCCCTCGTCCGTAGGTGTCGGCCGAGTTCAGCGTCGTCGCCCGCACCACCGAGGGGGTGCCCAGCTCCGAGGACGCCTTCGCGACCTCGGTCGGCCCGGCGGGCGGCATCCGGTCCAGGCCGCCGCGCACGTTGTCCGCGAGCTTGCGCGCCCCGTCGTTGAGCTGCCCCGCGCTGGTCTCGGCGACGCCGATGTTCGCGACCAGCGCGTTGATCCCCTGCGTGAGCCCGGAGGAGGCGGCGCTGAGTTCGGCGGACGCCACCCGCAGCCGCTCGGCGGGCTCGTTGACGTCCTTGATCTCCTCCTGCAACGGCACCATGTCGTCGCGCAGCGCCAATGCCCGGTCGTGCGCATCCGCGGCGGATGTTCGCGCGTCCTGCGCGGCGCCGTCGATGGCCGCGGTGGTCGCGGCTACCTGGCGGGCGTCGCCCAGCGCGGATCGGTACGCCGGGTCCGCGGACAGCTCCGGGTGCCGGTTCGCGAGTCGCTGCAAGGCGCCCGCGCTCCGGGCCGCCTGACCGTTCGCCGCCGCGGTGCCGGAAGCGACGCCGTTGAGGTCGCTGACCGCTCGTCCGCCCGCGTCGACCAGCGCGTCCGCGGTGGCGGGCAGCCGCTGGGAGGAGAAGTCGTTGATCGAGGACAACCGCTGGTCCAGCTGCGCGGTGGCGTCCGAGATGTCCTGCGAGCCGCCGGAGACGCGGCCGGTCCCGTCCTGCACTCCGCCGAGCCCGCGCGCCAGCGCCCCGGTGCTCTGCCTGCTCAGCTGGGTGCCCTGCACCAGCTGCTCGGAGCCCTCGGCCGCGGAGGTGAGCTTGCCGCGCACCTCGCCGAGGTCGCCGTACAGCGCCCGCGCGTAGGCCGAGTAGGCGGCGGCGTTGATCTGGTTCTGCAGCTCGCCGCGCATCGTGTCGGCCATGATCCCTGCCAGGTGCCCGTTGGCGTCGTTCCTGGTCAGCATCAGCGCCGGGCGTTGCGGCGCGCTGCGGGTGGAACTCGCCAGCCGGCTGCTGAAGTCCTCCGGCACCTGGATGGTGAAGTAGTAGCGCCCGTCCTCGAGCCCGGCGCGCGCTTCCTGCGCGTCGACGAAGTTCCACTGGAACGTGTCCGTCGTGCGCAGCTGCTGCACGAACTGCTCACCGGCGTTGACCCGCTCCCCGTTGCGGTCGGCCGGGCGGTCGGAGTTGACCACCGCGACCGGCACCGCCGACATCCGCCCGTAGGGGTCCCAGTTCGACCACAGGAACACCGCCCCGTACAGCAGCGGGATCAGGATCAGCACCGCGGGCGCGAACCGGCGCCACGGCCCGCGGAACCGGCGCAGTTCCAGCCAAGCCAGGTACAGCGCCTTCATCGGGTGTCCTCGCGGGCCAAGGGCGTGCTGAACAGCGGGAGCCCGGTGGTGTCGTCGCCGAAGTCGACGATGTTGTACGGCAGCTTGATCTGCACGTCGGCTTCCGAAGGGTGTTCGGTGGCGCTGGCCAGCACGGTCATGCCGGTGTCGGCGAGCGTGCGCAACGCCGACCACACCCGGCTGCGCCCGGACGGCAGCAGTCCGAGGTCGACGTCGTCGACCAGCATCCCCGGCGGCTCACCGGCTGCGGCCAGCGCGATGGCCAGCAGCAGCTTGTCGTCCGGGTAGAGCTCGTCGATCAGCGCGTCCCGGTCCACGTCGGCGCCTACCAGGGCCAGCGCTTCCTCCACGGCCCGGGCGGAAACGCGGGTGGTGAGCCTGCGCTCCCGGATGGTCTCGGCGACCCGCAGCCGGCCTTCCAGCTCGAAACCGGGCCGCAGCCGGGCGGGCACCACGCTCCGCCGCACGTGCCGCGCGCGGCGGGGTGCTTCGTCGAACTCGATCCGCCCGGCGAGCACCCGCAGCCTGCCGGACAGCGCCAGCAGCAGCGAGGTGCGGCCGGTGCCGCCCTCACCGACGACCACCGCCAGTTCGCCCGGGTAGATCCGCGCGTCGACGTTCTCGAAGACGATGCCTTCCGGGCCGGTTGCGGTGATCCCGCGGGCGACGATGCTCACGCCTTCGACATCCATGTCGCTCCTCACGCCGCGTGGCAGGATGCCGATCCAAAGTGGGCCTGCAGGTGGGCGTGGGCAACTCGGGCGGGCACCCGGAGTAGTCCACTGTGGAGAGCTCGGGATCGCAGGTCGCAGGCTTGCGGGAGCTGTTTCGCGGTGCCGGTCGGAGCGGTGCGGAGATCACCCGACCGAGCGCGTCAGGCGAGCGTTTCGGCCCCGTTCGCGTCCTTGATCGCGATCTCGGAGACCGAGCCGCGGATCGAGCCCGCGGGTTGCAGCGCGGCGAACCCGGCCGCCAGCTGCTCGCGGTCCAATGCCGGAGTCAGCGGGCAGTGCGGGATCCAGGCGCCGGGGAAGTAGTACGCCGACGGGTGCGCGACCTTTCCCGCCAGCACGTCGTGCACGGCCGAATGCACCGCCAGCAGCTCGGTGTCCACCACCGCCGTCAGCAGCAGAACCGCGTCCTCGCCGGGGAAAGTGCCCAGCGTGTAGAACCACAGGTCCGGAATGGACAGCACGCGCAGCTCCGCGCGCAGCGCTTTGCGCGTCGCCGCCGGGATGTTGCCCGCGGCGGCCAGCGTCACGCCGGGACGTCCCGCGGTGACCGGAACTCCGGCCGCGGTGAGCCGGTCGCGCAGCGCGCGCAGCTCGCCGTCGGTGGAGTCGTCGAAGAAGACGGTCAGTTCCTGCGCCATCGGTCCAGCTCCCTCGATTTCCAATCGGCCGGATCGCTCGGCGCTCCGTTGGTGCTTGGGTCGGTGCTGCTGCGGGCCAGTGCTCTTCCGGCTCGCGGAGGAAGACGTCCGCGGCAAGCGTTGCCTAGGCCCCGTGCTCCCCGGGCAATGCGAACCTCCCGTCCTCGGTCTGCTCCATGAGCCCGTCCACCAGCAGCGAATCCAGGCAACGGTCCCGCTGACCGGCGTCCGACCAGACCGCGTCGAGCTGTTCCCGCCGCACCGGACCTTCCGCGCCGCGCAGCACGTCCAGCAGTTTGCCGCGCACCTGCCGGTCGGTTCCCGCGAAGCGCTGCACCTTCTTCGGCGGTCCCGCGTAGGCCGGGCGCCCGGCGTGCTGCCACGCGCAGTCGTGCGCGATCGGGCAGCGCTCGCAGGCGGGGGAGCGGACCGTGCACACCACCTGCCCGAGTTCCATCAACGCCGCCGACAGGCTCGCCGCGCTCGCGTCGTCGCCGGGCAGCAGCACCTCGACATCGGCGAGGTCGCGCTTCGGCGACGGCGGCCCGGCATCGCCCGCGCCGTGCACGGCCCGTGCCACGACCCTGCGGACGTTCGTGTCCACCACGGGAGCCCGCTTGCCGTAGGCGAACGCGGCGACCGCGCGGGCGGTGTAGGTCCCGATCCCCGGCAGCGCCAACAGGGTGTCCACATCGGACGGAACGAGGTCGTCGTGGTCGGCGGCGATCGCCCCGGCGGCCTGGTGCAGGCGCAGCGCGCGGCGCGGGTAGCCGAGCTTGCCCCAGGCCCGCAGCACTTCGGCCTGCGGGGCCGCGGCCAGGTCGGACGGGCGCGGCCAGCGCGCCATCCACTCCTGCCAGATCGGCAGCACGCGGTTCACCGGCGTCTGCTGCAGCATGGTTTCGCTGACCAGCACGCCCCAGCCGGTCGTGCCGGGCGCGCGCCACGGCAGCGGGCGGGCCTCGGCGGCGAACCAGTCGATCAGCTCGGTGGGGTCCCAGGCGGTCGTCGTCATCTCGGCACCGATCCTGCCAGGCGCGCGCCGGAGCTCCCGGGGCGCCCCGGAACCGGCCGCGTACCGGGGCAAGACCACACGAACGGACTGATCTTGCTGCCTGAACGGCGGTACAAATACGCCTGATCGGGTGATCATCGATTGGTCGGCTCAGCGGGATCACCGGGTTACTGTCGGACCGTGCTGGATCCCATCGGACCGCTTCGCCCCGAGGTGTACTGGCGCCGCCGAGCGGTGGCGTTCGGTGCGGTCCTGCTGGCGATCGCTCTCGCGGTGTGGGGCGTGATCGCGCTGGCCGGAGCGCTCGTCCCGGCAGCATCGCAGCAAGCCGGAACGCACGGGGGTGCCCCGCCGCCGCAGGCCGCCGCGCCACCCGCGGCTCCACCGGCGTGCGGCGACCGGGACCTGCGGATCACCGCGGAGCCGGTGCGCCCGGAGATCCCGGCAGGCGAACCGGTCGGGCTGCGCATGGTCATCACCAACACCGGCCCGGTGGACTGCGTCCGGGACACCGGCCGGATGCTGCGCGAGGTCGTGGTGTCCACTGCGGACGGCAAGCGCTTCTGGTCGAGCAACGACTGCCAGACCGAATCCAGCAACGAGATGCCGGTGCTGGCCCCCGGTGAATCCGTCCGCAACGAACTCGAATGGACCGGCGTCGCCTCCACCCCGGAAGCATCGCCCGAGCAGTGCGCCGCCAAGCGCGAGACCGCTCCCGCGGGCGACTACGTAGTCGGCGCCCGCCTGGGCGGCCTCATCAGCCAGCCAACCCCGTTCCGCCTCACCTGACCCCGTTCATCGTGGGTGAACGGACCGTTGGTCCGAATAGATTGGTCGAACGGTCCGTTCACCCGCTGAGGCTGGCGCGTGCGGGAGAGGCTCAGTTCGAGCGCAGCGACTTGAGGGCGGTTTGCAGGTCGGGCACGACGGTGGCCTTGATCCCGGAGGGGAGCCTGCCGGAATCCGGCGGCACCAGCGCGCGGTCGAAACCCAGCCGCTGCGCCTCCGCGAGCCGCCTGCCCACCGCGTTCACCCGGCGGATCTCCCCGGCCAGCCCGACCTCGCCGACCACCACCATGTTCGGCGGCAGCGGAACGTCCATGGCCGACGATGCGATGGCCAGCGCCACCGCCAGGTCCGCGGCGGGCTCGGTGACCTTCATGCCGCCGACGGTGGCCGCGAACACCTCCTTCTCGCCGGTGCGGACCCGGCCGCGCTTTTCCAGCACCGCCAGCGCCATCGACACCCGCGCCGAGTCCAGCCCGCTCACCGCCCGGCGCGGGATCTGCATCTGGGTCGGCGCGACCAGCGCCTGCACCTCCGCCAGCAGCGGGCGCTTGCCCTCGACCATGACCGTCACCGCGGTTCCCGGGACCGCAGCCTCCTGGCGGTTCAGGAACAACCCGGAGGGATCGGCCACCTCGGCGATCCCGTCGTCGCGCTGCTCGAAGCAGCCGACCTCGTCGGCCGGGCCAAAACGGTTCTTGATTCCGCGCAGCATCCGCAGCGACGAATGCCGGTCGCCCTCGAAGTTGAGCACCACGTCCACCAGGTGTTCCAGCGCGCGCGGTCCCGCCACCGCGCCGTCCTTGGTCACGTGCCCGACCAGCACCACCGGCAGCCCGCGTTCCTTGGCCAGCGCGACCAGGCCGGAGGTGACCGCGCGGACCTGGGTGACCCCGCCCGGCGTGCCGTCCACGTCCGGCGACTGCACGGTCTGCACCGAGTCGATGATCAGCAGTCCGGGGCGGATGGCGTCCACGTGCCCGAGCACGGCTCCGAGGTCGGCCTCCGAACCGAGGTAGAGCTCGGGGTGCAGCGAGTCGGTGCGCTCCGCGCGCAACCGCACCTGGCCCGCCGATTCCTCACCCGTGACGTACAGCGAAGGGCCGCCCGAACCGGCCGCCGCCCAGCGGTGCGCGACCTCCAGCAGCAGCGTCGACTTGCCCACTCCCGGCTCCCCGGCCAGCAGCATCACCGCGCCAGGCACGATCCCGCCGCCGAGCACCCGGTCCAGCTCGGCGATGCCGGTCGGCACCTGCCGGGCCGAGTCCAGGTCCACTTCGGCGATCGGGCGCGCGGAGGTCGCCGGTGCGGCGGCGGTGACCTTCGCGGCGGCGGGCCGGGCCGCGGCGGTCTCCTCGATGGTGTTCCAGGCGTGGCAGGAGGGGCAGCGGCCGAGCCACTTGGTGACCTCGTGGCCGCAGTCGGCGCAGCGGTAGGCGGGGCGGGCCGCGCGGGCGTTCTTGGCAGGCACGGCGGGAGGCTATCCGCCGGGCCCGACGACTCCACCGGCCGCAGTGCTCCGGCGAGTCGGCCCCGGACATGCCGAAGGGCCGCCCGCTGGCGGCCCTCCCGAAGCGAAACCGCTGGTCAGTGGTGGCTCGCCCCGCCGGAACCGTGTTCCGGGCGCGGGCTGGAGTCCTCGCCGATCGGCACCTGCACGGTGACCGGTCCGGCCTTGGCGAACACGAAGGTCACCGGAACCGTGACGCCCGGTGTGATCTGCTGCGTGAGGCCGTTCAGCGTGATCGACACCTGCCGCTCGTCGGTGGCGCTGCCCTGCGAGGGCGCCTGCTGCTGCGAAGGCTGGCCGCCCTGCGAAGGCTGGGCACCCTGCGAGGTCTGGCCGCTCTGCGCCGGCGCACCGTCGGCGTGCAGCGAGCTGTTCGACGGCAGCTCCGTCGTCTGCCCGACCTGCACCGAATTGGCGAAGCTGCTGGTGACCTGGACCAGCTTGTCGTCCTGCGCGCCGCTGTTGATCAAGACGGCCTGCAGCGGCGCCGAGGAGCCCGGGCCGTACCGGCCCTGGCCGGTCGGGAAGACCAGCGTCGCGTTGCGCACGCCGATGCCGTTGACATCGCCGCTGCCGCCGGGGACGGCGGCGACCTGGGTGTCGGTCTCGGTCACCTGGCCCGCGCTGCAGCCGGCGAGTGCGACGACGGCGCCCAGGCCCAGTGCGGCCGAGGTCAACCGCACGCGGAAAGCAGTGTGGTGCTGGGGGCGGCTCACGGTGGCAGTGTCCTTCCTGATAGCCGGACGACCGCGTGGCAGCTTAATCGCCCTTCCCGCAGGACCCGAGGCAGACCCCCGTCCGGCGGCGTGCGGCCCGCCCACCGGATGTCCACAATGGATCAATCGAGCCATCCGCGCGGACCTGGCGAAGCACGGCCAGTGGCTGTTTGTCAACCCCCGATCGCGTCCTGACCTGCGATGACGATGGTAGGGCGGTCGAGGCTCGGTTGTCGCTCGTGCTAGGCTGAGCTGAGCGAAAGGGGCAGAGGACACATGGTTTTCAAGGTCGGAGAGACCGTCGTCTACCCGCACCACGGTGCTGCGCTCATCGAAGCAATCGAGACCCGCGTGATCAAGGGCGAGGAAAAGCAGTACCTCGTCCTGCGAGTCGCCCAAGGCGACTTGACCGTGCGCGTTCCTGCGGACAACGCCGAGATCGTCGGTGTTCGGGACGTGGTCGGTCAAGAGGGTCTGGACCATGTCTTCGACGTGCTGCGCGCCCCGCACACCGAGGAACCGACGAACTGGTCCCGGCGGTACAAGGCCAACGTGGAGAAACTCGCCTCCGGCGATGTGAACAAGGTGGCCGAAGTGGTGCGCGACCTCTGGCGGCGCGAAAAGGACCGCGGATTGTCCGCGGGTGAGAAGCGAATGCTCGCGAAGGCCCGGCAAATACTGGTCAGCGAGCTCGCGCTGGCAGAGGGCACCGACGAGGGCAAGGCCGAGTCCCTGTTGGACGAAGTGCTCGCAACGGCCGTCTGATCGGCGGGTCCGGCGAAGCGTGAAAGTGGTGGCCCTGGTTCCGGCCGCCGGGCGCGGGGTGCGCCTGGGGGCCGGGACGCCGAAAGCACTGGTCCCGGTTTCGGGTGAGTCCTTGCTGGTCCGCGCCGTTCGCGGGCTGTTGGAGTCCGGCAGCGTGCACCACGTGGTGGTCGCTGCCCCGCCCGACCAGGTCGATGTCGTGCAGCGGGAGCTGGCGGTGCTCGGTGCCGTCGCGTCGTGGCGGCCGGATTCCGGTTTCGGCGCGAACGTTCCCGAATCACCTGCCGAGGTGTCCGATCCGGCTTCGCCGGTCGGCGTCGTTGCCGGTGGTGCGGACCGGACCGAGTCAGTGCGGCTGGCACTGGCGGCGGCCGAGCGGGCCGTGCCGGATGTCCGGGCGGTGCTGGTGCACGACGCCGCGCGGGCGTTCACCCCGGTGCCGGTGATCCGCGAGGTGGCCGACGCCGTTCGCGGCGGTGCCTCCGCGGTCGTTCCGGTGCTGCCGGTCAGTGACACGATCAAGCAGGTCGACGCCGACGAGGTGGTCAGCGCGACCGTGGACCGTTCCCGGCTGCGCAGCGTGCAGACCCCGCAGGGCTTCGAGATCGACGTGCTGCGCGCCGCGTACGCCGCGGCCGATGACTCCGCCACCGACGACGCCGGGCTGGTCGAGCGGATCGGTGGTGTGGTGCGCACCGTTGCGGGCCACCCGCACGCCTTGAAGATCACCACCGCGTTCGACCTGGCGATCGCCGAGTCGGTGCTCGCGGCCGAACCGATCGGAGATCCCCGGTGAACGCACCGTCCGGCCCGGTTCCCCGGATCGGGCAGGGCGTCGACGTGCATCCGGTGGAAGCGGGACGCGAGTGCTGGGTGGCCGGGCTGCACTGGCCCGGCGTCGACGGGTGCAGCGGACATTCGGACGGTGATGTCGCAGCGCACGCGCTGTGCGACGCGCTGCTTTCCGCGGCCGGGCTCGGAGATCTCGGTGCCGTGTTCGGCACCGGCGACCAGCGGTGGTCCGGCGCGCACGGTTCGGAGCTGCTGACCGAAGCGCGCTCGCGGATCACCGCGGCCGGTTTCCAGGTCGGCAACGCCGTGGTCCAGGTGATCGGCAACGCGCCGCGGATCGGCAAGCGCCGCGAGGAGGCGCAGCGGGTGCTTTCCGAGGTGCTCGGCGCGCCGGTGTCGGTTTCCGGAACCACCAGTGACGGGCTCGGGCTGACCGGCCGCGGGGAAGGCATCGCCGCGATCGCCACCGCGTTGCTCTTCCCGGCCGCTTGACCTGCGCGCCCGGTTAACGCCGGGGGATCGCGGGGACAAGTCCGGGAAAGCTCGGGGTGCGCACCCTGGCCGCGCCGCCCGCATCCGGTTCATGCTCGACGCATGGTGATCGGACAGAACCGCTGGGTGCGCCGGGCAGTGGTCGGACAGCCGCTGATCGCCTGGCCGTGCGCATTGCTGCTGTGGGCGGGCGGCGGGCCCGCCGCGCTCGCCTTGGCCGCGCTGGTCCTGTGGATCAGCACCGCGTGCTGCGTGTTCGGAATCCTCGCGCCCATGCACCGCGACCGGGCGAGCCGATGCTGAGCATCACCACTTCTGCTTGATGTGCTCCTTCAGCTGCGCGTGCCGGAACTGGTACACGGCTCCGGATTGCCGGAGCAGTTCGCGCTCCCGCGCGTCGTCGAGGAACCGCATCAGCCGCAGCGGGATCTTGCCGCGCATCGCCAGCCAGCCGCGGGCGATCACGAAGTACCACCATGCTGATTCCGTCAGCGTTCCGATGCACAGCACCGTCCCGATGAGGTCGGTCAGCCCTGCGGTGGTGACCGGCCACGCTTCGTCCGGGGGCATCGGCCCCAGCGCCAAGAGCGCGAGCGTCGGCAGTTTCCCGAGCACGAGGAAGGTCAACGCCGGGATCAGGGTGGCGGTCCGGTCGTCGCGCAACGAAGTAGTGGGAGTGGTCGCCTCCCACGAGGTGCCGGAGATGCCGCCGCCGCGGGTCAGCCAGTGCCAGGTCGCCCGGGATCGGCCGTTCCGGGAGTTGCTCGCGCCGAGCAGGAACTGGATCGCCGCGCCTCCCGTCAGCAGCATCGCCGCGGAGACCGCGACCATCGCCGCGCACACTCGCGCGATTCTCCGGGCGAGGTCGGTGACAGGTCGGCGTCCGGTCCGCCGCAGCGTCGACTTCGGGGCTTTGCCTTCCACAGCGGCGATGCTGAAGCGGCCGTGAAGATCAGGAAGGTCACTACGAGCGAGCCGACGGCGAGGACCGGGTCGAACAGCTCCACCGGGTTGCCCGCGCCCGCCCAGCACGCACCCAGTGCCACGGCGAAGACGATTCCGCCGGAAACCGGGTAGAGCCAACGCGGCACCGCGAATTGCAGCTCCCACCACGCCAGGTCGGGATTGCCGACACCGTGCTTGTTGCCGGTGTGCGGAGTGCCGGCCAGGAACCGAAGCCACTGCGGGGCCTTTCGGGGATCGTGCGCCTGCGCCGATGGCTCCTCGTAGGCGTGCCGCACCAGGTCGTCCAGCAGGTGCTCGTCCACCTCGCTACGGGTCGCCAGCTCGGTCAGGTGCACCGGTGCGTACCGCCGCGGCGCATGAACGTTGCGCAGCAGCGAGGCCATGAACGGCGATCCGAGGGCTTGGGCCAGCGGTCCGTCCGGGTGCTCCCGCAAATGCGTGAACACCCGCTGCCACGAGTTCGTCCGCTGCGGCGAGACGGCCGCGGACAGGTAGTCGATGACCACGTCGACGCCGACCGGCTCGACCTGCACCACCGCCGCGGACCGCAGCACATCGGCCTTGCGGACCGCTGCCTCGTACTCCGCGGTGCGACTGGTCAGCACGAGCGGGGCGTCGGCGTTCAGCGAGCGGTTCAACGTCGTGATCGCCAGCTCCCGCCGAGGGCCGGGCAACTCGTCCAAGCCGTCCAGGATCGGCAGCACGCGACCGGTGCCGAGCAGGCGCTGCACGGTGTCCGGCCCTTGATCACCGAGGTCCGGGTAGTCCTCCGCCAGCCGCCGGGCCAGCCAGGTGTGCACGTGCTCACCGGCGGAGTTCCACGAGCTGATCGACTGCAGCACCGGCACCGGATCACCCGGCGCGCGCTCCTTCAGTAGCCCGAGCAGCAACAGCAGCGCGAGCGTGGTCTTGCCGGAGCCGCCGTCGCCGAGCAGGACCAGGCGGCGTTCCGGCGTCTCCCGGAAGGCCCGCACCAGGGTGCTGATCCGGTCGCTGCTGCCGGAGATCGGTGCGCCGGTGTTGCGCGCGTGGTCGGCCAGGTCTCCGTCGACCGCGTGCCAGGACACCGCCAGCGGTGCCGGGTCGAACAGCCTGCGCTTGGCCGCTTCTTCGCGCCATTGCAGTTCGACGGCGTGCGCGAGGGCTTCCTGGGGCTCGCTCAGCGGATCATCGGGGACCTGCGTGATGTGCACGTTGTCGATGCGTTCCGCCTGGACAACGTGCTTGGCATTGCCGTGGAACTCGTTGTGCGAGTGCGCCATGGTCGCCTTCGGCAGCCGGTGCTGTGATCGAAGGGTAGCGGAGAGTGCGGTCACCTCGTGTCCGGTCGTCGTTGCGCAGTGAGATCGGCCGCAGGTTCCGGCGGTGCGCTCCGGCCCGCACGTACGCTGGGCCGGTGACCTTGCGCGCGGTGTTCTTCGACTTCTCCGGCACGTTGTTCCGGTTGGAGCAGGACGAGTCCTGGCTGGCCGATCTCACCGACGGCAGCGGTACCCCGCTGGACCTGGAGGCGCAGACCGAGGTGCTGCGCAAGCTCACCGCCCCGTCCGGCAACGTGGCGGTGATGGAGCCCGAGTACCAGCACGCCTGGTACCACCGGGACCTCGACCCGGAGATGCACCGCAAGTCGAACCTCGAGGTGCTGCGGCTGTCCGGGATCAGCACGCCGGAGCAGGCCGAGGGGCTGTACTCGCGGCTGGTCGACCCGCTGTCCTGGACGCCGTATCCGGACACCGCCCAGGTGCTGCGCAACCTGCGGGACCAGGGCGTGCGGATCGCGGTGATCAGCAACATCGCCTTCGACATCCGGCCGGCGTTCGCCGAGCTGGGCGTGCTCGACCTCGTCGACGAGTACCTGATGTCCTACGTCGAAGGCGTGATCAAGCCGGACGCCGAGCTGTTCCGGCTCGCCTGCGCGCGGCTGGACGTGGCGCCGGAGGAGGCGCTGATGATCGGCGACAGCGAGGAGGCCGACGGCGGCGCCGCGCAGATCGGCTGCGCCGTCGAGATCGTGCCCCCGCTGCCGACCGAGGACCGGCCGGATGCGCTGCTCAAGGCGGTCGCCGCGCACGGTGCGCAGGCCGAACCGGTCCGCGAGGGTTGAGGCCGGGCGGAAATTCCGCTGGCCGGTCTTGACGCGCCGACCCCTGTCGTGGTTCGCGATCAGGCTGGCCCCGTACCATCGGGATCGTGAGCCTGCACCTGCATGACACCGCGACCCGGACGACGCGCGAATTCCACCCGCGCTGCGGCGGAGTGGCGTCGATCTACGTCTGTGGGGCGACCGTGCAGGGCGTGCCGCACGTCGGCCACGTGCGCAGCGGGCTCAACTTCGACGTGCTGCGCCGCTGGCTGCGGCACACCGGTTACGACGTGCGGCTGATCCGCAACGTCACGGACATCGACGACAAGATCATCAACAAGGCGGCCGAGGCCGGACGTCCGTGGTGGGAGTGGGCGGCCACCCACGAGCGGGCCTTCGAGCACGCCTACGACCAGCTCGGCTGCCTGCCCCCGTCGGCGTTGCCGCGCGCCACCGGGCACATCGGGCAGATGTCCGAGCTCATCGAGCGGTTGATCGACAAGGGGCACGCGTACGCCACCGGCGGCGACGTGTACTTCTCGGTGTCCTCCTGGAGCGAGGAGTACGGCAGGTTGTCCGGGCAGCGCCTCGACGAGGTGCAGCAGGGCGAGGTCGCGGCCGCAGGCAAGCGGGATCCGCGCGACTTCACGCTCTGGAAGGCCGCCAAGCCCGGCGAACCGAGCTGGCCCACGCCGTGGGGCGAGGGGCGGCCGGGCTGGCACCTGGAGTGCTCCGCGATGGCGACCAGCTACCTGGGCAGCGAGTTCGACATCCACGGCGGCGGGCTGGACCTGGTGTTCCCGCACCACGAGAACGAACTCGCCCAGTCCAACGCGGCCGGCGACCCCTTCGCCCGGTACTGGATGCACAACGCCTGGGTGACGATGAGCGGCGAGAAGATGTCGAAGTCGCTCGGCAACATGCTGACCATCCCGGCGGTGCTGGAACGCGCCAGGGCCAGCGAGCTGCGGTACTACCTGGTCGGCCCGCACTACCGCTCGACCGTCGAGTTCTCCGAGGAAGGGCTGACCGAGGCGAGCACCACCTACCGCCGGATCGAGTCGTTCCTGCACCGCGTCGTGCAGCGCACCGGCAGCGTCGAGCACGGCGAGGTCCGGCCGGAGTTCGCCGCGGCGATGGACGACGACCTGTCCACGCCGCAGGCGATCGCCGCGGTGCACACCACGATCCGCGACGGCAACGCGGCGCTGGACGCCGGTGACGACGCCGCGGCGCGCACGGCGGCGGCCTCGGTGCGCACGATGACCGATGTGCTCGGCCTGGACCCGCTCTCGCCGCAGTGGGCCGAGGATTCCGGCGCCGACGACGCGGCGCGGCGAGCACTGACCGAGCTGGTGGACGGCCTGCTGGAGCAGCGGCAGAAAGCGCGGGCGGAACGCGACTTCGCCACCGCCGACCTGTTGCGGGACCGGCTGCTGGCTTCCGGCGTCGCCGTCGAGGACACCCCCGACGGTCCGCTGTGGACACTCAAGGACGGGTGAGACAACGTTGGCAGGCAACGACAAGCGCCGCGGGGCGACCCGCAAGCCCGGCACCAAGAAGGGCATGGTGAAGGGCTCCGGCGGCCAGCGTCGCAAGGGGCTGGAAGGCAAGGGCCCCACGCCCAAGGCGAAGAACCGGGTCAGCCACCCCGCCAAGCAGCGGGTCGACTCGGCCAAGGCGAAGTCCGAGTTCCAGCAGCGCAAGCAGCGGGAACAGCGGGAGCAGCCGGAGCTGATCGCGGGCCGCAACCCGGTCGCGGAATGCCTGCGCGCGGAGGTTCCCTCCACCGGGCTGTACGTGGCGTACGGCATCGACGCGGACGACCGCGTGAAAGAAGCGGTGCAGCGTGCAGGCGACCGCGGCATCTCGGTCGTCGAGGTGCCGCGCACCGAGCTGGACCGGATGACCGGTGGCGCGTTGCACCAGGGCATGGCGCTGCAGGTGCCGCCGTACAAGTACGCGCACACCGACGACGTGCTCCGCACCGCCGTGGATTCCGGCCGGCCGCCGCTGCTGGTCGCGCTGGACGGGGTGACCGATCCGCGCAACCTGGGCGCGGTGATCCGTTCCGCGGCCGCGTTCGGCGCGCACGGGGTGATCCTGCCGCAGCGGCGCAGCGCCGGGATCACCGCGGTCGCCTGGCGCACCAGCGCCGGGGCGGCGGCGAAGCTGCCGGTGGCGATGGCGGTGAACCTCACCCGCACGCTCAAGGACCTCAAGTCCGAGGGCCTGATGGTGGTCGGGCTGGACGCGGACTCCGACATCAGCTCCGACGAGCTGGAGCTGGCGACCCGGCCGCTGGTCGTGGTGGTCGGCTCGGAGGGCCGCGGGCTTTCCCGGCTGGTGCGGGACACCTGCGATCAGACGGTGTCCATCCCGATGTTCAGCGAGGTCGAGTCGTTGAACGCCTCGGTCGCGGCCGGGGTCGTGCTCTCCGAGGTGGCTCGCCGCCGGAGGCGCTGAGCAGCGTGCCGAGCCGCTGGCGCTGATCGGGGTGCGCCCCGCCGGATCCGCTCGTTCACGAGCACCCGGAGTTTCCGAGCGAACGGACTGTTGGTCCGAATAGATTGGTCGAACGGTCCGTTCACTCCTGGCGAAGCGGGGTGGGCGGGCCGCTGGGGCGGGTGCCGGTAGCTGCGCCGCGCGCGAATCGGATCGCGCCGTTCCGCAGAATCCGGGGACTCGCCTGCACTAGAGTCCGGCGGAGACGAACGGGGAGGCCAGGCCTCCCGGCAACGCGAGGCCGGCGCACCGATGTACTTCTCCACTCCGCTGTTCCTGTGGTTGTTCCTGCCGGTCGTGCTGGCGGCCGTGCTGCTCGCCCCGCGCACCGCGCGCAACGGGATCGTCGCCGCCGCGAGCCTGGTGTTCTACGCCAGCGGCGCGGGCGGCACGACGTTGCTGCTGCTGGCGTGCGTGGTGGTCAACTACTTCGCCGGGCGCGGCCTGGAACCGGACGAATGGCGGTTGGACGCGCAGCGCCGCAGGTGGCTGCTGATCGGCGCGGTCTCGTTCAACCTGCTGGTCCTGGTGCTGTGGAAGTACGCGGGCTTCGCCACGCAGCAGATCGCGACGCTGGGCGGCTGGTTCGGCGCGGACCTGCCGGTGCTGCAGCTGGCACTGCCGATCGGGATCTCGTTCTACACGTTCCACCACATCTCCTACGTCGTGGACGTGTACCGCGGTGAGCGGCCCGCGCTGCGCAACCCGGTCGCGTTCGTCACCTACATCGCGATGTTCCCGCAGCTGGTGGCCGGTCCGATCGTGCGCTACCGGGAGATCGCCGATCAGCTGCCGCAGCCGCGCACGCACCGGCTGGACGACATCGCCGCCGGTTTCCCCCGGTTCGCGTGGGGGCTGACGAAGAAGGTCGTGGTCGCCGACACGCTGGCGCCGATGGTCGACGCCTGCTTCGCCACGCCGGGCTCGGAGATGACCTTCGCGGTGGCGTGGCTCGGGGCGATCGGCTACGCGGTGCAGCTGTACTTCGACTTCTCCGGATACTCGGACATGGCGATCGGGCTCGGCCGGATGCTGGGGTTCAAGCTCCCGGAGAACTTCGCGCGCCCGTACTCCTCGGTGACCATCACCGAGTTCTGGCGGCGCTGGCACATGTCGCTGTCCCGCTGGTTCCGCGACTACGTGTACATCCCGCTGGGCGGCAACCGGCGCGGTGTGGGCCGCACCTACCGGAACCTGACGATCGTCTTCGTGCTCACCGGGTTCTGGCACGGGGCGGCGTGGACCTACCTGGTGTGGGGCCTGTTCCACGGGCTGCTGCTGGTCGTCGAGCGCGCCACAGGTTACGACCGCGCGCCGGAGGAGTGGGCGGCGCAGCTGGGCCGCCGCGCCTTGACGCTGCTGCTGATCGTCGTCGGGTGGGTGTTCTTCCGGGCACCTGATCTGGGCACCGCGGGAACGATGCTCGGGCACATGCTGGTGCCCGACCTGTCCGGGCTGACCGACATCGTCGCCGCTTCGGTCACGCACCAGCGGATGTTCTTCCTGCTGGTCGCGTTGGTCGTGGTGGCGCTGCCCGCGACGACCGGGACCGGGCCGTTCCTCGAATCCGTCCGCACCAGGCAGGCGAACGCGCTGCGCATCGGGGTCATGACGGTGGGGCTGGCGTACTCCGGGCTGCTGGTGGCCACCGGTGCGTTCAGCCCGTTCTTGTACTACCAGTTCTGACGAATGCTCCGGAACGCCCGGACTTCGCCCAGTACCGTGCCCGCATGCTCGATCTGCGCCCCACCGCCGAGCACGAGCTGGCCGCTGTCGCGGAGATGGAACTCGACGACGGCACGTCCCGGTGGCTCGGCGACACCAGCCGGGAATGGCACGCGAAGGCGTTGGCGGACTCCGATCAGGAACATCTGCTCGCCGAAACCCGCGACGGCCCCGCCGGTTTCGCGGTGCTGGCCGGGTTGAGCAGGCAGGACCGCGTGATCGAGCTGCGCAGGATCGTGGTCGCCGAGCACGCCCGCGGTTCCGGGACCGGGCGGCGGTTGCTGCGGCTGCTGGTGGACCGGGCCCACCAGCGCTATCAGGCGAGCAGGGTGTGGCTCGACGTGAAACCGAGCAATGCGCGGGCGCTGGCGCTCTACGAGTCGGAGGGCTTCGTGGTGGAACGGACCCTGCCCGCCGCCATTGCTGAACCCGACGGGAGCCGTTCCGACCTGCTCCTGCTCGTGCACCCCTGACGAGCGCGGTGAAGTGCCCGCGGCGGGACGCGGCCGCCCGCTAGCGTGAGCACCGTGTCGAGGACGGACCCCACGGAATTACCTGCGGTGCACGAGTCGTGGCTGCCGCGGGAGCACCCGCTGCACCGGCCGCGGCACGGGCGGCGGCAGCTCACGGCCCTGCTGTGCGCGCTGCTGTTCCTGACCGCACCGGTGACGACCTGGGTGTTCGGGGCACGCGCGGAGCAGTTGGAGAACCGGCCGCCCGCGGAGTTCCCGAGCATCACCGAGGGCTGGGGCTTCCTCACCGGCCTCGGGCCGTGGGCGGCGGAGAACCTGCCGTTCCGCGGTGCGGCGGTGCGTTCGGTGCACGGCATCAGCCAGGGCGTGTTCGGTGAACCCGCCCGGTTGGACAACGGCTCGCACAGCTCGCCGATCGGCACCGGAAGCGACCAGCAGCCGCGCCCGCCGCTGGACGAGAACGTGTTCCCCAAGGTCATCGAGGGTGACGCGGGCTGGCTGTACCTCGGGCACGACGTGTCGTACCCGTGCACCGCGCGGCGCGACCTGGAGCAGGTGATCAGCGGCCTGCAGCGGTGGCGGCAGGTGGTGGAGGCGTCCGGGCGGCGGTTCCAACTGGTGATCGCGCCGGACAAATCCACGATGTACCCGGGGAACCTGCCGGAGAACTACGCGGGCGAGGACTGCGCCACGCGCGCGCGGCAGGAGTTCTGGCGGCGCGTGCCGCAGGCCACCGGCGCAGTGGACATGCGCGAACCGCTGCGGGAAGCCGCCGAGCGCAACGGGCGGCCGATCTACCACGACATCGACACGCACTGGACCCACGAGGGCGGCATCACGATGGCCTACCAGCTCGGCGAGCGCCTGCAGCCCGGCGTGACCGACGGTTGGAAGGTCGCGCCCAGCAGGCAGTACCCGCACACCGCGGACATCCCCGACCTGCTCGGGCAGCAGCGCACCGTGCCGATCCAGGCATATTCGCTGGCCCCGGACGGCGGCGCGGACAACACCCGATTCCGGCCCAGTGATTTCCACCGGCCGCTGCAGCTGCACTCGCCGCCCAAGCCGGGCATGATCCGGCAGCCGACGCGGATGATCGGGGACTCGTTCAGCCAGTTCGCCAGCCCGTACCTGGCCGCGACGTTCACCGACATCGGCATCGCGCACGCCGAAGACGTGCCTGCCCGGCCGCGGGAGATGGGCGAGTTCCTGGCCGAAGGCGAGGTGGTGACGTTCGAGCTGTCCGAGCGGTTCGTCTCCGGCGGCCGCTACGACCTGCTCGATCCGGCCGTCGCCGACCGGATCGGCGCGGTCCTCGCCGCGCATCCTCGTTGACCCGGTCAGGCGCGGACGGACCGGACGGCGTGCACCGCGACCCCGAGGAAGCCGAGGTTGAACACGAGATGCACGCCGACCACCGCGCGCGCCTGCTGCCCGGCCGCGTGCACGTCGCCGAACCCGACCGTGCTGGTGATCGACAGCGCGAAGTACAGCGCGTCGACCTTCGTGCGCAGCTGCACCACCGACCCCGGCCAGTGCGCGGACAGTCCGAAGTAGACAGCCGCGAAGAACAGCACCGCCAGGTACAGCGAAGTGAGCACCCCGGTCAACCTGGCCGCGCCGGAGCGGAAGCGCCGCACCTGCCGCACGATCGCCGCCGACACCAGCGCCAGCCCCAGCGCGAACAGCGCGACGAACGCCCACGTGCCGGACTTGCCGAACACGCCAAGCGGCAGCGCGAAGTACACCGCCGTGCCTGCGGCGATCGCGCCAACGTTCGTCAGCGCACCGACCAGCAGGGTCCGTCCGCTCGGCTCCGGTGAGAACACCGGTCCAGCGTGGGCGCGGCAGCGGGAGACCGCCAGCGACGTCCCGGGCGGCTCAGGCCGCGGCCGGTGCGTGCGCCACCCGGCGCAGCCGAGCGCCGCCGACCAGCCTGCACACCAGGTAGATCACGAACGACAAGATCGTCACGAACGCGCTCACCGGCGCCCCCGGAGCCAGCGACAGCACGATGCCGCCGAGCACCGCGAACTCCGCGAACACCACCGCCAGCACCGTCGCCAGCAGCGGGCTCGCCGTCACCCGCGCCGCCGCGGCACCCGGCGTGACCATCAGCGCGAGCACCAGCAGCGCGCCCACCGTGTAGACCCCGAGCGCCGTGGCCACCCCGACCAGCACCGCGAACAGCGGGGTGAGCATCCGGGCGGGAACTCCGCGCGCAGCCGCCACGTCCGGGTCGACGCTGGCGAACAGCAGCGGCCGGTACACCACCGCGAGCGCCACCAGCACCACCGCGGCGCTGCCGGTCAGCAGCGCGACGTCGGCTGAGTCCACGCCCACGATCTGGCCCACCAGCAGGCTGAACTTGTTCGCGGTGCGCTCCGGGTTCATCCACAGCAGCAGCACGCCCAGACCCAGCCCGAACGAGAGGATCGCGCCGATCACCGAGTCCCGCTCACCGCCGCGCTGCCCGAGCAGGCCGAGCAGCAGCGCAGCGACCACGGCGCCCGCTAGCGCGCCGACGCCGACGCTCGCCCCGATCAGCAAGGCCGCCGCGGCGCCGGTGAACGCCAGCTCGGCGGTGCCGTGCACCGCGAACGACATCTTCCGGGCCACCACCAGCGGCGCCAGCGCGCCCGAGACCAGCCCGAGCGCGGCCGCGGCCAGCAGCGCCTGCTGCACGAACGGGTAGCCGAGCAGCTCCCCGGTCAGCTCGAAGTCGAACATCCGGCCCAGCGATTCGATCAGCTCGTCCATCACCGCTGCCCTTCGACGTGGTGGTCGGGCCCGTCGGCGCCCGCGACGACCAGGCGGCCGCCGACGCGGGCCACTTCCACGTCGGCGCGGTAGAGCTCGGACAGCGTCTCCGAGGTCATCACCTCGTCCGGAGTGCCGATCCGGAACCGGCCGTCGACCAGGTACAGCACCCGGTCCACCAGCGGCAGCACCGGGTTGATCTCGTGCGTCACGAACAGCACCGCCGCGTCGGCGTCCCGCGCCTGCCGGGCGATCAAGCTGCTCACGTTGCGCTGGTGCGCCAGGTCCAGCGACAGCAGCGGTTCGTCGCACAGCAGCACGTCCGGCTCGCCGACCAGGGCCTGCGCGACGCGGAGCCGCTGCTGCTCACCACCGGAGAGCAGGCCCAGCGGCGCCCGCGCGTACTCGGTGGCCTCCACCGCGCGCAGCGCCCGCTCGACCCGCTGCTTGCGCGCGCGGCGGTGCCGCAAGCCCACGCCCCAGTGGTGCCCGTCCAGCCCGAGCCCGACGAGGTCGGTGCCGCGCACCGTCAGCGTCGGGTCGATGGAGCGCTGCTGCGGGATGTAGCCGATGCGGTCGCTGCCGCGCCGGGCCGGTTCGCCCGCGACGCGCACGGTTCCGGCCGACAGCGGCTGCAGTCCGAGCAGCACGCGCAGCAGGCTCGTCTTGCCCGAGCCGTTCGGGCCGAGCACGGCCAGGAACTCCCCGGGGCGCACGTCCAGGTCGAGCCCCTCCCACAGCACTCGGGTGCCGTAGGCCAGGCGGGCGTCGCGCAGCTCGACCGCGGGGTCGCGGTCCGGTGCGGAGGGCGCGGAGGTGTCCGCGGTGTCGGTGATGGGTTCCAACGGTGGCTTTCGGTTCGGAGGTGGCGCGGTCCGGGCGGGCCGCTCAGGGGCGGGCGGTCAGCGCCTGCCGCAGGTCGTTGATCTGCCCGTCCATCCAACGCAGGTAGTCCTGATCCTGCGGCAGCGTCTCGGTCATCTCGACGACGGGGGTGCCACCGCGCTGCGCGGCCTCCCGGACCGACTTGGTGACCGGGGATTCGGTCTGCGGGTTGTAGATCACCGCGGCGGCCTGCTTGGAGTTCACCGCGTTCTGGATCTCCGCGACCGCCGCGGCGGGCGGGTCGTTGCCCTCCTCCGCGGAACGCACGAACGACTGCGGGGTGATGTCCGTGAGCCCCGCTCGTTCGACCAGGTAGTGCGCGACCGGCTCGGTGACGATCACCTTCTTGCCGCGGTCCGCGGCGGCGAGCTGGTCCACCCGGGAGCCGAGGTCCTCGATCTGCGCGCCGAACCTGGCGGCGTTGTCCCGGAATTCCTGGGCCTGCTGCGGCTGCTGCTTGCCGAGCTGCTCGGCGACCTTGTCGGCGGTCTCGCGCACGACGTGCAGGTCGTACCAGACGTGTTCGTTGGTGGAGTGGTCGTGGCCCCCGTGCTCATGTTCCCCGTGCTCATGTCCGCCGTGCTCATGTCCGGCGTGCTCGTTTTCCCCCTGCGCGGGTTCGCCGTGGTCGTGGCTGTGCTCGTTCTCGCCCTCGACGGCTTGCACGGTCGGCTTGTCCTGCCCGGAGCCTGCCAGGATCTGTTCGGCGAACTCGTCGTAGCCGCCGCCGTTGACCAGCACCAGGTCGGCATCGGAGACCTTGGCCGCGTCCCGCGGGCTGCTCTCGTAGGAGTGCGGGTCCGCGGCCGGGTCGTCGATGATCGAGTCGACCTGGACGCCGGGGCCGCCGACCGCGCGGGCCACGCTCGCCCACACGTTGGTGGTGGCCACGACGTTGAGCCCGTCGTCGGCGGACCCGCCGCCCGCGCCGCCGCAGCCGCTCACGGTCAGCGCTGTCGCCGCCAGTCCTGCCACTGCGGCGCTGGTGCGGCGGGCACGTCGGATCAACGCGGTCATGTGCGACTCCTCGGGCAGGCGGCAGGCAAACGGAAACCGTTGTCATGTGCAGCTTACGCCGCCGCACCAGCGAAAACCATCGGCTGGGCGAAGTGAACATGACAACTATTTGTGTTCACTCGCGGTGCCCGACCGGACCCGCGGAGTGCGCGAATGCTTGTGAGCCGTTCCGCCGGTGCACTGATTTGCGCAGGTCATACCGCGTGATCGTGCTGCGGGGAGTGTCGTGACCGGTTGGTCGGATCTGGAAGCGACGTTCACGTGGCGCAAGCCGCAGCGCCACCTGCTGCAGCAGTGCTCCCGCGCGCCCGAGCCCGGTGGGCATCGAGTTGGCCCGGCGCGTCGGCAGGCAGGCTCTCGTCCTGTCGCCGACGACGGCCATTCGCAACCAGTGGCGCGACTCCGTCGCGCCGTTTCGGTGCACCTTGCGCGGAGCAGCGCGGCAGCGGATCGCTGCCGCTCCGGGCGCGTCAGGCCTCGAGGCGGGCGCCGGTTTCCGGGTGGAACAGGTGCAGTTCGCTCGCGTCGCGCAGCGCCACCTGCACCTGCTGCCCGAGCGCCGGAGGCGTGCGGCCGTCGGTGCGCACCACGAACCGCTCCGGCGAGCCGTCGACCTGGATGGTGCCGTGCACGAGCGCGTCCGCGCCCAGCTCCTCGACCAGCTGCACGGTCATCTGCAGGCTCTTCTCGTCCGCGCCGGAGACCAGGCGCAGCGATTCCGGGCGGATGCCGAAGGTCACCTGCTCCAGCCCCTCGGCGGCGGCCAGCGCCGAGCGGGTCAGCGGCACCGTCTGCCCGTCCAGCTCCGCGCCGCTTTCGTTCAGCCGCACGGTCTTGAGGTTCATCGCGGGCGAGCCGATGAACCCGGCCACGAAGGCGTTGCGCGGGTTCTCGTACAGCTCGCGCGGGGTGGCCGCCTGTTGCAGCACGCCGTCCTTGAGCACCGCCACCCGGTGTCCCATCGTCATCGCCTCGACCTGGTCGTGCGTGACGTAGATCGTCGTGGTGCCCAGCCGCTGCTGCAGCGCGGCGATGTTCGCGCGGGTCTCCACCCGCAGCTTCGCGTCCAAATTGGACAGCGGCTCGTCCATCAGGAACACGCTGGGTTCGCGCACGATCGCGCGGCCCATCGCGACGCGCTGGCGCTGCCCGCCGGACAGCGCCTTCGGCTTGCGGTCCAGGTACTGCTCCAGGTCGAGCATCTTGGCGGCCTCGGTGACCTTGGCCCGGATCCGGTCCTTCGGCGTCTTGCGCAGCTTGAGCGCGAAGCCCATGTTCTCCGCGACGGTCATGTGCGGGTACAGCGCGTAGGACTGGAAGACCATCGCGATGTCGCGGGCCTTCGGCGCGGTGTTGGTGACGTCCTGGCCGCCGATGGTGATCGAGCCTTCGTCGATGTCCTCCAGGCCCGCCAGCATCCGCAGCGCCGTGGACTTGCCCGAGCCGGAAGGTCCGACCAGCACCAGGAACTCGCCGTCGGAGACCTGCAGGTCGAGGGCGTCGACCGCGCGAACCGGCGGGTTGCCGGGGTAGAGGCGTGCTGCCTGGACGTATGCGACCTCTGACATGTGTGACGCACCTTTCACTGGCTCGAGTGAAAGCAAACTTAGCGCTTAACTAAGTTAAGTTCACGGGTTCCGGCGCACCCGTTCACTGCGTGATCACGTGATGACCAGGAGTGATCGTTTCCGATCAGCGGTGGGATCTGCATCATGGCGGCTTCACCCCCGAGTACTGAACCGTTACCGTTCCTCCATGGCTCGGTCAACGAATGCCCGACGGCCCGCGACGCTGGCTTCGCTCGCCGCGGAGCTGGGCGTTTCCAGGACCACGGTGTCGAATGCCTACAACCGCCCCGACCAGCTCTCGCCGGAGCTGCGCAAGCGGGTGCTGGACACCGCGCGCAGGCTGGGCTACCCCGGGCCGGACCCGGTGGCGCGTTCGCTGCGCACCCGCAAGGCGGGTGCGGTCGGACTGCTGCTCACCGAGAACCTCTCCTACGCCTTCCGCGACCCCGCGGCGATCCGCTTCCTGGAAGGCCTCGCGCTGGCCTGCGAGGACGCCGGGCAGGGGCTGCTGCTGATCCCGGCCAACCCGGAACACGAAGACGTCGCGTCGGTGCACCGCGCCGGGGTGGACGGCTTCGTCGTGTACTCGGTGCCGGAGGACGACCCGCACCTGGCCGCCGTGCTGGAACGGCCGGTGCCGGTGGTGGTCGCTGACCAGCCGCGCGTCGAGCAGGTCGACTGGGTCGGGCCGGACGACGAACGCGCCGTCAAAGTCCTCACCGAGCACCTGATCGGCCTCGGGCACCGGCGCATCGGGGTCTGCTGCATGCGGCTCGCGCGCGGGCGCAACGACGGGATCGCCTCGGTGCACCGGCAGGCCAACGCCAGCTTCCACGTGCAGCGCTCCCGGCTCACCGCGCTCGCCGAAGGGTTCAGCGAAGCGGGCGTGGACTGGTCGAAGGTGCCGGTGGTGGAGCGCTTCGACCACTCCACCGAATCCGGTGCCTCCGCGGCGGCGCAACTGCTGGAGCTGGACCCGGAGATCACCGCGGTGGTGTGCACCTCGGACATCCTCGCGCTGGGCGCGATGCAGGAGGCCGAGCGCCGCGGCCTGCGCGTGCCGGAAGACCTCACGGTCACCGGCTTCGACGGCATCGAGGACGCCGAGCGGGTCGGGCTGACCACGATTCGCCAGCCGGTGATGGAGAAGGGCCGCGCGGCCGGGCGGTTGCTGCTGGACACCAGCGAACCGGGCCGCCCGCGCGAGGTCGTGCTGGAGACGCAGATGCTCACCGGCAGCACCGCCGCGCCGCCGCGATCCGCCGAGGAGCGCTGGTTCGGGCCGTGACGAGCCGCTGAGCCGGCACCGGCCGACGCAGGAAAAAGCGGGCCGGCTCGCCCAGTGCACCGGACGAACGGCCCGCTCGTTCGCGCGGGTCAGGCTCGGCCGCCCGACCCGCGGCACAGCGCTACGACAGCAACTGGGCGCAGCGGATCAAGCCCAGGTGCGAGTAGGCCTGCGGGTGGTTGCCCAGCGAACGCTCCGCGATCGGGTCGTACTCCTCGGCCAGCAGCCCGGTCGGCCCTGCGGTGTCCACGATCTGCTGGAACAGCTCCTCGGCCTCGGTGCGCCGCCCGATCAGCAGGTACGCCTCGATCAGCCACGCCGCGCAGAGGTGGAAACCGCCCTCGTCGCCGGGCAGTCCGTCGTCGCGGCGGTACCGGTAGACGGTGGAGCCGCTGCGCAGCTCCGACTCGATCGCGGTGACCGTGGCGCTGAACCGCTCGTCCGCCGGGTCGATCAGCCCGGACAAGCCGACGTGCAGCGAAGCCGCGTCCAGGTCCGAGCCCTCGTAGGCGGTGGTGAACGCCTGCACGTCCGCCTGCCAGCCGTTCTTGAGCACGTCCTGGGAGATCTGGTCGCGCAGCGGGCCCCACGTCGATTCCGGAGTGCGGTCGTAGCGCTCGCCCAGCTTGATCGCGCGGTCCAGCGTGACCCAGCACATCACCTTCGAGTACACGTGGTGCCGCGGCTGGTCGCGTTCCTCCCAGATGCCGTGGTCCGGCTCGAACCAGCGGTGCGAGACGGCCTCGGCCATCGCCTTGACCAGTTCCCAGTCCTGATCGCGCAGCGCGCCGGTGGCCGCCGCCAGGTTCGTCACCAGCTCCACGACCGGCCCGAACACGTCCAGCTGCACCTGCTGGTCGGCGAGGTTGCCGACGCGGACCGGGCGGGATCCGGCGTAGCCGGGCAGGCTGTCGATCACGGCCTCCGGGCCGAGGCTGGTGCCCTGCAAGCTGTAGAGCGGGTGCAGCCGCTCCGGGCCCGGCAGCGATGCCAGCACGTTGTGCAGCCAGTTCAGGAAACCTTCCGCTTCCGCGGTGGAGCCGAGCGTGACCAGCGCCTGCGCGGTCATCGAGCCGTCCCGCAGCCAGCAGTAGCGGTAGTCCCAGTTGCGCACCCCGCCGATCTCCTCGGGCAGCGAGGTCGTGGCGGCCGCCATGATGCCGCCGGTGTCGGTGTTGCACAGCCCGCGCAGCGTCAGCGCGGAACGGCCCACCAGGTCGCGCTCGACCGCGGGCAGCGTGAGCGTCTCCAGCCAGTCCGACCAGTAGGCGTCCGCCGCGGCGCGGCGCTGCGGCTGGGTCAGCTGCGCGGGGGAGAGGTCCTCGGTGCCGCAGCGCATCTCCAGCACCACCGGCTCGGCGTCGGAGGCTTCCACCACGGCGTGCGCCGATTCGTGCATCCCGTCCGAGGTGATCTCCCACTGCACGTCGGGCGAGTGCAGCACGATCGGCTCGGAGGTGCCCATCACCCGCAGGCCGCCCGCCTCCTGCACCAGCCGCACCGGCACCTGGCCGAACTCGGGGCGCGGGGCGAACTCGATGCTCGCGGTGCTGCCGCCGCTGATCACCCGGATCAGGTCGGTGCGGTGCCCGTCGACCCCGTGCTCCAGGTAGTCCGTGACCAGCAGCCGCGACCAGCGGGTCTCGACGGTCATGGTGCCCGGCACGTAGCGCTGGCCCAGCGGCAGCGGGCTGCGCGGTGCGCCGTCGCCGCCGTGCGGGCGGATCGAGAAGTGCCCGGCGCCGGGGCCGCCGAGCAGGTCGGCGAACACCGCCGCCGAATCCGGCCCGGGGTGGCACATCCAGGTCACCCGGGCGTCCGGGGTCAGCAGCGCCACGGTGCGCTCGTTGGACAGCATGGTCAGCCGCTCGATCGGCGGGGCCTGCTCGCCGTAGAGCCAGGTGCGCCGCTCCTCCATCAGGAACGCCAGCGCGGTGGCGACCTGCGTGGTGTCGGCCACCCGGAAACCGGCCAGCGTTTCGCCGTCGCCGACCTTGAGCCCGATGTCCGGGCCGTGCAGCCGGGCGAACGCCTTCTCGTCGGTGACGTCGTCGCCGAGGAAGATCGCGGCGGTCGCGCCGACCTGGTGGCGCAGCGCGTCCAGCGCGTTGCCCTTGTCGGTCTGCACCACGGCCAGCTCGATCACCGATTTGCCCTCGGTGACCTGCACGCCGTCCCAGGTGGCCGGGCCGGAGCGGATGGCGTCGAGCACCCGCTCGGCCACGTCTTCCGCGGCGCGGCGCACGTGCACGGCCACGCTGGCCGGCTTGGCCTCCAGCGTGACGCCTTCCTCGCCGACCACGACCTCCTGCGCGGCCCGCTGCAGCGCGGTGCGCAGCTCGGTGGCCTGCGGGTCCAGCTGGTGCACGAAGCCGACGTCGAATTCGGAGCCGTGGCTGCCGACCAGGTGCACCTCGGCGGGCAGCCGGGACAGGGTGGCGAGGTCGCGCAGGGCGCGTCCGGAGATCACCGCGGTGGTGGTCGCGGGAAGAGCGGCCAGCGAACGCATGGCGTGCACCGATTCGGGCAGCGGTTTGGCCGCGTTCGGGTCGGCCACGATCGGTGCGAGCGTGCCGTCGTAGTCGCAGGCGACCAGCAGTCGAGGGGTGCGCGCGAGCTGCACGAGAGTGCGTCGGAGCTCGGCGGGGAGAGCTTCGGCGGTCAACGCCATACTCCTCTGGGGCTTCTCGGATGGGTCTTCGTGATCGATCCGGTGCCGCGGCGCGCGAGTCGGGTCCGCTGCCGGTTCCCGCAGCACGCCTGCCGGTGGTCGATCGGTCGTGCCGTCGCCCGCTTCCCGGTCGTGCCGGCGAATGCGGGACCGCGCACTAATCCGTAAGGGTCGTACCCAGCGCTTCGAGGAACGATCGCGCCCAGCGATCGACATCGTGCGTGAGCACCTGCCTACGCAATGCTCGCATCCTACGGCGGCCCTCGGCCTGCTCGATGTCGAGGGCGGCCAGCAGCGCTTCCTTGACTCCGTCCAGGTTGTGCGGGTTGACCAGGTAGGCGCTGGTCAGTTCCGCGGACGCGCCGGCGAACTCGCTGAGCACGAGCGCACCGCCGAGATCGTTGCGGCACGCCACGTACTCCTTGCACACCAGGTTCATGCCGTCCCGCACCGGCGTCACGACCATGACGTCGGCCGCGCAGTAGAACGCCACCAGGTCCCGCTTGTCCACCGAGGTGTGCAGGTAGTGCACCGCGGGGTGGCCGACCCGGCCGAACTCGCCGTTGATCCGGCCGACCTCGCGCTCGATGCCTTCGCGCATCTGCTTGTAGTGCTCGACGCGCTCCCGGCTGGGCGTGGCGATCTGGATCATGGCCACGTCCTCGGCGCGGACCCGGCCTTCCTGCAGCATCTCGTGCATCGCGTGCAGCCGGACGTCGATGCCCTTGGTGTAGTCCAGCCGGTCCACCCCGAGCATGATCTTGCGCGGGTTGCCCAGCTCGGCCCGGATCTCCTTGGCGCGCTGCTGCACGTCCTTGCTGCGGGCCATGTGGTCCAGCTCGGAGGAGGCGATCGAGATCGGGAACGCCCCGACCCGCACCGTGCGGTCGCCGACCTGCACCACGCCCGGCCGCGAGCGCACCCCGACCTGGCCGCGGCTGGGCTCGAAACCGGCCAGCCGCCGGGCCAGCCACAGGAAGTTCTGCGCGCCGCCGGGCCGGTGGAACCCGACGAGGTCGGCGCCCAGCAGCCCGCGCACGATCTCGGTGCGCCACGGCAGCTGCATGAACAGCTCCACCGGCGGGAACGGGATGTGCAGGAAGAACCCGATCCGCAGGTCCGGGCGCAGCTCCCGCAGCATCGCGGGCACCAGCTGCAGCTGGTAGTCCTGCACCCAGACGGTCGCGCCCTCGGCGCTGACCGCGGCCGCCGCCTCGGCGAACCGCCTGTTCACCCGCCGGTACGCCTCCCACCAGGAGCGGTCGAACACCGGCGGCACCACGACGTCGTGGTAGAGCGGCCACAGCGTCGCGTTCGAGAAACCCTCGTAGTAGTCGCGGAACTCGTCCGAGGACAGCCGCACCGGGTGCAGGTGCAGGTCCCCGTCGTCGAACGGCTCCACGTCGATGTCGGCGACACCGGGCCAGCCGACCCACGCGCCGCGCCGGGCGCGCAGGAACGGCTCCAGCGCCGTCACCAGGCCTCCCGGGCTGTGCTTCCAGCGTTCCGTGCCGTCTTCCAGCCGCTCCAGGTCCACGGTCAGCCGGTTGGCCACGACGACGAAATCCGCTCGGGCGGGGTTGCTGCCCCTAGTCACCGGTGTGCCTCCTCGGGAGACTTCTGCTGTCTCGGGCGGGATGGGCTGCGCCGACGGCGTTGGTGCTCTCCAGCGGCTCGGGGCTGGGCGTCACCCGCTGCCCGGTTGGCATCGCGGGACCGATCCCGGATCACCCACTACCCGCTCGCGAGGCTAACCAATCAGCCCCATGGGCGCGTCGGACGTGTGGTGCAACCGAGAGCGAGTGTTCGGTCACGCAACTCATTCCAGCCTGCGGCGGGTGGGCCGCAGCGGTCCGGACAGCCGCGGCCCGACCAGCTTGCGCTCCAGCCTGCCCAGCCGCGTCCGCACCGGCTGCGCCAGGTATTCGCCGAGCACCACGCCGGCGCCGAGCGCGAGCCCGGTGGCCGCCGCCAGCATCAGCGTGGACATGCCGTTCGGGTCGCCGAACACCACGACCTCGTACAGCCCGCGGTAGGTGGCCAGCCCTGGCAGCAGCGGTGCCACACCGGAGACCGCGATCACCAGCGCCGGGATCTCCAGCCTGCGGGCGATGACCCCGCCGATCACGCCGACCACCGTGGTGGCCACGGCACCGGCCAGCACCGGGTCCAGCGACAGCAGCGTGGTGAACGTCGCCGAGACCCCCGCCGCGACCGCGCCGCCGAGCCCGGCCACGACCAGCGGCCGCGGCGGTGCGTAGCTGGCCAGCGCGAAGCACGCCGAGGTCGACGCGCCCGCCAGGGTCTGCACCGGGATCATCAGCGCCTTGGACTCGATCTGCGCCCCGCCCACGAGCCTGGGGTCCCCGGCGAGCTGGCCGAACAGCTGGGAACCGGTGTAGAGGGCCAGCACCACGCCGGCGATCAATCCCGCGGACATCAGCGCGATCTCCGCGATGCGGCCTGCGGCGGTCACGTTGTACCCGGTGATCGCGTCCTGCATGGAGCCGACGACGGTCATCCCGGACAGCAGCACGATGATGCTCGCCGCGACCGCCAGCGCACCGGACTCCGCAGGCAGGAAGCTCTCCCGGTACGAGCACAGCAACGCGATGGTGGTGGCGATGGCGCCGCCCACCGCCTGCTGGAAGAAGAACGGCAGCGCGCGTTTGTTCAGCACCCGCCCGATCCGGTCCACCAGCGCGGTCGCCACGGCGGCCACGATGGCCAGCCGCGGGCCACCGCCGAGCAGCACCGACAGCGAAGCCGCCATCCCGGCCCACGCCAAGGTCGCCACCCAGCGCGGGAACGGGTGTGGCGCGGAGGTGATCTGATCCAGCTCCGAGTACGCCTCCGCGGCGGACATCTCGCCCGCGGTGATCCGCCGGACCAGCTTCTCCACGTCGTCGAGGCGGGTGTAGTCGATCGAGCGGTTGCGCACCACGCGCAGCGAGGTGATCGGCACCGACTCGGTGCCGCGGTAGCAGGAAACCGTGATCGACGTGTAGATCACGTCGACCTCGCAGTGCGGCAGACCGTAGGCGCTGACCACGCCGATGATCGTGGCCGTCACGTCGGAGGCGCCCGCACCGCTGGCCATCTGGACCTCGCCGATGCGCAGTCCTAGGTCCATGACCAAGTGGACGGTCGATTCGTCGGGCAGTGCCGGCCCGTAAACGGCGTTGCGGGTCCCGACCGTCTCGGCCGGTTCGCGCCGCCGCAGCACACCACGGGCGCGCTGCGTGATTCCCACCGCTGAAACCACCTTCCTGCTCACCGCTCCCGGCGGCTCGCCTTGATCGTCACCTCGCCCATCGGCGCCGTTGCCGTTGCTGTTGCACGGACCTCGGGTGTCCTCGGTCACGAGCCTGACACTTCGCCTCGCGCGCCCGCGTGCGAGGGTCCTGCGCGACCGCCTGCTCGCGGCGGGCGTGCGGTGATTACGATGTGTCCGCGTGGTCGCCGGCATCGCCGGTTGCTGTGCGCCGCTGTAGCTCAGTAGGCAGAGCGCCCGCCTTGTAAGCGGATGGTCAGGGGTTCGAATCCCCTCAGCGGCTCCCGGTTCGAGCAGCCTAAGCGCGTCCTGCCCTTCGGCGACAGGACCCGATCGAGGCATTGATCGCCCCCGGCCGCGAGCCGCGGCGTCAACCCGGCGCGGCCGCGGGGTTGATCGCGATGATGCCGAACAGCCCACCCGCCGGGTCGTGCACCACGGCGAACCGGCCCGGCTCGATGTCGGTGGGGCCCGCGAGCACGGTTCCGCCGAGCCGGTCGAGGTGCTCGATCGCGGCGTCGGTGTCGGCGACGGTGAAGTAGACCGTCCAGTGCGCGGGCAGCTCGGTGGGCCAGCTCGCGGTCATCTGGATCATGCCCGCGATCGTGCGCCCCTCCAGCCGCCAGGCGGTGTAGTCCTCCGCGCCGATCTGCTCGTTGGCCGCCTCCCAGCCGAACACGGCGGAGTAGAACTCCACCGCGGATTCCGGGTCGCGGGTGGCGAGTTCGTGCCAGCAGGGGGCGCCGGGTTCGTCCAGCACCGCCGAGCCGATGTGCTCGTTGGGCTGCCACGCCGCGATGGCCGCTCCCGAGGGGTCGGTGAACACCGCCATGCGGCCAGCGTCCAGCACGTCCATCGGCTCCAGCTGCACCTGCCCCGCCGCCCTGCGCACCGCTTCCGCTGCGGCGTCGGCGTCGCGGACGCAGATGTAGGTGGTCCACGACCGCGGGCCGCTGCTGCCGCCGGAGTGCGGGCCGATGCCCGCGACGGGTTTGCCGTGGCGCAGGCACATCCGGTAGCCGCCGCCTTCGTCGCCGGTGTCGTGCACGGTCCAGCCGAACAGCTCGGCGTAGAACTCGGATGTCGTGCTGGGGTCGGGCACGCCGAGGTCCACCCAGCACGGGGTGCCCGGGCGGTATTCGGTGATCTCCATGGGTGTCCCCGCTGCTCATCGAGGTGCGGCCGCCGAGGTGCGGGAGACGTCCGACCGGCGCCATAGTGGGCACCCGATTGTTGGTTGAGTCCGTCGATCGGCGCATCTCGATCAGAACTCAGCTCGCAGTCGCGGTGGCGAATAGTGACCAATTGGTTGACCCATTACCCGTTCGGGTGAGGGTATGGAGCGTGTTCGAAGCCGCTCCGTACAGCGTTGCCGCTGCTACCCAGAGGAGATCAGCGTGTCTCTGGTCCGAGTTCTGACCGGCGCTGCGGGCTTGGCCCTGGCCGCCGCCGCGTTCGCCGTCCCAGCCCAAGCCGCGGCTCCCGCGGCGCCCGCTCCGCCGTCCGACCTGCAGCCGATGATCATCGACGGGGAGGACGCCACGAACGCTCCCTGGGCGGCCCGCCTGCTCAACAACGGCCAGGAGGCGTGCACCGCCACGGCCATCTCGCCGGAATGGGTGCTGACCGCCCAGCACTGCGTGGAAGGCGCCGAGGACGGAGCCATCAGCTTCCGCGTCGGCAGCCTCAACCAGCACGAGGGCGAGGAGTTCAAGGCCAAGTCCGGCGGCGTGCACATCCACGACAGCGTGGACCTCGCGCTGGTCAACGTGGACCGCCCGATGAACGTCGAGTTCGCGCCGCTCGGCGAAACCGGCGACGTCGCCAACGGCGACACCGTGCAGACCTACGGCTGGGGCGCGACCTGCACCGACAAGCCCGAATCCGAGTGCCAGGCGACCAACCTGAAGGTCGCCGACGTCAAGGTCACCGACATCGCCTGCACGGACTACCGCGGCGGCACCGCGGTCTGCGCCGAGCGCGGCACCGGCATCCCGGCGGGCGGCGACTCCGGCGGGCCGATGTTCTCCAACGGCAAGCAGGTCGGGGTGGCCTCGACCAGTGACCGGGCCACCTCCACGGCCTACAACAACATCACCGAATACCGGGACTGGATCAAGGAGGTCGCCGGCGTCTGATCGACGCCGGATGCCGTGCGTCCGGGGCCGCCGCACTCGCGGCCCCGGACGCACGTGTTCGGTCGCGGCCGCCTGCCGTGCGCGGCCGCTCGCGCGGCGCCGCTGAAGATCGCAATTCCGCGCGTTATCCGAAATATCGGCGGATGCAATCCGCGGGCTGCGGGCGAACAGCTTGTGAAGCGGGCGTTTTCGCTGGTCACGCCCGCACTGGGGAATTTCGATCACTAGTTCCGACACATCGTTAACACTGCGGAGATGCGCAGCGCAACGATCATGTCGTGCTCATCACGTGTAGAATCGGGTATCGCCTGGTAGTGCCGCCAGGAAACGTTCATGTACCTGACGGCTTAGGCGATGTTCTGTTAAGTTGGCAAAGCATGACCGGCGACAAACCCAGCCATAACGGCTACGGACCGAATGGCGGACGGAATGGCGGAAGCGACTCTCCCGATGCGGAGATCGGCATTCCGGTCGTCGCGGACGGACCCGCACTCTACCGGATCACGAGCGATTCGGGAGTGCTCGATGTGAACTCGTCCTACGCCTACCTGATGTGGTGCCGCGACTTCGCGGGCACCAGCGTGGTGGCGCGGGAGGACGGCGAAGCGGTCGGCTTCATCACCGGATACCTGCGGCCGGACGCGCCGGACGTGCTGATGGTCTGGCAGGTCGCGGTCGACGCATCCCAGCGCGGGCGCGGCCTCGCGGGCAAACTGCTCACGCACCTCGTCGACCGCCTGGTGCCGCGGGGGGTGCGCTATCTGGAAACGACGATCACCGCGGACAACACCGCTTCGATCAAGTTGTTCTCGGCGCTGGCGCGGGACCGCGGCACCGAACTCGCCCGCAGCGAGCTGTTCACCGCGGACCTTTTCCCCGATGCGCACGAGGACGAGGACCTTTACCGAATCGGGCCGTTCCCGGCTCCGGGCGTCGTGCCCGCGGACTCGGCGGCGGCGCCCAGGCCGGCCGATTAGCCGAGGCGTACCGATCAGCACAGGCAGACCGATCAGCCCGGCCCGGCCCCCGTGGTCCAGCGGGCCGATCGGCGCACGCGGTGAGCGCGGGCCGGGGCGATCGCGAAGCAGCCCGGCGGCCGTGCCGGATCGCACAACCGCAGGTTCCCGGCGCACCAACGGCGGTCTCCCCGCCGGGAGACGAGAAGACCTACTGCACAGCCGGTGGCCGCCAACGGTCGCCGCGCCGAACGGAGGATCGTGAACGACATCTTCGCAAGCCTCGAATCCGAGGTGCGCAGCTACAGCAGGAACTGGCCGACCACGTTCGACGTGGCCCGCGGCAGCTGGCTCTACGGCGAGGACGGCACCCCCTACCTGGACTTCTTCGCCGGTGCGGGGGCGCTCAACTACGGGCACAACAACCCCGCGCTGAAACGCAAGATGCTGGAGTACCTGGAGCGCGACGGGGTCACGCACGGCCTGGACCAGGCCACCGTGGCCAAGCGGGAGTTCCTGGAGACGCTCGACGAGAAGCTGCTCAAGCCGCGCGGGCTGGACTACAAGGTCCAGTTCCCGGGGCCGACGGGCACGAACTCGGTGGAGTCCGCGCTCAAGCTGGCCCGCAAGATCACCGGCCGCGAGTCGATCATCAGCTTCACCAACGCGTTCCACGGCATGACGCTGGGTTCGTTGTCGGTGACCGGCAACTCGATGAAGCGCGGCAGCGCGGGCATCCCGCTGGTGCACGCCACGCCGATGCCCTACGACAACTACTTCGAGGGCCAGGTCCCGGACTTCCTGTACTTCGAGCGGCTGCTGGAGGACAGCGGCTCCGGCCTGAACGAGCCCGCCGCGGTCATCGTCGAGACGCTGCAGGGCGAGGGCGGCATCAACAACTCCCGCCCGGAGTGGCTGCGCGGCCTGCGCGAACTGTGCGACAAGCACGGGATGCTGCTGATCATCGACGACGTGCAGATGGGCTGCGGGCGCACCGGCCCGTTCTTCAGCTTCGAGGAAGCGGGCATCGTGCCGGACATCGTGTGCCTATCGAAGTCCATCGGCGGCTACGGGATGCCGCTGGCGCTGACCCTGATCAAGTCCGACCTGGACGTGTGGGAGCCGGGTGAGCACAACGGCACCTTCCGCGGCAACAACCCCGCGTTCGTGACGGGGTCCGAGGCGCTGCGGCTGTACTGGAGCGACGACGCGCTGCAGCGCGGCACGATCGCCAAGGGCGAGCGGATCGGCCAGGTGATCGGCGAGATCGCGGACAAGTACGAGGGCGCGCAGGCCAAGGGCCGCGGCCTGGCTCGCGGGCTCGGCTTCGACGACCCGGAGACCGCGGGCAAGATCTCGAAGGCCGCGTTCGACCGGAAGATGATCCTGGAGACCTCCGGGCCGCAGAGCGAGGTCATCAAGATCATGCCGCCGCTGACCGTCTCCGACGATGAACTCGAACAGGGGCTTCAAATCATCGTGGATTCGGTGCAGGCTGTGCTTGCCTGAATCCAGCGCACACCGGCCGGCCCGGCTGTCTCCGGGCCGGCCGCTCGCGTCCGCACTACCGAAGCTGGCAAACCCGAAGCCGGCCCACCGAAGGAGGGAAAGCAGTGTTCGTCCGCAGTCTCGAAGACGTCGAGGACACCGACGACGACATCAAGACCGAGAACTGGCGCAGCAAGCGCATCGTGCTGGCCAAGCAGAAAGTCGGCTTCTCCGTGCACGAGACCACGCTGTACGCCGGCACGGTGAACGACTTCTGGTACGCCAACCACATCGAGGCGGTCTTCGTCTTCGAGGGCGAAGGCGAGGTCGAGGACAAGGCCACCGGTGAGGTGCACCAGCTCAAGCCGGGCACCGTCTACATGCTGAACGACCACGACAAGCACCAGGTGCGGCCGAAGACGGACATGCGCACGGTGTGCGTGTTCAACCCGCCGGTGACCGGGCGCGAAGTGCACGACGAGAACGGCGTTTACCCGCTGGTCGTCGAAGACTGACCGACCCCCGGGCGAATCTTGCAGCCCACGGGCCGCTGCGGCGGCTCGTGGGCTGTTTCGCGTTCGGGCGCTGATCGCATTTCGCCCTTCGTGATCGATCCCACCGGCCGCCGGGCTCGAAGACTCCGCTGCGCGGATGCGTAATGCCGAGTGCCGAGGGGTATCCGGCGAGTGTCAGGTTGCCTGCCGCGGTGTGCGGCCCCGCATTCGGGGAAACGCCACCGAACGAGGAACCGAGAAATGGCGGCGGTGCGTGCGGCACCGGCCGCTCCGGCGGGAATTCGCGAAGGAGGCGCAACTGATGACCGTCGCAGACGTGCGGACGCAGGACCGCTATCCGACCCGGCGCGGAGCCGAGTCCGCGCTGCTGGAACGCACCGATCCGGTGGTCTGGCCCGGCGTGGATTCCGGGCCTGCGGGCACCGGCGAACTGGCCGAGCACCAGGACAAGGGCTTCCACGTGCTGCCGGGCCTGCTCTCGCCGGCGGAGGTGCAGGAGCACTGGCAGGAGCTGGAGCGGCTCGTCCGCGACCCGGACGTCCGCGCCGACGAGCGCACCGTGGTGGAGAAGGAATCCAACGAGGTCCGCTCGCTGTTCGAAGTGCACCGCACCAGCGAAATGGTGGCGGAACTGATCCGCCAGCCGCGCATTCTCGATCGTGCGCGGCAGATCCTCGGATCCGATGTCTACGTGCACCAGAGCCGGATCAACTACATGCCGGGATTCCGCGGAAACGGTTTCTACTGGCATTCCGATTTCGAGACCTGGCACGCCGAGGACGGCATGCCCGCGCCGCGCGCGGTGAGCCTGTCGATCGCGCTGACCGACAATTTCCCGTTCAACGGCGGGTTGATGGTGATGCCGGGCGCGCACCGCACCTATGTTTCCTGCGCGGGAAAGACGCCGGACGACAACTACAAGTCGTCGCTGCAGGAGCAGAAGGTCGGCGTACCCGCCGAGGACGACATCCGGCGGCTCGGGTACGAGCACGGGATCGAGCAGTTCACCGGGGCCGCGGGCGCGGCGCTGTGGTTCGACTCGAACACGATGCACGGGTCGGGCAACAACATCACCCCGTACCCGCGCTCGAACATCTTCGTCGTGTTCAACAGCGTGCAGAACACGCTGGTCGATCCGTTCGCGGCGAAGCAGCGCAGGCCGGAGTTCGTCGCCGCCACGGACTTCACCCCGATGGGCAGGTGAGCGCCCTGCGGTCCGGCCTCCCGCGAGGGGGCCGGACCGATGGTGCGTCGCTCAGGTGTCCAGGCCCAGGTAGCGGCGTTCGTTGAACTTCTCGCCGGAGCACGACGCGCCGACGTCGTGCCCCACCCGCTCGACCACGTCGGCCAGTTCCAACCGGGACAGCCAGTTCCGCGGCAACGCGGCGGTGCCGTGCCGGGCGCCGAGGATCGCGCCGGTGATCGCGGCGGTGGTGTCGCTGTGCCCGGAGTGGTTCGCCGCCAGTCGCAGCGCCGCGGTGAACTGCTCCGCCTTGGGCAGCGCCAGCGCGCAGTACACCCCGATGGCCAGCGCCTCCGGGCCGATCCAGCCCTGACCGAGCCGCTCCACGTGGCCGACCGAGCCGCCGAGCCGGGCCAGCGTGGAAGCCTCCGCGAGCAGGCCCGCCGTCTCCGGGTCGTCGCGCAGCACGCGCCCGGAGGCCTGGTCGACGGCCTCGGTCAGCCGCCGGTCCTGGACCGCGATCAAGTGCACGACCAGCGACAACGCACCTGCGGACGCCCAGCCGCCCGCGCCGCCGTGGGTCAGCGCCGCGAACCGGCAGCCCAGTCCGTAGGCCAACGCGGAACTGGGCGCGAAACCGAGCGGGGCGGTGCGGTCCAGCCCGCCGCAGCCCTTCGAGCTGTTCCGCGGCCGGTCCGGGCTGCCCAGCTGCGGTTCGCCCAGCGCGCGCAGGCTGGTCAGGCCCGGGGAGCGGTTGGCGTAGAGCTCGCCTTCGGCGAGCAGTCCGGTCGCGCCCGTCGGCGGTTTGTCCTCCTGCTGCGTGGACAACCAGCGCCGGTAGGCCGCCGCGGCCGATTCGACCGGGTTCCACTGGCCGCCGTTGTTGCCGCGGGTCCACGCGCTCAGGTAGCCCTCGCCGGTGAACAGCGTCATCTGGGTCGCGTCGCCGAGCAGCGCGGGCATGGGCGGCTCGGCGACGCCCTGTTCGCCGAACTCCGCGCGGATGCCGTCGAGCTGCTGGAACTCGACCGGCACGCCGAGCGAGTCGCCGAGCGCGACGCCGAGCAGGCAGCCCACGGCGCGATCGACCACTGCGGACGGGGTGGGCACGCGGCGGGCTCCTTCGGGTGGTGCTCGACGATGATCGATCTGGTGCGAGGGTACTGGGCACCTCCGCGAACCGGGAGCCGATCGGAGCAGCGCCGGCGCCGTCCGGGGGTGAGTCCGGGCACGGTGCGCCACTGCTGCGACCCTTCGGCCGCGTGCTGAGCTGCACCGGAACCGGAGATCCACCGCGAGCGGCCGCGCCGCTCGCTGGGCCGATCGGGTGAGCTAGTCGGCGGTGCCGCAGGTGCTCGCCGCGCCGCTCGCTAGCGTGTGTCGGTTTCGCCGCTAGTGGACTCGCCGCCGCGCGGTGCCCGAAACTGACCAGGACCGGATCAAGCGCAGGAACGGCAGGTGTGCACGGGATGCCAGGGCAGGACGCCTCGCTCGGCGGAGGGGGCAGCGGATTCACCTTCCGCGTGCTCGGCCCGCTGGAGGTGCGCCTGGACGGCGTCCCGCTGCGGGTGGGGTCGGCCGCGGCGCGCGGCGCGCTCGCCTGCCTGCTGCTCGAGCCGAACCACGTCGTGCCGATGGACCGGTTGATCGACATCCTCTGGGGGGAAGCACCGCCCGCGACCGCGCGGACCATCGTGCACGGCTACATCGCGCGCATCCGCCGGATGCTGGAACAGCAGCACGAGGACGAGCCCGGCAGGCCCGCGGTGCTGACCCGGTCGCCCGGCTACCTGCTGCGGGTGGACAACGACCGGATCGACGCGCACCGGGCGCGCACGCTGGTCAACCAGGCGCACGGGCTGGAACCGGCGAACCGCGCCAAGCTGCTCAACGAGGCGCTCGACCTGTGGCGCGGACCGGTGCTGTCCGATGTGGGCGCCGAACGGCTGCACCAGATGGTCGGGCCGAACCTCGACGAGCTGCGGCTGCTGGCGCTGGAAGAACGCATCTCGGCGGACCTGGAGCTGGGCAAGCACCACCGGCTCGTGGTCGAACTGGCGAACCTGGTCGACGAGCACCCGCTGCGGGAACGGCTGACCTACCTGCTGATGCTCGCCGCGTACCGCGCCGGGAACCGCGCCGAGGCGCAAGCCTCCTACCACGCGCTGCGGCAACGGCTCTCCGGCGAACTCGGCATCGACCCCGGCCCGGAGGTGCGCACCCTCTACGAACGGCTGCTGCGCGATGACGAGACGCTGCTGGGCGGTGTGCGGCCGAGCACCGGCCGGGACTCGGCGCCGATCCGGCCGGTGCCCGCCGAGCTGCCGCCCG
The DNA here is from genome assembly GCF_037023755.1 of Saccharopolyspora sp. SCSIO 74807. NCBI lineage: Bacteria > Bacillati > Actinomycetota > Actinomycetes > Pseudonocardiales > Pseudonocardiaceae > Saccharopolyspora > Saccharopolyspora sp. SCSIO 74807. Next base: position 1,297,032 of record NZ_CP146100.1, on the reverse strand, counting down.
CGGTCGCCGGCTTCGTCGGCCGGGAGAGCGAACTCGGCGTGCTGGACCGGATGCTGGCCGAACGGGACCGGGGCGGCGCCACCATGCTCGGCGTGCTCACCGGCACCGCGGGGGTGGGCAAGAGCGCCGTGGCGATCACCTGGGCGCACCGGGTGGCCGGTTCGTTCCCGGAGGGACAGCTCTACGCCTCGTTGCGCGGTTTCGACTCCGAGCGGGCGCCGCTGTCCCCCGGCGAAGCGCTGACCAGCATGTTGAAGGCGCTCGGCGTGGCCGCCGACGCGATCCCGCTGGACGTCGACGACCGGGCCGCGCTGTACCGCTCGCTGCTGGCCGACCGGCGGGTGCTGGTGCTGCTGGACAACGCGCGGGACTCCGATCAGGTCCGGCCGCTGCTGCCCGGCAGCTCGACCGCGCTGGTGCTGGTCACCAGCAGGCGCAGGCTGGACGGGCTGGTCGTGCGCAGCGGGGCGCGAGTGCTGCCGCTGGAGACGCTGCCGACCGGATCCGCCGTCGCGCTGCTGGACCGGGCCGGCGGTATCGAGGGTTCCGCGGCCGAGCCGGACGCTGCCCGCGAACTCGCCGAGCTCTGCGGCGGGCTGCCGCTGGCGCTGCGCATCGCGGCCGCCCGGCTGGCCGCGAACCCGGCGCGCGGCGTGGCCGACCTGGTGCACGAGCTCACCGACGAGAGCAACCGGTTGCACGGGCTGGACATCGACGACGCCGACACCAGCGTGCGGCGGGCGTTCGACATCTCCTACCGGAACCTGCATCCGGTGCACGCCAGCACGTTCCGGCTGCTCGGGCTGGTGCCCGGGCAAACGTTCACCGCGCAAGCCGTGGCAGCGCTGTGCGAGACCGACTCGGCGGGCGCCTACCGCAGGTTGCGCGCGCTGGCGCTGGCGCACCTGGTCACCGAGACCGAGCCGGACCGGTTCGGGATGCACGACCTGCTGCGGCTGTACGCGCGGGAACTGCTCAACACTCCGGAGGAGCGGACGGGCGAGCGGGACGGCGGCGCGTTGCAGCGGTTGCTGCACTACTACCTGGTGGTCTCCGACCACGCCCGCAGGTTCCTGCGGCCCGCGCGGGACGACGTCGACTTCTCCGGCGACTCCACCTTCGAGCAGCCCGCCATCCGCAACCGCACCGAAGCGCTGGCCTGGTTCGACGCGGAATGGCCGAACCTGGTCGCCGCGGTGCGCACCGCGAAGGCCCAGGGCCTGCACCAGCACGCCTGGCAGCTGGTGCGCTGCCAGTTCAACTACCTGGTGGTGCGCTGCCCCTGGGAGGACTGGATCCAGGTCTACGGGGACGGGCTGGAATCCGCCCGGCTCGCCGCCGACCCGATCGGCCAGGTGCTGATGCCCGCCGGGCTCGGCGTCGCCTACGCCCGCAGCGGGCGGCACGAGGAGGCGCTGGTGCACTACGCGGAGTCCTACCGCTGCGCGGTCGCCACCGGCAGCCCCAGCTGGCTGGCGATGGCGCAGGTCAACATGGGTGCGGTGCTGTTCAGGATGCAGCGCTACGCGGAGGCGCAGGTGCACTGCCGGGACGCGCTGCGGGTGTACCGCACGCTGGGCGACCGCTACCGCGAAGCGGGCGCGCTGAACAACCTCGCCCAGGTCGAGCAGGCGGGCGGGCACCTCGCCGAAGCCCTGGAGCACCTGCTGGAAGCGGTCGTGATGTACCGCGAGGCCGACGACCTGGAGACGTTGTCGATGGTGCTGAACAACTGCGGCGAGGTCAGCATCGAACTCGGCAGGCTCGCCGACGGCGAGAACTACCACCACGAAGCGCTGGACGTGGCGCAGCGCTGCGGCTCTGCGATGCACCAGGCGTCGGCCTACCTGGGGCTCGGCGACGCGGCGCACGCGCGGGGCGATCGGTCGGTTGCGCAGACCCGCTGGGAGACCGCGCTGTCCATCTACGAGACCAGCGGCTCGCCGCGCGCCGAGCAGGCGCGGTCCAGGCTGGACAGTCTCTGAACCGGCGTTTTTGCTGCTCAGGGGAGCGTTTAGCGGACGTTTAGCCGACGTCTAGCCCGCGCTGGGAGCTTGTCTTGCGTGCGGGTCGGCGAGTTCGGATCCGCACCGGGCGGCTCCTGGGGGATCCGAGGGGGATGCCGCCCGGCCGTCCCGGCTCGTACCCGCTGCGGCGGGTGCCGGCCGGGGTGGCCGCTCCGGGGGGAGCGGAACATCCGGGACACCGGATGGACGTGGGGGTGGGTGCGGACCTTTGGCGTGAACGGGGTGGTCCAAAGGTCCGCACTTCGTCCGTGGCGGAGCCGTGCACGGCTGCCGCGGGATCACGGGGACTCAGCGGCCGCAGCGCGCTCACCGCTCCCGGGACGACTCGGTTTCGCGGGTGCGTCCGGGCGCCGCGGAGCAGAGCCGTTCGAGCTGCGGCCGCTTCGGGCCGCGCCCGTCACCGCTGGATTGCCCGCGCAGCCGCCGCACGATCCACGGCGCCAGGTGCTCCCGCGCCCACTGGATGTCCTGCGCCCGCTGCACCCGCCACGGCTGCTCCGGCAGTTCCGGCCACGGTGCGCGCCAATCCTGGGTGACTTCCACGCCGAGCGCTTCGCACGCCCGCAGCGAGACCCGGCGGTGCCCTTCCGGCGACAGGTGCAAGCGATCCTCGCTCCAGGCCCGCGGATCCTGCAGCACCCGCATCGACCACAGGTCGACCACGAAGCAGTCGTGCCGGTCGGCGATCGCGCGCAGGTGCGCGTTGTAGGTGCCGACCTTGCCGCGCACCCGGCGCAGCACCGGCGTCGAGAGGGTGTCGAAACCGGTGCCGATCAGCACGTCCGCGCCGGTCCCGCGCAGTTCCCGCACCGCGTCGTCGAACATCGCCGCGAGCGCGTCCGGGTCGCTGCCGGGGCGGATGATGTCGTTGCCGCCTCCCACCAGGGAGAACAGGGCGGGGCGCAGTCCGAGCGCGGACGGGACCTGGTCCTCGGTGATCTGCTTGAGCAGCTTGCCGCGCACCGCGAGGTTGGCGTAGCGCAGCTGCGGGTCGGTCGCGGCCAACGTCTCGGCCAGCCGGTCGGCCCAGCCGCGGTACCCGCCGCCGGGGGACGGGTCGGCGATCCCCTCCGTGAAGCTGTCGCCCAGCGCGACGTAGCTCGGCCACCCCGCCCGCTGCTCGGTACCGCCCGTTCCTTGCCGGCCGTTCATCGGCCCTCCTCCCGCTCCTGTCGCGCTGTGCGCCGCAGGCCCGCGGCGCACGTCGAACGCGCTGGTGGGCGCTGCGTCGGGCGATCCGCCGTTCGCGCGCCAATGAACACCCTGATCCTCGGGTGACGACCTACGCCACCGTCGGTTACCGGATCGGTGATCAACGGCACTCGCGGGTCCAGGTGCAATGTGCCGGTATGTCCGATGTGCCCGGGCGATGGGAGGTGCCGAGGTCCGGGCGTTGCCCGGAAACGCGCATCCGGGGCGATCGCTACTGCTAATGTCGCCGCGCGGTGGCGTCAAGCAGCAAGGGGGCTCGTGATGTCGCGTTCCACGCAGGTGGTCGATCTGCGCGCGGCCGGGGGAGGGGCCGCCGCGGCCCGCACGGCGGGCCGTGCGAGCCGCTGATCGGCGATGCCACCGCAAGCCGCGTGCCGCGTCGTGGCGGGCCGTCGAGCTCGCCGTTCGCGGGGACCGGATGTCGACGACCTGGGGGAGAAGTGACGTCACCGCAGAACTCTGCGGTCCAGCCTGGGGCGGTCCAGCCTGGGGCGGCCGGGCCTGGGGCGGCCGCACCGGGTCCGGTGGGGCACCCGTCGCCGGGTGCGGCCGGTGGCAGGCGGCGAGTTGCGATGCACGCGGTTCCCGGCGCGGGCGGGCCGGTCCCGATCCGCGAGAGCGCGCCGATGAACGGTTCCGCTCCCGGTGCGCCGCCCGGGCCGCCGGGTGCGCTCGACGGCTCCGGCGATGGCGGCCCCGAGGCGTCGGCCAGCGGTTTCGGTGCGTCGCGCGAGGGTGGATCTGCGGAACGCTCTTCCGGAAGGCCCCGTCCTGGTCCCGCACCGGGTGAGTCCGGTGTGCCCACGGGATTGCGTGGCTCGGGCGAACTCGGGCCGGTGGAACCGCAAGCGGCCCGTCCCGACGCGCCGCGGCACACCTCCGAGCAGTCCGCGCCCCGTTTCGACCTGCGGTCCGAGTTCGCCGCGCTGGCCGCCGAGCGGGATCCGTTCGAGCTGTGGCGGCGCAGCAGGCGATTCCCCGACCGTTTCCGGCATGAGCAGCACCGCCCGGGTCGGCGCGTGCGACCGGATCGGCCGGAGTCGTCCGGTGGGGTGTCCGCGTTGTCCGGCGACCTCGGCGGTACGGGCGCACCTGCGGAATCGCCTCGGGCGGAGTCCTTCGCGCCGCTGAGCTCCGGGTCGCTGGAGTCGGAACCGCTGCTGTCCGGGTCGTTGGAGATCGGGGCGTCGGGCATCGGCGCTTCGGCGGACGTGGAGTCGAGTTCCCCGCTCGGCGGGGATACGGCTCGCTCCGATTCGCCTGCACAAGGCCCGGATGACCAGCCTCCGCACGAGCGAACCCAGCACGAGGAGCACGGAGCCGCGCCGAGCGGTCCGCGCGGTGGCAGGGCGCCACTCCCGCCGCGTCCGGGCCCGCCTGGACCGGCGCACGGTGTCCCGCAGAACGTCCCGCAGGCACCGGTCGGCGGTGCGCCGATCCCTCCGGCGCCGAACATTCCGCCGCCACCGGGCAGGCCGAATCCCGCTCCGGCCGCGGGGGATCAGACCGTGGACCTCCCGGGTAGGCATGGTCGGTCCGGGGCGTCGGACGACGCGGTCGCGATGAACATCGGTCCGCCGCCACCCAATCCGGGTCCTGGGCGCACTACCCGACCGGGAGCGACCGGCCCGTCGAACGCGCAGGCCGACCCGCGCGGGGCACCGCCGAATTCGGGCACCGCGTCGGGTGGGTTCAACCAGGTCGCTCCGCCGAGTGGGCCGAATCAGGTTGGTCCGCCGAGCGGACCGAATCAGGTCGGCCCGCCGAGTGGGCCGAATCAGGTCGGCCCGCCGAGTGGGCCGAATCAGGTCGGCCCGCCGAGTGGGCCGAATCAGGTCGGCCCGCCGAGTGGGCCGAACCAGGTCGCTCCGCCGAGCGGGCCGAATCAGGCCGGTCCGCCGAGTGGGCCGAACCAGGTTGGTCCGCCGAGCGGGCGGAACCGGGCGGTTCCGCCGGAGCTCGCGGGGCCTGCGCGGTCCGCGCGACCTGCGCCGCCCGGGGCCGCTCCGCCGGATCCGGGACGCTCGACCGGTCCGCACCCGGCTCATCCCGGCCCGCTGCCCGCAGCCCGGCCGCCGATGCCGCCGGACGGCCCCGAGCAGTCGGCGCTGGAGATCACGACCGAGACACCGCGCGTCCCCGGAGCGGCAGCGCACCGGCCGCCGGAGCCGAACCCGCCGGCTCAGCCCGCTGCACCCGTCCAGCCCGCTGCGCCTGTCCAGCCCGCCGGGCCGGCTGCACCGGCCCAACCCGCGCAGCCTGCTCCGCACGGTCAGCCCGCCGCACCCGCCCAACCACCCGCGCCGACTCCGCAACCGCACGCACCGGTCGCCCCGCCGCACGTTGCGGCTCCTCAGCCGGTTCCGCCCGCTCCCGCCGGGTCCGCGGACTCGCCCGGTCCGGAGTTCTTCGACGCTCCGCAAGCCCCGGGCGGTCTGATGGCGCCACCCGGCGACGACGGCCGCAGACCGGGGCCTCCCGCGCCGCACGGCGCACCAGCGCATCCGCCCGCACCGCCGTCACCTCCCCGCGGTGTGCCTGCGCGTCCCCCGAACCGCCCGGAGCCGCAGAACCGACCGGAACACCCGAACCGCCCGGAGCCGCAGAACCGCCCTGCGCCTCCCAACCGCCCGGAGCCGGGACCGCTGCCTCCCGCCGATCGGTCCGCGCCGAGCGCTCCACCCGCACCGGCGTCGCCGCGCTACCAGCCGCGACCGGACGGCGGGTTCGGCCCGATGGGTTCCGGGGCTGCGCGCGGCGCCAATTCCGCCGGACGGTCGCGCGGTTCCTGGAACCACGCGGCGGACGAGCCGGTGGAGCGCCGCGAACGCGAGTACAGCGTGGGCGGCGGCTACCGCCCCGGCGAGTCCGGCGGGAACGAGCGCGGCCCGCAGTTCCTCGTCGAGGCCGACGACGGCGACGGCTACGGCGGCGGCAGGTTGGTCGCGCCTCCGGTGCTGGGCGAATCCCCCGCCGGCTTCCGCGACTTCTGACCCGCCCCCGCCGCCCGGCGCACCGAAGGTGAGACACGACGCCCGATGGTCGACACGATCGCGCTATCCCTACCGGCCGTGGACGTGCTGGCCGAGCAGCTCAACCTGGACATCCGGCAGTACCCGTTCGAGCTGCCGCGCGCCCGCGAGCACGGGCGCGCACCGGACCAGGTGCTCGGCGAGCTGGAAGCGGCCGGTCTGGCCGCGGACGGCAGGCCGGAGCCGGAGGTGGCGGACGCGCTGTACCTGCTGTGCGGCTCGGAGGTCTCGGTCGCGGCGGCCGGGCTGCTGGACGTGCGGGCCGGGCAGCGGTTGGCCGCGCGAGTGGTGGCCACCGGAGAGGTCGGAGTCGTCGGCGTGCTCGACGGGCGCGGGCTGCGGATGGACTTCCTCGACCCGCAGGACGTGCCTGCGGTGTGCGCGGACCTGCTGCCACCCGCCGCGGCGGGGACCGGTGAGCCGTTGCGGGCCGAAGGCGCCGACGCGCCTGCCGCGCGGGAGCTGGCGGAGATCACCGGGCGGCCGAAGTCCCGGCTCGGGCACTTCCTGGTCTCCGGTGCCGGGCGCCGCGGCCGGGCCGGGAAGCCCGGGCTGACCTGGTTCGACAACGATCTCGGCCGGTTCACGTTGCTCGGCGAGACCGCGCCGGACGGTCGGGAATCGCTGACCTGCGCCCCGGCGGACCGCGCAGCGCTGGTCGAGCGGCTCGCGGCGCTGCTGCGGTGAGCCGGTCGAGCCCGCCAGCGATCCGCAGATCCGGCCGCGGCAGCGGGATGTGACGCGATAGCCCGCGGTTGCGCCTGGGCGGCGGGTGTGCATGCGACTTCGCGTCCGGCAGGCTGTGGGGCGTGACGCAGGAACGGCAGACCGGCAACCCGCGCACCGCCACGGAGACCGGTGACGAGCGGGATTCGTTGATGAACTTGCTCGGCGGCCGTACCAGCGCCGTCGACGCCAGCCTGCCGCCGGTGGCCTTCGGCCTCGGCTGGTACCTCGGTGGCGAGTCGATTCCCGCGGGCGGCGCCGCCGCCGTGCTGGTGGCCGCGGCGATCGGGGTGTGGCGGCTGCGCGCCGGTGCCCGTCCCACGGCGGTGCTGGTGAGCCTGCTCGCGGTGCTGGCCGGTGCGCTCGTCGCGTTGTACACCGGCAACGCCGCGGACTACTTCCTGATCCGGGTGGTCACCAACGCCGCGAGCGGGCTGGTGTGGATGATCAGCATCGCGGCCCGCTGGCCGCTGCTCGGCGTGATCCTCGGCGGCGTGCTCGGGCAGGGCCGCAAGTGGCGGCAGGACCCGGCACTGGTGCGCGCCTACAACCGGGCGAGCTGGGTGTGGGTGGGCCAGTACACCGCGCGGCTGCTGGTGTTCATCCCGCTGTGGGCGGCCGACGCCGTGTTCGCGCTGAGCATCGCGCAGGCGGCGCTGACCTGGCCGTTGGTGGCGTTGTGCATCACCGCGAGCTGGTGGGTGCTGCGCCGCGCGCTGCCCGCCGGGCACCCGGGCTTGCGTCATCCGCAGGTCGCGAGCTGACTCCGCGAGGTGCCGTCCCGTGGGCGCCTGCCGGTGTCCGTAGCGGCAGCACCGCCGTTCGCCGACATTCGAGCCCCGTCGTCCCGCCGGATTTGCGCAACGTAGGAGCGTCTACCGCTCCGTTCGCTCACGATCACCGGCGTGTGCGGATCGCGAGCCGAGCGCGGTGAACGGACCGTTGGTCCCGCTGGATTGGTCGAACGGTCCGTTCGCTCATCTACGGGATGCGCTCAGATGCCGGGGTAGCGGGCGGGTTCATCGCCGGTGAGATCGAGCGCCGCCAGCCAAGCCGCGCCCGCCGCGCCAGGTCCCGCGGCGTGCAGCTCGGGGGCGGGCGAACCGGCACGCCGCACCAGTTCGGCGCGCAGTGCAGCACCGACCGGGTTGCCATCCGCGGTGAGCCCGCCCGCGAGCACGATCGGTGCGCGCTCCTCGCCGGGCCGCCGCGCACCGGCGGCCGTGTCGGCCAGCACGGCCGCTGCGCGCGCGACGATGTCCCGCGCGTCCGCATCCGTCCCGCTCGCGGCCGTGACCAGCGGAGCCAGCTCGGCCAGCGCGATCGGCGCGCGCCCGTTCACCGCGGCGATGAGCTGCTTGCGCAGCGCGTCCGCGTCGTCCGGTCCGGTGCCGAGCAGTTCCGCGCGCACCGCCCGGCCGAGTTCCCCGACGGGCTCGCCGCGGTCCAGCGCTCGCAGCAGCGCCCGGACGGCCTCCCTTCCCAGCCAGAACGCCGATCCCTCATCGCCGAGCAGCCACCCGTGCCCGCCGATCGTGGCGACCTGCCGGTGCCGCTCGACGCGCGCGGCGATCGCTCCGGTCCCGGCGATCAGCACGGTGCCATCGGCGGCCGCTGTCCCGGCGGCGAACGCCACCTCGCAGTCGCTGACCACGCGCACCGGGCACCGCAGGTCCAGCGCGCGCCAGCCTTCGTCGAACAGCTCCGCCACCTGCGGATCGGTCATCTTGCTGATCCCGGCCATGCCCAGCACGACCCGGCGCACCGAGCCCGCTTCCAGCCCGTTCATCGCGGCCGCGGCGGCCGCGGTCACCTCCGCGACCGCCTGCCGCGGCGGGTGCGAGTTCGGATTCCCGCCACCTGCCGATCCGCTGCCCACGACCCGGCCGCGCAGATCGCCCACGAGCGCGCGGCTGGACGTGCCGCCGATGTCCAGGCCGAGTACCAGGTCGAGCATGGGCACCTTTGTACCGCGCCGGAGGGCCGCCGCGGACAATGCCGTGAGCCCGCATCGGCCGCCGCATCCGGCCGGACCGCGGGAGCAACGATGGAAGCCCTGAAAGGCGAGCATGACCGTCGACGCGCATCACCACCTGTGGGACATCGACGTCCGCGACCAGCCGTGCATCACCGGCCCGGAGATGGCGCCGCTGCGCCGCGATTTCCTGCCCGCCGACCTGCGGGCGGCCGCGCAGGGCACCTCGGTCGACACCACCGTGCTGGTGCAAACGGCAACCGATCCGCAGGAGACCCCGGAGATGCTGGTGCTGGCCGACTCGGTCGGCTGCATCGGCGCGGTGGTGGGCTGGGTCGACCTCACCGCGCGGGACGTGCGGGAACGGCTCGGCGCGTTGCAGCTGCACCCGTCCGGGAAGTGGTTGAAGGGCGTGCGGCACCCGGCCGAGCGGGAAGCCGACCCGGAGTGGCTCGCCCGCCCGGACGTGCTCGCCGGGCTCGCCGCGGTGGAGGACGCCGGCCTGGTCTACGAACTGCTGGTGCGCCCGCACCAGCTGCCCGCCGCGATCAAGGCTGCGGGCGAGTTCCCGCAGCTGACGTTCGTGCTGGACCACTGCGGCAAACCGCCGGTGGGCGGCGAGCTGCGGCCGTGGGCCGCGGCGGTGCGCAGGCTGGCTAGCCACCCGAACGTCGTGTGCAAGCTCTCCGGCCTGGTCACCGAGGCCGAGTGGGCCGGTGCTCCGGAGGTCGAGGCGATGCGGCCGTGCGCGGAGCTGGTGCTGGAGGCGTTCGGCCCGGGCCGGGTGATGTTCGGTTCGGACTGGCCGGTGTGCCTGCTGGCCGCTTCCTACGGGCAGGTGCTGGACGTGGCCGCCAGGCTCACCGAGGGACTGTCCGCGGCGGAGCGGACGGCGGTGTTCGACGGGACCGCGCGGCAGGTCTACGAATTGCGCTGACCGGGGACCGAGCCCTGTAGTCAATATGACCCGTTCGGCGTAATCTGACGCTGCCCGCCTCACCCCGCCCCCTCGGTGAGGCGGGCCTTCGCTTGCGCCCCGCCGCCGCGGATCAGCGCGTCCGGGTGATCTTGGACAGGCCGCGCGGCTGATCCGGGTCGACGCCGCGGGCCAGCGCGAGGTCCAGCGCGAGCCGCTGCACCGGAAGGATCTCCAGCACCGGCGCGATCTCTTCGGCGCAATCCGGCACCGGGATGCGGTGCGCGATCGAATCGTCGTCGCCCGAGCCGACGGCGCACACGTCGGCGCCGCGCTCGGCGACCGCGCTCAGCACTTCCCGCATCGCCTCGCCGCCTTCGCCGGGCCCGCGCACCGCGAGCACCGCGGTCTCGGAGTCGACCGCCGCCACCGGGCCGTGCAGCAGGTCAGCCCCGCTGTAGGAACGAGCGGGCAGGTAGCTGGTCTCGGCCAGTTTCAGCGCGGCTTCGGCGGCGGTGGCCAGCGAGTAGCCGCGCGCGGTGGTGACCAGCCGTTCGGCGAAGCGGTACCGGCGCACCGCCGCGGCGACCGCGGGTTCGCTGTCCCGCAGCGCATCCGAGGCCTGTTCGGGCAGCTCCGCGGCATCCCTGCCCGTGCCGCCGCGCACCGCGTCGACCAGCAGGTACAGCGTGAGCAGCGTGGCGCTGTAGGTCTTGGTGGCCGCGACCGCCCGCTCCTGGCCCGCGCGGATGTCCACCGACAGCTCCGCGGTGGAGTTCAGCGTCGAGTCGGCGGTGTTGGTGACCGCGACGGTGGTGGCCCCGCGCCGCCGCGCCGCTGCGGTGACCTCGATCAGGTCCGGTGAACCGCCGCTCTGGCTGACCGTCAGCAGCAGCACGTCGGTCAGGTCCGGCCGCGCACCGTAGAGCGTCGTGGTGGATGGCGAGACCAGCCCGGCAGGCAGTTCCAGCAGGACTTCGATCAGATATTTCGCGTACAGCGCCGCGTGGTCGCTGGAGCCGCGGGCGGCCAGCAGCGCGAACCGCGGCTTGCGCTCGGCGATGGTCGCGGCAACCGCCGCGATCTGCTCGCGGGCGGCGAGCAGCTCGGCGAAGATCCGCGGCTGCTGGTCGATCTCGGCGCGCATTCGCTCACCGGGGCTGGTCATGGGTACCTCTCCGCGATCGAAGTCCAGGTCTAGACCATTATTGCTGATCGGGCCCGCACGCCGGGGCGCGGCGTGCCTGCGCACACCGAGCTTGGCCCGGTGGACCGCGGGTGCGCCACCCGGTCGGCAGACCAAGATCACCCGATGCGAATACTGGTGAGAACGTGATGACGGCGCACGGCTTCAGGCATCCTGGACAGTCATGGCGCTGCTTCGCGCACGGCCGTGCGGGCGGTCCGTGCGCGGTGCCCAGGTACGGGTAGGAGGACAGATGCTGGAAACGTCGGTGTCCGGCGGGGCGGACACCCCGGTTCGCGTGCAGCGCGAACCCAAGTACTGGGGCCTGAAGCAGCACCTGCTGGACATGCTGCGATCCCTGCCGCCGGGCTCTCCGATCCCCACCGAACGCGCGCTCGCCGCCGAGTTCGACGTCTCGCGCACCACCGTGCGCCAGGCGCTGGCCGAGCTGACCGTCGAAGGCCGCCTGCTGCGGGTGCAGGGCAAGGGCACCTTCGCCGCCAAACCCAAGGTCGCGCAGCGGCTGCAGCTGTCCAGCTACACCGAGGACATGCGCGCGCAGGGCCGCCAGCCCACCTCGCGCCTGCTGGAAGTCGTGGAGGAACCGGCGGGCGAAGAACTCGCCACGCTGCTCGGCACCCGAACCGGCTCGACCGTGCTGCGGCTGCGGCGGCTGCGGCTGGCCGACGCGGAGCCGATGGCCATCGAGACCACGCACCTGGCGCTGTCCCGGTTCCGCGGGCTGACCTCGAAGCTGGCGGAGGACGGTTCGCTGTACCGGGTGCTGCGCGAGCAGTTCGGCGTCGCGCTCGGGCACGCCGACGAAACGATCGAGACCGCGCTGGCCAGCCCGGAGGAGGCCGAAGCGCTGGGCGCCGACGTGGGCCTGCCGATGCTGCTGCTGTCCAGGCACTCCTTCGACGCGGACGGCGAGCCGGTCGAGTGGGTGCGATCCATCTACCGCGGCGACCGCTACAAGTTCGTCGCCCGCCTGAACCCGCCGGCTTCCTGACTCGGGGAGCAACGATCAGCTACCGCTACGAGACCGGCCGTGCCGACTTCAGCGACCTCGCGGGCGGGTTCGTGCTCAAGGCCGTTCCCGGCTTCCCCGGGTTCCCGGTCCGGCTGGCCAGTGAAGTGTTCCAGCGGGCGGCGCAGCTGTGCGGTGCGGCGGAGCGGGTCACGCTGTGGGATCCGTGCTGCGGCAGCGGCTACCTGCTGAGCACGATCGGACTGCTGCACCGGCAGCGGCTCGCGGCGGTGTTCGGCACGGATGCGGACCCCGACGCGCTCGGGGTGGCGGCGAGCAACCTGCGGATGCTCTCGCGGGACGGTCTGCTCGAACGCCGCCGGGAGCTCGCCGGGATGGCCGAGCGCCACGGCAAGAACTCGCACCAGGCGGCCGTCGACGCCGCCGACCGCCTCATCGCGGGACTGCCATCGGAGCCCGGCCCGCGAACCGGCACCGCCGTGGCGAACGCCTTCGATCCGGAGCAGACCGCAGCAGCGCTCGGCGGGCGGGCGCCGGACATCGTCTGCACCGACGTGCCTTACGGCGATCAGGTCGGCTGGTCCGGCGCTCCCGACGATCCGATTCCGGCGCTGATCCGCTCGATCGCCGAGATCGTGCCGCCGTCCGCGGTGATCGCGGTGACCTGCCGGGCGCGGAAGGTCCCGCTCGGCGACGGCATCCGGGCCGCGGAGCGCTTGAAGGTGGGGCACCGCTCGGTAGCGCTGGTGCCCGCGAGCCGCATCGAGCGCTGACTCAGTCCGCGGCATCGAGGCAGGTCGCCAGGTCCGCCGCGTCGATGTTGCCGCCGGAGACGATCGCGGCGGTGCGTCCCGGTGGCAGCGTGCGGTGCAGGCAGGCCGCGACCGAAACGGCCCCGCTGCGCTCGGCCACGATCCGCGCCTCGCGCGCGAGCACGCCCACGGTGCTCGCGATCTCGGTCTCGCTGACGGTGACGATGTCGTCGACCAGCGCGGACAGGTGGGCGAAGGTGAGTTCGGAGGGCTCTGCGGTCAGCCCGTCCGCGCTGGTCCGGGTGCGCTCCTCGACCGGCCAGGGCACCCGGTGCCCGGCGAGCAGGCCCGCCCGCGCGTCGGCGGCCAGCTCGGGCTCCACGCCGATGATCTTCGCCGCCGGTCGGAGCGCCTTGACCGCGGCGGCGACCCCGGAGATCAGCCCGCCGCCGCTGATCGGCGCCACCACCACGTCGACGTCGAGGTCCTCGGCGATCTCCAGGCCCGCGGTGCCCTGCCCGGCGATGACCGCGCGGTCGTCGAACGGCGGGATCAGCGCGGCGCCGGAACCCTCCGCGATCTCCTGCGCGCGGACCTCCCGATCGGCGACCTGCACCGGCACGATCTCGGCGCCGAGGGCGCGGGCGGCGGCCACCTTCGCGGCGGGCGCGGTGCTCGGCACGACGACCGTGGCGGGCACGCCGAAGGTCCGGGCGGCGTGCGCGATGGCTCGGGCGTGGTTGCCGCTGGAGTAGGTGACGACGCCGCGCGCGCGGATGTCCGGTGGCAGCGCGGCCACCGCGTGCAACGCGCCGCGGATCTTGAATGCGCCGGTGGGTTGCAGATTCTCCGGTTTCACCCAGAGCTGCCTACTGGCATCGGAAAGTAGCTGCCGGGCATCCGAAAGCAGCGGCAGCAACGGCGTGCGCACCGCCGCCGATGGTCCGGTCGCGGTGCCGATCAACCGTTGTGCGGACCGGACGTCCGCGAGGCTCACCAATTCCATGCCGAAATCATCCTTGATCGGTTTCGGCGGAGCCGGATTGCACCGCCTTCGTTACCGGAAGTGGGAGTTGTCACGAAAGAGCAACGATTAGGAGAACGTCGGCGAGATCAGACGTTGGGAGTCCAGGAAACCTGTGTGAGTGCGTGGGAGCCACATGGCCGAGGAGAACGACAAGGGCAAGCGGGACGAATCCGATGACCGGACGTCCAAGAAGATCGAACTCTCCGGGGCGCAGGTCGCGGGAGGCGCGCTCGCCTCGGTGACCGCCGCCTTGCTCGGCTCGCAGCTCGGCGTGGCGGGCACCGTCTTCGGCGCCGGGATGACCAGCGTGATCATCACCGTCGGCGGGGCGCTCTACCAGCGGTCGCTGGAGAAGACCAAGACGAAGCTGGAGAACACCAAGGACAAGGCGAACGCGGCCGCCGCCCGCGCCGCGCTCAAGCGCGCCACCAGCATCGGTGCCCAAGGGCTGACAAAGCTGCAGCCGCCGCGGCCGCCTGCGCAGCGCGAATCGTCCGCGAGCAGCCCCGCGGACGAGGCCGCCACCCGCAAGATCCGCTGGTACGGCAGCGCCATGCACTGGCCCGGTGGTGAGGAGGTCGTCGACGACCCGAACGCGACCCGGCGGATCGATGCGCAGGCGGTCGCCGACGGCGCGACCGCGCGCAGCGAAGGTGTCGGCGCTGATCCCGCCGAGTCCACGCGCCACGAGCCCGCGCCCTCCGGCGAGACCGAAGTCGTCAGCCCGCCCGCGCCCCGCCGCGGCCTGCGCTGGGGCGTGCTGGCGGTGACCAGCGGGCTCGCGTTCGTGCTGGCCATGGTCGTGATCACCGGCTGGGAAGGGATCACCGGCAAGACGCTTTCCGGGGATCAGGGAACCAGCATCGGCCGGGTCGTGCGGCCCGGTCCACCGCCCGAACCGCAGGAGCCCGCTCCGGCGGAGACCGGGACCAGCGAGCCCAGCACTTCGAGCGCGCCGGAGCCCACCTCGGAAAGCGAACCCAGCTCGGAAAGCACCGTGCCGACGGCTCCGGAAACGACCGGCGGCAGCACCACGCAGCAGAGCCCCACTCGCGAAACCGGGCGGTCGACGGCTCCCCGGACCACCGGTCAACTGCCGCAGCCGTCCGAAACCGGGCGAATCGAGGTGCCGCAGCAGGAATCCAACCCGCAGTAACGAGTCGAACGCTTTTCGTGAGAATTCCCGGTGCCGGGCCCATCGCGGGCTCGGCGCCGGGAATTCTTCTTGTGGGATGCGTCGAAAGGTGGATGCGCGGTGCGCCTGGTCGCACCAATACTGCTCCCGTCGGGATCTTCGAGCCGAACCGCCGGATCTTCAGATAGGGAGCCCCATGAGACGCAGACTCGCGGCCAGAATGGCCGGCGCGGTCCTGCTGGCGGCGGCCACCGCCGCCGCGCTGACCGTGCCCGCCTCCGCCGCGCCGCAGCCCGCGCCGCTCGCCAAGGCGGCCACCCAGCTGGAGGCCATGCAGCGCGACCTCGGCCTCACCGCCGGGCAAGCGCTGGACCGGCTGCGCAGCGAAAGCACCGCGAACCGGGCCGACCGGACGGTGCGCGACCTGCTCGGGACGGCGTTCGGCGGTTCGCACTACGACGCGGGTCTGGGCAAGCTGGTCGTCGGCGTCACCGATGCGAACCTGCTCGACGAGGTGCGCGCGGCCGGTGCCGAGGCGAAGCTCGTGCGGTTCGGCGCCGACCGGCTCGGCGCGGTCGCCGACGGGCTGAACAGGAACGCGCCGCCGCAGGGCGTGACCGGGTGGTACGTCGACTCCGCCAGCAACTCGGTGGTGCTGACCACCGCGATCGGCTCGGCCGCGAAGGCGGCGGAGTTCGTGCGCTCCACCGGGGTGGACCAGCAGGCCGTGCGGGTCGTCGAGTCGCGCGAAGCGCCGCGCCCGCTGGCCGACGTGATCGGCGGCAACGCGTACTACAACGGCAGCACCCGCTGCTCGGTCGGCTTCCCGGTGCAGGGCGGCTTCGTCAGCGCCGGGCACTGCGGCAAGCAGGGCGAGGCGACCACCCAGCCGTCCGGCACCTTCGTCGGGTCGTCGTACCCGGACAACGACTACTCGTTCGTCCAGACCGGTCCCGGCGAGACGCCGCAGCCGCTGGTGAACGACTACGCGGGCGGCAGCGTCGGCGTCGCCGGGTCCGCCGAGGCCGCCGAGGGCGCGTCGGTCTGCCGGTCCGGTTCCACCTCCGGCTGGCACTGCGGCACGGTGCAGGCCAAGAACCAGTCGGTGCGCTACCCGCAGGGCGTCGTGTCCGGGCTGACCCGCACCGACGTGTGCGCCGAGCCGGGCGACTCCGGCGGTTCGTTCCTGGCCGGGGATCAGGCGCAGGGGGTGACCTCGGGCGGTTCCGGCAACTGCAGCCTCGGTGGCACGACCTACTTCCAGCCGGTCAACGAGATCCTCGGCGCGTACGGTCTCACGCTGCTCACCGGCTGATCCCGCTCTCCGGCCGAACGGATCGTTCGACCGACCGCCGCAGGCGAACGGTCCGTTCACTCCGGAAGAGCAGCGGGCGGCTCAGCCGGGGAGCCCGGCGCGGAGGGACTCGGCGGCGGCGCGCGGGTCTTCGGCCTCGGTGACCGCGCGGACCACCACGGCCCGCTCGGCACCGGCCGCGACCGCCTCGGCGAGGTTGTCGTGCCCGACGCCGCCGATCGCGAACCACGGCCTGCCGTGCCCGTGGTGCTCCGCGGCGTGCCGCACCAGCTCCAGCCCGGCCGCCGCACGACCCGGCTTCGTCGGCGTCGTCCACACCGGGCCGGTGCAGAAGTAGTCCACGCCCGGCTCGGTCGCCGCCGCGTCGGCCTGCACCACGTCGTGCGTGGAACGCCCCAGCACCACCTCGTCGCCGACGATGCGCCGCGCGAGCCCGACCGGGATGTCCTCCTGCCCGAGGTGCAGCACGTCGGCTTCGGCGGCCAGCGCCACGTCCGCGCGGTCGTTCACCGCGAGCAGCGCGCCGTGCCGCACGCACGCCTCGGCGAGCACTTCCAGCGCCGCCAGTTCTCGGCGGGCCTCCAACGGCGCGCCTTCGGCGCTCTTGTCGCGCAGCTGGATGATGTCGACCCCGCCGGACAACGCCGAGTCGGCGAAGTCCGCGAGATCACCCCGCTCGGTCCGCGCATCGGTGCACAAGTACAGGCGCGCGTCGGCGAGCCGAGCGCGGATGCCGTAACCGTCCAACCCTGGCATGTGACCGAGCTTAGCCCGCGGTCGGCGGCTGACTCCGCCTCGCGCGGTCGGTAACGTGGACATCGGTCCGCACGGGAGTCCGGGGGAGTACCGGACTGAGAGGGGGCGCCAGCCCCGACCGTCGAACCTGATCCGGGTCATGCCGGCGCAGGGAGCGCAAAATGTCGCACAGTTCCACCGGCCTCGCGGCCGCCCGTCACGTCTCCGCTCGACCGTCCGTAACCGTCGTGGGCGGCGGTGTCATCGGTCTCGCCATCGCGTGGTGCGCCGCGCGCGACGGAAGTCCGGTGCGCCTGGTGGACGCCGAGGAGCCCGCCGCGTCCTGGGTCGCAGGCGGGATGCTGGCCCCGATCGCGGAGGCATGGCCGGGCGAGGAAGAGCTGCTCGAGCTCGGCGCGGCTTCGCTGGCGCGGTGGCCCGATTTCGCCGCCGAACTCACCGCCGCCTCGGGCCTGCCGTCCGGCCTGCGCACCGAGGGCACGCTGGTGGCCGGAGCGGACGGCGCGGACCGCGCGGACCTGGACCGGCTAGCCGAGCATCTGGCGAGCGTGGGTCGCGAGGTCTCCCGCATCGACGGTCGCGCCGCGCGGAGGCTGGAGCCTTCGCTGGGCCCCGCGGTGCGCCGCGGCCTGGAAGTGCCCGGTGATCTCGCCGTGGACAACCGGATCGCGTTGGCCGCGCTCCGGGCGGCCGCGACGAACGTGGGCGTCGAGTTCGTCGCGGACCGGGCGCTGCGCGTGCGCCCCGGCGAGGTGGACTTCGCCGATTCCGCGCTGCGCAGCGACATCGTGGTGATCGCGGCCGGGGCGCACTCCGGCGCGCTGCATCCCGCGCTGGACGGCCGGATCCGCCCGGTGAAGGGCGAGGTGCTGCGACTGCGGGCGCGCGGCTCCGCGCTGCCGCCGCCGTCGCGCACGGTCCGCGGCCCGGTGCACGGCAGGCAGGTGTACTTGGTGCCGCGCGACGAGGGCGGACTGGTGGTCGGTGCGACGCAGTACGACGTCGGGTTCGACACCGACGTCACCGTCGGCGGGGTGCGCGACCTGATGAACGCCGCCGAACGACTCGTGCCCGGCATCGCCGAATACCAGCTGGTCGAGGCGGACGCGGGCCTGCGGCCGGGTACGCACGACAACTTGCCGCTGCTCGGCGAACTGGAGCCGGGCGTGCTGGTGGCCACCGGCCACCACCGCAACGGTTTCCTGCTCGCCCCGCTCACCGCCGAGGCGATCGTCGCGGCGCTGAGCGGCCGGGAACCGCCGCCGGTGGTGCGCGCGGCCGTGCCGGGCAGGGCCGTCGAGACAGGAGGTCGACCGTGCAGATCATGATCAACGGCGCGCCGCGTCCGCTCGGCGCGGACGAAACGCTGGCCACCGTGCTCGACGAGTTCGGCGTGCCGCACCGAGGTGTGGCCGTGGCCGTGGACGGGGCCGTGGTGCCCAGGGCTTCCTGGGCGGAGACCGAGCTGCGCGACGGCTCGGCGGTCGAAGTGCTCACCGCCGTGCAAGGAGGCTGACGTGGACGATCCGCTGCTGATCGCGGGCCGCGAGTTCGGCTCGCGGCTGATCACCGGAACCGGGGGTGCGACGAACCTGTCGGTGCTGGAGCGCGCGCTGCTGGCGTCCGGCACCGAGCTGACCACCGTCGCGATGCGGCGCGCGGACGCGGGCGGGCGCACCGGCGTGCTGGAGCTGCTGCAGCGGCTCGGCATCGAAGCCCTGCCGAACACCGCGGGCTGCCGCACCGCGGCGGAGGCGGTGCTCACCGC